>JABMMZ010000051.1 GCA_013205405.1 Bacteroidota bacterium | reverse complement strand
TATTAAGAGTTGTATCATTGCTATTTTTTACAATAAATAAGTTGTTTTTTAAGCACTGAACATTTTTATTTACATCTAGTTTTGCCAATGCCACAGGCAATAGTATCAAGCTATCTTTCAATGGTGCGCTGCAATTATCAGTAAGGGCATAATACAAGGTAGTTTTTTTATTTTTAGTTGAAAATTTAAATATAGAATCAGAGCTAATGCTTTGTCCATTTAATAATGCCCATTTAAGGTTGTAACGGTTTGCATTGCCATAGCTTATAGTTGTAAAAACGGAAGCAGTATCTTTAAAGCAAATGGGTGTTTGTCTTACATTAGCTGCCATGGCTTTATTTGCTTGAATATAAAAAACGGCTGAATCTTGAATACTGCAAACACTTTCAATTTTTGCTTTAAATGTATTATTGCCAAAATAAATAGGTACATTAAAATTACCATCAGAATTTGTTGTCATTAAAGAATCTTTTTGATTGAAAACAGTATAATTAAGCGGTAAATTATATTTAGAAAAGGCATTTACTATTAAATTGTAAGCTGGCTTATTGCATACTGTATCATTTAATTTGGAGTTTATTATATATATTGAATCTGTTTTTACAAATAAGGTAAAAGCTACAGTATCGCTTATAGAACAGCCATCGGCTAATACCATTTGATAGCGCGAGGTGGTATCTGGTTTTAGGTTAAAAATAGTATCGGTTGTGGCTATATTTTGAAACTTAAGGGTGTAATTTTTTTTAATACCACCTTTTAAATGAAAAGCAATGGGTAGACTTATGCCATTGCAAATGGTACTATCTGGTATTTTAGAGATAGATAGCTTTGGTAATACATTAATTTTATATAAAATACTATCTACTATGGTTATACCAAGGCTATCTTTACTGCAATTATCTGTCAGTTTTAGCTTATAAGTGGCAGAAACTGTGGGAGCAATGTTTGGGTTTTTAATCGTGTCTTTACTAAACAACCAAATATAATTGTAATCAGTCGTATTACCGCCTTGTGCTAAGGTGGGCAGGGTTATTGTTTGCCCATAGCAAATTGTTGTATCTTTCAAATTAGTAAGCTTAATTGTACCTTTATTTTTTACAATTAGCGTATCTCTGGCATTTATGCAGCCTTGCAGCCTTGCTATGGCTATAATGTTTTGTTGAATGGGACTATTTTTGGTGAGCAAAAGTTTGGTGCTGTTGCAATTGGTACAACTCAAATTACCAACATCTAAAGCCCATAGTAGGCTATCATCTGCATATTTGGCAGGTTTTAAACTTACCACATTGCCCAGGCAAAGGGTTAGAGTATCCGTGCTAAATTTTACAAAAGGTGCGGTGTAAATACGAATGTATTTGATTAAAGTATCTGCTATTTGGGCAGTGCTATTGGGGTCTTTGCGAATAGACACCATGGTTATTTTTTTTATGCCTGTATCTTTAAAACTATGGTTAATACTTTGTATAGTATAGGTGCTATCTTCTATGCGCCAAAGCCAAGCATCGGCAGGGTAGTTGGTTTGGCAATTAAAAAGCGTGGGTTGGTGGCATATTTTGGGTACATTGTTTTCATTTTCGTAAAAATAATCTGTGCCGTTTATGCGCATTTCTACATCTAAAGCTTTGTTAAAAAAACCTGGGTTGTAGGTGCTTAATCTAAAACCCTCCTGATTTTGAAACACATCTGCTAAAAAACCGCTTCCTGTTGTGGTAATATTTGCTCTTTTAAAATTTTGATTTGCATACAACCCAGCACCGCATATTTCCATACTGGTATCATAAGGAAAAGGTTTATAACGCCTTTGAAAGGTGAATTCCATAGAATCTAACCGAATACCATTTATTCTTATCTTTTTTCTGTCTTGTTTAGGGTATATCAAATTAAATTCTGAGTATATCCAACCTTTATTAATATTTGATTCACACCAAAAATTGATGTTTAATTGCTTTAAGTTAAGTTTCCATGGTATAATATTTCTTAAACTATTGGTATAAGGAAAGCCATTTTTAACATAAAAACTACTTGGAGGGGTAAGTTGTTGAATTTGTATAGCTTCTGTACTTTCTAAAACCGAAGGTTGATGTATATAAAAAGTATCTGCTTTATTGGCTTTTAAACTTTTTGTTCTTCCATTCAAGCTTATTGTGCCATCTGTAGGCGAAATATAGCGGACTATCTCTCTATAATCTGAATTGCCTTCGTCAATAAATATTTGACTTATATAAAATTTTTTACCATGAAATCTATTGGGCTGTAATACCTCAAAAACATGCGCATCTGCCCAAAAATGAACTTTGTTTTTATAAAACGTATATTCAGGGAATTCTGAATTTACTACACCAAATGTTTTATTGGGATTTATGCTTTTTATTGTACTACCTCCAAAATTTGTGTAAGCAAAAAAATTATAGGTTTCATTTTTGCGCAACATTACAGTAAACTTCCCTTTTCTTTTTACGCCATATATTATTGTATCTAATGCATTAATTTCTATTAAATTGCTGTCTATATCAGTGTAAATTGAAAACATATTTCCCAAATTTTTACTATTCATTATTTGGTAATAATTGCCTAATAAATTGTTTGGTAAAACTGCCGACATTTCATAAGATGTATTTTCAGCACCTCCTCCTCCTTCTTTAAAATCATAGGTATATTTGACTGAAATATTACCTGTGGATTGAATTTGAATTAAATTAGTTTGAACACGATCAACTGGAAAACGATGATTGACATATTGGGTGTCAATATCAAAAAAAAATACAGAATCTTTTAGTATGTTAAATTGGTAATTATAGCTTCTTTTGGAATTGCTCACTTTCACAGTTGTATTCTCGAAAGCCTCTACATAAACTTTAATTTTATATTGAAAAGGATTTGCTTTACACAAGATAAAGTTTTTACCAATTAATCCATTTTGAGCAAATAATAAAAACGGTATTAGAAATAAAAATAATGATAAGTATTTTTTAAATATGTTCATTTTACAAGGTATGACATACAAAGATAAAAAATGTTTCAAGTTTTTGAAAATAAATTTTGATAATTCATTTTTTTTTTATGTACTTTGAAATATGAAACATATAAAAAACTACATTTTAGCTATTTTGTTTTTAACCATCATATTAAAATCAAATGCACTTTTTGCTGTTGAAAAAACCTATACAGAAACAGGCGCACCACTTAAAGAAATAGGCATGAATATATTGGCAGATGGCAATTACCATATTTTGGCAGGCACTGTGCTTACCGCCAATGGATATAAAATTACCATTAAAAAGGTAGATTTTGATGGTATTATTCAATGGAGCCAAGTATATGGGCTGCAAGCTAATAATTATGACACCCGTTGTATGGCTATTGATCATAATTTGGGAGGTAATGGCTATGTCATAACTGGTTATGTAGATTTCAATACCTCGCCCACACTAGATAATACAAGAGCTTATATGGCAAATATCAGTGCTGCTACTGGAGCAATAACGTGGAGTAAAATATACGACCACCCCAATAATGTGGGTTTAGATATTAAAAAAACGCAAAGTAATGGATATGTTATTGCAGGGTTTTCCTCTGAAGATAGTTTGGCTTTATTTACCTCAAAAACGGGCTTTGTATTAAATACGGATAATATTGGTAATACCAACTGGTTTACTGAGTATAATACTGCCAATTATACCAATACGCCTGATTATGATATGGCAGAATCAATATTCCCTTATTTAGATAATGGTAACAATCAACGTTATTATGTTACAGGTTCTCAAAATGAACAATTACCTTGGGATATAGGAGCTGGTTTAACAATTAATGGTACTTCTCAAGTGGTTCTATCTTCTTTATTGGATAATAATGGTACTTCACTTTGGAATAATAGTTTTTCAACTATAATGTGTTCAAATCCAAATAATTCTAATCAATCTTATTATTTACAATCAGGTGCAGATGCCTACTATGATGCAAATACCAATAGAATTATTCAAATTTCTAATTCGACAAAATCCGAAGGAGCATTTTTAAGTGTTATCGATGCCAATACTGGCATATTACTAACAACAAGAAATATTACTGAGAATGGTAGTCCTCTTTTAAGACCAGAACTGCATGTTTTTAGTTTTAGTAATTTATATGTTTCAAATGATACTTTGTATATTTATGGCATAGCTACTAATATATACTGTTCTTCGTCTGCCAATCAAACTCGAATTTATTCGCCTTTCGAGTTAGTATTAGAAGCATCTAATAATTTTCAAAATTTTGCTGTTGTTTCTTCAAAAATATTTAGATTAAAAAATATTGAAAGACAAGACCAAGAAAATGGATTGTTAAGAAATAAGCAAGGTTATATCAATGGTTTTGGAGGAGGAACAATTAATTGTGCTACAAATATCAACCCAACCATTTACACTCCAAAAATTGGCATCAATAAAGGTCCTAAAAGTCCCAATATGCCAATAGTTTTAGATTTTCCAAGTAATCAGCCATTTATAGGTTACGATATATGGATGATGGGTATAGTAGGGCAAAAATCTATACCTCCTCAAACAATAAGCCAAGAAACCTATATGAATGGCAAAACTATGCACCCTTGCCATATGTTGCAATTACATAATCCTCAACTTACGGAAATCACTATAAATACTTATACGAACGCTTGGGGGCAAGTTTTTATTTCAGATTATACAGGAACAGAATTTAGTTATTCTTATTCTTATGATTTAAGTAATTGTCTGCAAATAATTACTTTTATGGATTGTGATCCAATAACTGGCCAAAATTTTACAGTTGGCATTAATCAAAATAAAAAAGAAACTATCAATATTGCGCCCAATCCAGCCAATAATTTCCTTATCATTACTGTTCCACAATTTAATGCAGAAAAGAGCTATTATATGAGTATTTATAATATGGAGGGTAAGCAAATATTTAGCTCAAAATTATTAGAGAGTAAAACCAAAATTGATTTGAATACACTTCCTGCAGGTATTTATTTTGTAAAAATACAGCAAAATGGAATTTTGATACATAACGATAAATTGGCAGTAGTCCAATAGAAAGTATTACGAAATATAATTGCATTAAATTTATTGCTAAAATATTTGCAATAAAGAAAATAAAATCTACCTTTGCAATCCTTTTAAAGAATTATTGCCCGATCGTCTAATGGCAGGACAACTGTTTTTGGTGCAGTTTATGTTGGTTCGAATCCAGCTCGGGCAACTTCTAAAAAGTTTAAATTAAAATAAATAAATCAATCAGAAGTGTCAATCATTAATAAAGTTAAAATTTTCAGTGGTACTGCTTCTTATTCGTTATCTCAAAAAATAGCAGATCATTTTGGCAACACGCTTGGAGATGTTACCATTAACAAATTTAGTGATGGCGAAATGCAACCTAGCTTTAATGAATCTGTGCGTGGTTGTGATATTTTTATAGTACAATCTACGAATCCTCCTGGCGATAATTTATTAGAATTGTTATTAATGATAGATGCAGCCAAAAGAGCATCTGCCAATTATATAACTGCAGTAATACCCTATTATGGCTACGCTAGACAAGATAGAAAAGACAAACCTAGGGTGTCTATTGGCAGTAAAATGATAGCCGACTTATTAAGTGCGGCAGGTGCTAATAGAGTAATCACAATGGATTTGCATGCCCCTCAAATACAAGGTTTTTTTAATGTTCCTGTAGATCATTTAGATTCTTCGGTTGTATTTATTCCTTATATCCGTTCACTAAATTTAGATAAACTCGTTATTGCTGCTCCAGATGTTGGTGCAAGTAATCGCAATAGAGAATACGCTAAAGTATTGGGTTGCCCGATGGTAATTTGTGATAAAGAAAGAAGAAAAGCTAACGAGATTGCAAGCATGACCATCATTGGAGATGTTAACGGCATGGATGTAGTGCTTGTAGACGATTTATGTGATACAGCTGGTACACTAAGCAAAGCTGCCAAATTAATTAAAGATAATGGTGCCCGTTCAGTAAGAGCCGTGTGCACGCACCCAGTATTAAGTGGCAAAGCCTACGAAAATATTGAAAATAGTGTTTTAGAGGAGTTAATAGTATGTGATACTATTCCAATGAAACAAAGTAGCGATAAGATTAGAGTACTATCAGTAGCACCCCTTATTAGCAAAGCAATCAGAAATATCCATGAGCATGGTTCAATAAGTTCCTTGTTCAAGCTTGATAATAGTTTCCAACCCAATTTAATTTAATCAAAAAAAAGTCAATCAAACAAAATGAAGACAGTAGCATTAACAGGCGAATCGAGACCTACATTAGGTACTAAAGACGCTAGAGCATTGAGAAACGAAGGTAAAGTTCCATGTGTATTATACGGAGGTAAAGAGCATTTGCACTTCTTTGTATACGCACCAGATTTTAAAGCCTTAGTTTACACGCCAAACACTTACAAAGTGCAATTAACAATTGAAGGTAAAAAGCATTTAGCTATTTTACAAGACATGCAATTTCACCCAGTAAATGAAACCATCATACACGCTGATTTTTTAGCTATAGATGAGGTAAAACCAGTTGTATTATCTATCCCTATTAAAGTAGCTGGTATTTCACCAGGTGTAAGAGCAGGTGGAAAATTGATACAAAAAATACAGCGTATTAAAGTACGCAGTATTGTAGGCAATATTCCAGATTACGTAGAAGTAAATATTGATGCTTTAGACTTAGGTCAATCTATTAAAGTAAAAGAGATTTCTATACCTAATGTAGAAATTTTAGATGCTCAAGAAAACGCAGTCATTTCTGTTAAAATGACAAGAAATGTAGTGAAAGAAGAAGCTGCTCCAGCTAAAAAATAAACTTTTCAAATTAATTTTAAAATATCTCCTTCATTTATTTGAAGGAGATTTTTTTTGCTTTATTAAATATTGAGCATTGGAAAGGAATAAACATTATAATCGTTTTTCTTTTTAATCCATACTTTATACTTGGATATTACCCCATTCAAAGTGCTTTTTAATTGAAGCCGTCATAAAAGTATTTAAAAATTTAAAAAATAAAACAGCCATTTTAATATAGAAACTATTTATGCTAATAAAGTAACCATATAGCTTTATAAAGTAACCAAAGCACCCAATAAAGAAACTAACACACCTAATAAAGTAATCAATAAATTAAATAAAGGAGTCAATATGCCCAATAAAAAAATCAAATGCTCTCTTGGCTGCTCTATTTATTGAGCCTAATACTAAATTAATGCCTAATCAATAATAGGTTTATTGTTTATTCTATAATATTTAAGGCGCTACTGTTTGTAATGTCTTTCAACATTGTTGTTTAAGAAAATTGTAATTATAAATAATTAGATGTAGGGTTATTATTACCATTAAAAAGGTAGAAAGATTAATGGCAAAAGAATGATTTTTTTGCTACTCCTTAACAGTTGTAAATAACATTGTATATTTCTTAAGCTCCATCTATATATCTACAAATCCTTTAAGATTGGCAAAATCAATAGTATAGATTTATTAAGAATATTTGCAGTGTTTTTAATAAAACCGAACTAATAATTAACTCAACTCTTCAACTACACCCATAGCACTAAATTTGGCAATACGCTCTTCAATTAATACATCGCTGGTTTTATCTTTTAGCGACTTGTATTGTTTTTTGATTTCTTTTTTTACAGCTTCTATAGTAGCTGCAATGTCATTGTGTGCGCCACCTAAAGGTTCGTCAATTATGCCATCAATTAATCCATTTTTGAGCATATCATTAGCTGTTAATTTTAAAGCATCAGCTGCTTTTTCTTTATTTTCCCAAGTACGCCAAAGTATAGATGAACAACTTTCTGGAGATATTACAGAATACCAAGTGTTTTGTAACATAAGAACTCTATCGCCAACCCCTATGCCTAATGCACCACCGCTGGCACCTTCGCCAATAACAATACAAATTATTGGCACCTTTAATACCGACATTTCTAAAAGATTTCTAGCTATGGCTTCACCTTGTCCACGCTCCTCTGCCTCCAAACCAGGAGATGCACCTGGTGTGTCAATAAAAGTAACTATCGGACGATTAAATTTTTCTGCTAATTTCATTAAGCGTAAGGCTTTTCTATAACCTTCAGGATTAGGCATTCCAAAGTTTCTAAACTGCCTCTCTTTGGTGTTTCTTCCTTTTTGTTGACCAATAAATAAATACCCTTGACCATCAATACTGCCAAATCCACCAACCATTGCCTTATCATCTTTTACATTTCTATCTCCATGAATTTCTACAAAATCTTGACTTAATGCATGGATATAATCCAAAGTATATGGTCTTTCTGGATGACGAGAAATTTGAACTTTTTGCCAGCCACTTAAATGACTATAAATATCTTTCTTAGTTTCTAATATTTTTTGTTCTAAGGAAGCAATGGTATCGGTCATGTCAACTTTACCTTTTGCGTTCGTCTCCTTAGCTTTTTCTTGTTGATCTATTAATTCTTGTATTGGTTTTTCAAAATCAAAAAACATAATATTTGGTATTTTTTAGTAATGCGAATATAAAAGAAATACTTTAGATGCCTAAATAAAAATTAATTTAAAGTTTTTTGAAGTGTAATAAAAATCTTATTATTATGTGTTAATTATCAAGGATGAAACAAAATTCTAAATTTATTTTAATTTTCTTATTTACATTATAATCAGTAATTTACATGCGCAAGATGTTTTAAGAATGCATCCAGGTGGCAATATGTATGTCCTCAATGGAGCTAACATGCATGTTTATAGAAATTTTTATAATAACAGCTAAAATTTTAGTTATTTAAAAATAAAGATTATTATTTCTCTATTACAGTTTTCATTGAATAGATTTGTTCATTTTGAGTTAAAATGACATTATAAATTCCGTTTTTAAAGTCTGTGATATTAACGTGAAATGTGTTTTTAGTAGTTATTATTTCTTGTCCTAGTGCATTAAAAATGGATAAAGAAAAATCTCCAGTATTGGGAGGATTTATTTTTATAAAAGTGCTTGCAGGATTAGGATAAATAAAATTATGGGTGCGTATTATTTTAGTTTCAATGGAAGAATTATTACAATTCAAGTTATTTATTTTTGTCCATAACTCAGCGTCAAAAGGAGAAAAGGCTAAAGCTAAACCATATGCAGAACCTCCAAATCTTACAACAACAAATTCTTTACTTGGTGAAATATATATTTTTTGGTCGTCTTTACCCAAAGCCATATACATATCATTTGGGCCCGAAGCTATTATAGACTTATTAAATACAGTTGGAATACCAGGTGCTATGTATGAAGATTTGCCATTCAGCCACCACAAATAACCATATCCAAGGTTAAGATTTTGAGAAGTATTAACACTGTTATTGAAATAATTTCTATCTTTCAATACCGAATCAGAACCCCAAATACCTTTATTTAAGCCCAATAATCCAAATCTTGCAGCATCTCTTACCTTGCTTACGTATAATGAATTTATCCAAATTCCACCCATACCTATCTTACTGCCTAAATTATTTTTAGTAAAAGAATTATAAGTTAAACCTGAAGCAGCTGCAATAATATCTTCAATTTTGCGGTATGCGCCCGTATGATATGCCCACTTTGTTCCAGGTTGCTGTATTGTAAACAGGCTTTGCTATCATCTTCGTTATTACATGGCATTGCTACCGCAGGGTCTAAGCCGCTAGTCATAGTTAACAAATGTTTTATGGTAATTTTATTTTCTTGATTAGGAGTGCAGCTAGTCCAGCCAGTTCCTATATATTTGGTGGCCGAATCATTTATATTTAATAAAGCATTTTGTTGGGCTATGCCAGTTAATATTCCTGTCAAACTTTTTGCTGCAGAATTCCAAATATGGAAAGAATCTTTCGAAAAAGTTCCAAAATATTTTTCTAATACTATTTTACCTCCTTTAAGTAATATAAATCCTTTGGTGTTTTTGGCTTCAAGAAAGGTGTATAAAGAATCAATTTTATTAGAGCACCATCCTAATCTGCTTGGAGATAAGGTGTCCCAAGTATTGCCTGAAGTGGGAGGGAAGTAAAAATTTTGAGAAAAACTTATTCTAATAAATATGCAAAAAGTAAAAGTTAAAAAATATTTCATACAGCTGTTATAAAATAATAGACTAATAGAACCTGATAAGGTTGCACCCTAAAAGTACTAAGCCATTTTACGAATGGTACCTACCGATTTGCCTTTACTTTTGCTATTGCCTTTCGCATTGGCAGTTTTAACTACTTTTTCTGCCTTAGCTTTAGTTTCTGCTTTGGCTTTATCTGTTTTGGTTTCGTCAGTATCCAATTCGTTGGCATCAGATAAAGATTTTTCCAATGCTATAAAATCTAAATTATCTTTAAGTAATCCATACCAATTGGTTAATTTTTTGATATCAGACAAATACACTTTTTCATTATCATATGTTGGAAGTACTTTGCCTAAAAATTCTGGAAAAGCCTTGTCATCGCTCTTTTTGTTAGGTATTTCTAAACCGTCTTTTTCTAATTTATTTATTGTGATTAAAATAGAAGCTAGCTTTTCTTCACCATCCATAGTAAACATAGCAACATCAGCTAACAAAGAAACCTTAGTATTAGCGCCAGTTGGTATTTTTTTACCTGTGCCATCTAAAGCCTCTACTATCAATCCATTTTTGTGTTGACCAATTTTCTTGAACAAACCGGGCATACCGGCAATAGCTAAAATATCATTTAATTCCATAAAGGTGCAAATTTCAACAATTATTTCTTAAAACAAACTATCTATTTGTTTTTTTATCATAGTTTTGTAAAATTATTTTAAATCGTGAGGTTTAAATATAAATATCTAAAAATAAAATGAGTAAAAAAATATTAATATACGGGTTAGCTTTTGGTAGTGCAAGTGCTGCACTTAACTATATCTACGCAGCTACATATATCTACAAACAAGGACTTTCAATTAATTTATTAATGGTGTCTTTAGAATTTTTAATTATTCCTTTCATAGGCGTATTTCTATTCTTAAAATCATTTAAATCAGAGCAACTTGAGCAGTTTACATTTGGAAAAGCTGTTTTTATGGGTTTTTTTGTTAGTGTAATGATAGGTGCAACCGTTTCTTTGGTGAGTTCCTATTTTGCTAATTTTGATAATTCATATTTATTGGCTATGATAAATTATAAAATTGATACAGCAAAAGCCATGGCTTTAAAATTAAATAAATCAGCTGAAGAATTAAAAAATGTAATAGATAATACCAATGAAGCGTATTCAAATAGCGGTATTTTTAGGTTTCAAATGGTGTTAGCAACTGGTAGAGGTCTGTTGTTTTCAGCCATTATTTCTTATTTACTGAAAGCTAAAATGGTTTCTAATAATGATGATGGAACTAACTTAAGGACTAAATAGTGAAAATTTTTGCTAGAATAAGTGCTGTATGGTTTTTGTTTTGGTTTGCATTTAGCTTTTTGCTGCTGTATCCAATTTTTTCATTTTTTTTTTATAAAGAAGAATGGTATTCTATTGGTAATAAATTACGAAAAAAATGGGCATGGTTTTTAATGTACATTTCTTTTATAAGAGTAGAAATTATAAGGGAAAATGAAAGTGAAATAAAAACACCTTGTGTATTTGTGTCTAACCATACTTCGTATATTGATATTATTGCGTTTGGACTTTTTTTGCCTGAAAAAGCTAGCTTTATGGCTAAGGCTGAGTTAACTAAAATTCCTTTGTTTGGTATATTTTTTAGAACAGTAGACATTGGTGTAAATAGAAGTAGTATTAAAGATGCCCATAAAGCTTTTTTAGAAGCAAGTGATAGAATTAAAAAAGGATATAGCATTGTAATTTTTCCAGAAGGTACTATATGGAAAAACGCTCCTATAATGAAGCCATTTAAAAGTGGGGCTTTTAAATTGGCTATAGACAATAAGGTGCCAATTCAACCAGTTACATTTCAAAGTAATTATAAAATATTGCCTGATGAAAAATTTGAATTTTACTTTCGAAAAATGATTTTCACCATTCATCGTTCTGTTGATACAGATAATCTAAAACCTGAAGACGATGAACTGCTTAAAACAAATATTTATAGTATTATTGAAAATAATTTAAAACAAAACAAGATTATTAGTTAAAAATATTTTAAACTTTTTTAGAAAAGTAGTAATAGAAGCAATAATTTACCAATATGAGTAAAATAACAGATGAAAAAATTGACCAATTAGCTCATTTAGCGCGCCTCGAATTTGATGCCTTAGGAAAACAAAATATTAAAGCAGATCTTGAAAATATTTTAGTTTTATGCGAAAAATTAAATGATGTGGATACCAATGGAATTGAGCCACTGATATATTTATCGAACACCACAAATAATGTGAGAGAAGATGAAGTAATAGAAACTATAACTAAAATTCAAGCCTTACAAAATGCACCTAAAAAAGATAGCGATTATTTTAGAGTTCCAAAAGTAATTACCGAAAAAAAATGAACCATTTAATAGATATTACTGGTATTCAAAAAACATATAAACTAGGGGCTGAAATAGTTTCAGCCTTGAAAAGTGTAGATATTACAATAAATAAAGGAGAGTATGTAGCACTTATGGGGCCGTCAGGTTCGGGTAAAAGTACATTGATGAATATATTAGGCTGTCTTGATTCATTTACAAAAGGGCAATATATTTTAAATAATATTGACGTGAGTAGAATGAGCGAAAATCAATTGGCCGAAATTAGGAATAAAGAGATTGGTTTTGTGTTTCAAACATTCAACCTTTTACCAAGAATGGATGCTTTAGAGAATGTTGCTTTGCCATTAGTATATGCAGGATATAATAAAAAAGATAGACTTTCTAGGGCAGAAGAGGTACTTGTGCAAGTTGGATTGCAGGATAGAATGAAACATCGTCCTAATGAGCTTTCAGGAGGGCAGCGTCAAAGAGTTGCTATAGCTAGAGCGCTAGTAAATAATCCAAGTATATTATTAGCCGATGAGCCAACAGGAAATTTGGACACTAAAACATCGGTAGAAATAATGACTTTGTTTAAAGAAATTCATAGCAAGGGAAACACTATAATTTTGGTAACCCACGAAGAGGATATAGCTCTAAATGCTAAAAGAATAGTGCGTTTAAGAGATGGTTTGATAGAAACTGATTCTACAAATGATAAGTTTGAAACTTATAAATTGGCAGAACATTAAAAAAAAGCAAACTGTTAAGTTTGCTTTTTTTGTTATTTAATTTTTTTATTAGTCTCTATTTTCAAAATCAATTACAACCTTACATTCTACCTGAATAAAATCCTCGTTAAATTTTCCAGGAGAATATTTAGGCTGTTCTTTTACTAATCGTATAGCTTCACTATCTATATCTTTGTATCCAGAAGACTTGTAAATACGCACACTATTTTTAATTACTTTGCCATTTTCATCTAATATAAAATATACGGTTGCTTGTCCTGCAGAATTTTCATCCATCGCAAGGGTGTTTACATTATCGTTTACATAGTCATTAAAATTGCCAAGAAAATGTGGTTTAACTGTCGCATCTGCAATACTAACTATTGTTTTTTTCTTAATTGTTTCTGTTTTATCTAATTTTTCTATAAATGTTTTGCCTGTTTCTCCTAATTGATTATCCCTAGTATCAATTTTATCATCATTTTTTAAATCATCTTTTGATGGAGGAAGTTTTTTATCAGCTTTATTTTTGTCTACAGCTTCCATTTCTTTATTTTTAATCGATTTTACCTTATCTTCAGTTTTCTCGTCTGTTTTTACTTTTGTTTTTTCTACTTCTACTTCTAATTCTTTTTCAAAAACTAAGCCATCATCAAAAATAATTATTAAAGAATCAAGTTTTTCACTTTTTTTTTCATTTACCCAACCTAAGTTCTTAGCAATGGCTGGCGTATACATTGAAAAAATAAAAGTAACAGCCACTATAAACATGGCTTTTAATAGATTTCTGTTGTAGGATTTTCTAAGTTCATAAGCGCCATAAGCTTTGTTGCGGTCAGCAAATACAATGTCGTCCATTGTTTCATTTTTAACAATTAATAATTCAGATTTTTTCATAACAATTTTTGATTTTTTTAAGTTTAACATTTTAATTTATTTTTATTTTTAATACATAATTGAGTCAATATTTAAACGATTGTTTTGAAAAAAAATTGTATTTTCATTTAAAAGTATTTTTTTCAAAACAATTTAGACTAATTTGGGTTTAATTTGCACAATTAATATTCACTATGAAAATATATACTAAAAGAGGAGACAAAGGCGAAACATCTCTAATAGGTGGAAAAAGAGTAGCTAAGTATCATATTAGAATAGATGCTTATGGAACCACTGATGAATTAAATTCTTATATTGGTATTCTTAGATCGTTTACAACGGATAATTTGAATAAAAGTGTTTTATCAGAAGTGCAAGATAGACTTTTTACAATTGGCAGTTTATTAGCCTCTGCTCCAGAAAGTAAAATGATAGTGCCAGATTTGCACACTGAAGACATAGAACTTTTAGAGAACGCCATAGATAAAATGAATGAAGAATTGCCCGAACTTAGAGCCTTTATATTGCCAGCAGGAAGTATAGAAATATCTCATTGTCATGTCGCACGCTGTATTTGCCGAAGGGCAGAGCGCTTAGTAGTTAATCTCTCTGCAAATGAAGAAATTAAAGAAGAAGTGATTATCTATCTAAACAGGTTGTCAGATTACTTATTTGTTTTAGGAAGATATACAGCATTTATTCAACATGTGCCTGAGGTAGAATGGCATCCAAGAAAATAATTTATTATTGGACTTTTTGTAATAATTTTTCTTTGTAGTAATTAGCTTCTGCATAATTCGGTTGAATCATTAGTGCAGAATCTATTTGAGAAATTACCAATGCTTTATTTCCCATTCCTAAAAAAAGTTTGGCTTTTGTTAAATAGCACAAAGCTTTAAGTTCAACTACTTGTGGACCCACTTCTGGGGAGTTAGCCTCTACCATTTCTTTTGGTACTGAAGGGCTGTAAAGAATATTATTTATTATTTTCATAAACTCTTTAAAACTTGCCTCGTCTGCATCGGGTGCAGTAACATAAGAGGTAGCTATCATGTAATTAAATTTATTCTTTTTTGATAATTCATAAGCTCTCGCTAATATTTCTCTTGCTTCTAGATTTTTGGTTTCCTGCATTAAAAACATACTTTTAAATTCCATTAAAAGTAAATTGTCTTTATTTATCGATAATCCTTTTTCCATCATTACTTTGCCACCAACATAATTATCTGACTTTTTTAAATAATAAAAAGCTAAAGAATCAATGTATTGGGCATTCGAAGAATCGGTTAATATTAAATTATTAAGAGCCACTATAGCAGTTTGATAGTCGTGATTTTTATAAGCATTGGTATATACTTTTTCCCAATTATTGGTAGTATTTGAATTGTTTTTGCAAGAAAATAAAGTGATTGAGGCAACTAAAAGGAAAAATATGTGTCTGTACATAATGATGTTAAATTAATTTGGTTACAAACCTAATCAAATTATTGCAAATCTGTTATAAAAAACTATTTTTGCTAGCTGTATATTGAATAAAATCTTTAAAATAGCGTTTATAATTTGTGCAATTTTGATTGCTTCCAATTCTCATGCACAATGCGGAACAGCCAACTTATCTTCTGATGACACTGTAATTTGTATTCCTCAAATAGTAAAATTTAAAATGAATAATTTTCCTACTGGTACTACTTTTGAGTGGAATCTTGGCAGCGGATATATAAGTGCCGATAGTAATTACACCAATTTATTTACCGCCTCAGGAAATTACACCATTATTGTAAGAATGACCTATAAAGATGCTTCTACTTGCACTATTACTAAAACCAATTTTATGCAAGCTTATGCATCGCCAATTGTTAAAATAAATGTATCCAAATCGATTGTTTGTTCAGGCAACGATAGTGTAATATTAACCGACAACACTTCAAAATCAAAAACAAGAGATTGGCTTTTAAATAATACTTTATATAAAAACACACCTAAAAATTTCAAAGTATTATACACTTATCCATCTGGTTTTAAAAATGCTACTATTTTTTTGAAAGATAGTTTTGGGTGCAATGCAAAAAAAACAATTGACAGTGTTGTTTTTGTTTCTGACAATGTGAATATAAATTTTATGGCTGATAAACTTACTGGTTGTATTCCTAAGTCAGTTAATTTTACAAATACCACCGATTCGCTAACCAATAATATTGCATCTTGGAATTGGACTTTCCAGAATGGTGTTCCGGGTACTTCAGTTTTAAAAAATCCTAAAAATATTATCTTTAATACTAAAGATTCATTTGATATTACCTTGAGAGTAACAACAAAAAAAGGGTGCGTTTATTCCTTAAGAAAAAATAATTATTTAATGTATGCTGATAGTTTAATCTTAAATAATACTTTTAGTAAAACTAGTTTATGTGGTGGAGAGCTACTTACATTAAATCTAAATAATTCACGTTCAGCTAATCCAACTGTTGTAATTGCGCCTGCCAATTATGTATTTAATCAAAATTTGCCTCACACAAAAGTGATTAAGTTTAATGCATTAGGGAGTTATTCATTTTCTATTACAGATGATATTAATGGTTGTATTTCTGAAAGAAAGTACAGTAATAATGTTTCAGTTTCAGGACCTATAGCTTTAATGGCTTTTGCAACAAATAAAGGATGCGCGTTACCAGATACTTTCCTCGGTTATAATTCTTCATTGGTAGGAAGCGGAATTGGACTAAGCCAGCGTTGGGACTTGTATTATGACACGGCTACAAATAGTATTCAAAATTCAACAGCTAATCCTTTTAAAGTTATCCTTAATGCGAAGGGAAAATATACAGTTAGGCTTATAGCAACAGGAAGCAATGGCTGTGTTGATACCATTATTCAAAAAACAGCAATTGAAATAGTAAACATCAAACCTCAATTTACTTGGGATCCTAATCCCGCATGTCCTGGAGATATAGTTAATTTTACTAATTCTACACCAGTTGGGTCTTCAAAATCAGCTAATTTATACCAATGGACATTTTATAAATTGAATAATACAATATTGGCCAGAGATACAGTTAGAAACCCAAAAGTAAAGTATGTCGATACTGGAAATTATACTGTAAAATTAGCAGCTTACAACAAAGTGGGTTGTAAAGATTCCATTACTTACATAAAAAGAATACAAGTGCAGCCGCCTAAGCCAAGTTTTGAGCTAAAGGATACCAATATTTGCACAACTCAATATTCAAGATTAAAAGTAAAATACAAAGATTCTACCTATTATAAAAATTACTGGCATGTATGGTTAATTCAACATAAAGATAGTGCAAATTTCAACTTTAGACTATTGGGAGATTCTGTTTTCCCTTCAGGTTTATGGCCAGGAAAATATTCTATAACGTATATTACTTTTAGTAAACTAAATTCATGCTTTGATACTTTTAAATTGAAAACACAAATTTGGGTGAGTGGGGCTAGATATCAAATGTTTGTTGACCCTGTAAAAGGCTGTAATCCTTTTGTAAGTTCTGTAAATGCAAAACAACTTCAGTCATTTAATTTAAAAAATAATAGTACAAATCCAATTCTTACAAATTGGACTCAATTTAACGATACCAATACTTTAACAATAGCTAAAAGAAACAATTTAATAAGTAATGTATTAGTCAAAAAACCAGGATATTTTAGCTTTAGATTTAGTTATTATCACCCATCGGGATGCAATGATTCATTCTTTGTAGGACAAATAAATTCGGGGGTAAAAGCAGGTTTTTATTCAGCCACATATGGTTGTGTTGCTAAAAAAATTAAATTCACCAATAATTCTGATCCAGATGCAATTGCTTTTAAATGGTTTATCAAAGATTCTATTAACGGATTCAATATTTTACCATCGGACACTACTAAAAATATTGACATATTATTTACGCAAAAAGGTACTTTTAAAGTTGGCATAGTGGCTTACGGAAAGGGGCAATGTACAGATACTTTTTTAAGCACTGTTATTGTCAATGATATCCGTGCGCGTTTTACTAGTATGGATACTTTTAATTTTTGTGCACCTATTATTGCTTCGGTAAGCGCTATTACTAGCCCCGATATATTTAATTACAAATGGTATTTAGGAGATGGTGATTCAATAGTTAATAATTTATCTACATTTAGTCATTTGTATAATAAAAATACAGGGCCTATTGGCAGTGATGTTAAATTAATAGTAGCCGGAAATGGATGTAATGATACGCTTGAAAAGAAAGGTTATATAAAAGTGATTGGTCCAATTCCTAAATTTTCATTAACTAATTTTATAGGTTGCGAAAAGTTAAAAGTTAAATTCAATAATCAAAGTTTATACTACAAACGGTTTTTTATGGAATATGGTGATGGAAGTGTCTTAGATTCAATAAATTTAAACACCCATATCTATAAAATAAATGACAGATCTTTATCTTCTCAAGTATTTAAAACCAGATTATCGGTAATTGATTCGTTTGGATGTTTAGTGTCTTTTGTTCCTTCAGATTCAGTAACTGTGCTTCGCTCTCCTGAAGTTAATTTTTCTGTAAATAATGATACTGGTTGTGCGCAATTATTAGTTTCATTTAGAAACTTAACAGTTGGCGCAGTTTCCTATAAATGGGATTTTGATGGAGATGGCAAAATTGATAATTTAACAGCATTTCCTAAATTTTATTACCCAGTTGGAGATTTTAAACCAGTGTTAATAGCTAAAGCTTCAAATGGTTGCGAAGATACCTTAAGAAATACAGTATTTATTAAATCATACGCTCAGCCAAATGTAACTGTAACTTCTAATTTAGATACAATTTGTTATAATAATTCAGTAAGTTTTACCGCTAATAATGCACCTTCAAATCTTGATATTAAGAAATGGAATTGGGATTTTGGCAATCCGAATTCAAATAAAGATTCTTCAACAAAGCAGAATCCTGTATTTAATTTTCAAAATATTTTAGTCAATCAAGTTAGCCTAGTTGTTGTAGATATACATAACTGTCTCGATACATTTAATAAATTAATATATTTATATGATACTATTGGTCCTAAATCAGATCCAATTAATTATGTATCTGTTAGTAACAATTCAGATGTATTAATAAATTGGCCAAAGTCTAAGTATTCTAGATTTTCATCTTATAATTTATACAGAGATTTTTCTGGCTTTACAAATTTTTTTACTTCCACCAATGTTAAGGATACCTCGTATATTGTTAATTCGGGTTTAGATGTCAATAATTTAAGCCATTGTTATACCATCAATATAACTGACAATTGTAATATTCAAGGAGCCCCTTTACAAGCACATTGTACAATGCTTTTAACAGTAATAGATACAGGAATTAATAAACTAAATTTAGCTTGGTTGGCCTATAATGGTTGGGATAAAGGAGCTTTAAAAGGTGTAGAAAGATATAGAATTTATAGAAAAATAGGAAGTGGCCCCTATAAATTATTAGATTCTACAGTAAATACTTTTTATGTAGATGATAGTCTTTGTCCGAATGTATACTGTTATTATATCGAAGCATTGCAAAAAAATGGTATTTGGAAATCTTTAAGTAATGAGGCGTGTAAAACTCCAAAATATATTAAGCCATCAATTCCAGTAATACCAATATCCACATCTGTAAATTCTTTTAGTAATACTTATACCAAATGGCAACCTTACACAGGGGTTAAAAATGTAAGAAGATATATTATATCAAGATATTATCAAGGTACAAGTTTAGACGATTATTATGCATATTCTGATTCTGCAGGTTTTATAGATGATAAACTAGATGTATTTACTAATAGGGAGTCATATACATACACTATTAGAGCCGAAGATCACTGCGGAAATTTGACACAACCTAGTAGCATAAGTAAAACTATTCTATTGACAGGGCAGAGTATAAATTATGTTGCTCAAATAAGATGGACACCATATGCTAAATGGCACAGTGGAGTTAAACAGTACCAAATTTTTATAAGACAAAATGGAACTTTTCAATATTTAGCTTTTGTAGACAGCAGCAAAAAAGTATATGATTTTGATTATTTAGATTCTAAATTAAACGATTCTTTATGTTTTAAAATTAGAGCTATCAAAGATACACTAGGACAAACTATTGAAAGCTTTTCCAATATAGTCTGTATGGTTTCAGAGCCTCAATTATGGGTTCCAAATGTGTTTTCACCCAATAGAAACGGATATAACGAAGTATTTATTCCGCGAGCAGTTCTTATTTTTAATAATACAGGCAATCCTATTTTAGATTACAATCTACAAATATTTAATAGATGGGGAGAAATGGTTTTTGAAACAAGCGATGCGACAGTAGGCTGGGATGGCAATTACAAAGATAAACCTTGTCAGGAGGGCCATTATGTTTATAAAATAAAAGCGCTAGGATTAGATGGGGTTAAAAATTTTAACCTAGAAGGTGTACTTACCCTTTTGCGATAAGCAATACTTATCCTATTTTTGCAGTCCTTTTAAAAAAAATAATTAAAGGAACTTCAATAAAAAATGTTTGAAAATTTAAGTTTAAAAATAGAGAAAGCCTTTAAAAATATTAAAGGACAAGGAAGAATATCTGAAATAAATGTTGCTGAAACTTTAAAAGAAATAAGGCGCGCACTTGTAGATGCCGATGTTAATTATAAGATAGCTAAAGACTTTACTGAAGATGTAAAGAAAAAAGTATTAGGACTTAATGTTTTAACTAGCGTGTCTCCAGGCCAATTATTAACTAAAGTAATTAATGATGAATTAGTAAAACTACTTGGTGGTGAGCAAAAAGAAATTAATTTTATTGGCTCTCCAGCTATTATATTAATAGCTGGTTTGCAAGGTTCTGGTAAAACAACATTTTCAGGGAAATTAGCAAAGTTTATAAAATCCAAAGGAAGAAATCCACTTTTGGTAGCGTGTGATGTATACCGTCCTGCGGCAATAAATCAGTTAATGGTTTTAGGAGAAAGTATCAGTGTAAATGTTTATACAGAATTAGAAAATAAAAACCCTATAGACATAGCTAAAAATGCTATTCAATATGCAAAAGATACAAATCATAACGTAATTATTATAGATACTGCAGGACGTTTAAGTATAGACGAGCAAATGATGGAAGAAATATACAGCATCAAACAAGCTGTAAAACCTTCAGAAATATTGTTTGTAGTAGATGGTATGACAGGTCAAGATGCTGTAAATACTGCTAAAAATTTTAATGATAGATTGGACTTTGATGGAGTAGTTTTAACTAAAATGGACGGTGATACTAGAGGTGGTGCCGCTTTATCTATTAAAACAGTAGTTAATAAACCAATAAAATTTATTAGCAATGGTGAAAAATTAGAAGCGCTCGATATTTTTTACCCAGATAGAATGGCCAGCCGTATTCTTGGTATGGGAGATGTGGTAAGTTTGGTAGAAAGAGCTCAAAGTGTTTATGATGAGCAAGAAGCAGCGAGATTAAATAAGAAATTAAGTAAAAATAATTTTGATTTTGAAGATTTTTTAACTCAACTGCAACAGATAAAAAAAATGGGAAATTTGAAAGACCTTATGGCCATGATTCCAGGAGTTGGAAATAAAGTAAAAGACTTAGATATAGACGATAATGCTTTTAAAGGTATTGAAGCTATGATACAATCTATGACCCCTCAAGAAAGAATGACGCCAGATATGCTTTCGGCATCTAGAAAAAACAGAATTGTAAAGGGCAGCGGTAAAACAATTCAAGATTTAAATAAACTTTTAACTCAATTTACCGAAATGCGTAAAATGATTAAAAATATGAACAATATGAAATCAAAAAGATAAAAGAGTTAAGCTATTATGTCATATAAGTGTCATTTTTAGATTAATTTTCTCTTTTTAGTTGATAAATTAACATTTTGTTGATTAAAATGTTAATTTAATTTAATTTAATTTAATTATTTTTGCAACAAATAAATATATTATGAAAAAATTATTAATTGTTATCTTCTTTTCTGCTGGCATTCAAATTGGTATTGCACAACAGAAAGTTACCTATAGTGATACATTTGATTATTCCACTAGCTATTGCAGTGGCGATAGTCAATTTGATAATTGGGGTTCTTTCAGAAGCTCTTTAGATACTACTAACGATAGGTTTATGAGTATTACTATCAAAGGAACTTATGACATGGTAGGCAAAACTTGTACAGATAAGTATGCTACTAGACAAATTGCAGACGCACTTTATAATGGTACAAATACTGTAATAGCATGTGATGGTCTAAATTGGCAAATAGGTAATTGTTATGATTATAATTGTGGTAGCTACTCGGAAGCAATAGAATTAACACTTAATCAATACACTTGTAATTGTGGTATTTCTTATTCTATTCGTCCTTGTGTTTCTTCTCCTAATTGGGGTGGTATCAATACAGAAATATGTCAATGGTATTACCAAAATGCGAATCAAAGAATGATTGCAGAAGTATTAAAAATATATGGTACTGACGATATTGCTATTTCTAGCTTAGGTGAATTGCAAGATTGTATAAATACCCAAAAATTAAAATTTAATGTTATAAATTTAGGAACAAATTCTGTTTCAAATTATTATATTGGTTATTCTATAAATGGTACTGTTCAAACACCAATTTATGTAAATACAGCATTGCCTTCTGAAGAAATGGCATTAACACTATCTCCAAATTATACCTTTGCAGCTAATTCTAGTTATAGTATTAAAGTTTGGACATATAGCCCTAACGGAACTTCCGATAGTTACATTGATAATGATACAATATATTTAAATTATAATCATACTGGTTCTCCGTCATTGCCAACAGCACCAAATATTCTTATTTGTGGCAAAGCTATTGTTAAATTATCTGCTTCGGGTAATGCTTCTGATTCTTTATTATGGTATGATGTTCCTACGGCAGGCAGTATTAAAGGACTTGGAGAAAATTTTTATACACCATTTCTTACTAGAACCGATACCTTTTATGTAGAAGCCAATAGATTTAAAAGTACTGAAAAACAATTTGGAACTACTTTTCACAATTATACAATGATTTCTTATGATCCAAATGAATTTAATGGTGGGATGTTTAATATTGAGCCTATCTCACTAATAAAAGTCAATGGCTTTAAGGTTCAATCATTGTTTAATAATCCAACACCACATTACAGAGTATATGTTATAGAAGGTGGATACAATGGATACGAAACAGACGCTAGTGCTTGGACCAATATTTTTGATGCCGATTTATCAACGGGTGCAACTATCAATACAATTCCTGTAGATATTGTATTAGAACCAGGGAAAAAATACGGCTTTTACATTACAACTGATCCAGTTTCGGGCGAAGATATTTGGGTAAATTATGGTAATAGTTCTTACACAAATGCTGATTTCAAATTAACATCTGATAATTTTATCTATGGATTATTTGGCGCTAATGGTGTATATACTCCATGGAGTCTAGATGTAGAGTGTTTATATTCTACTACTTGTCCTAGCCCGAGCAGAAAACCTGTAATTGTTACTATCAGTCCAAAACCTTCCGGAGCAGAATTAATTACAGGTTCCCCTTTCAATGGTAAATATGATTTAGGCTTTATAACATCTCCTGATATTGTTGAAGTTGGAAATACTATAACTTATGAAATGTCTGAACCAACTAATTATTATAATACTTCATATGGAATTAATTGGGAAGTTACGAATGTTTCTGTAACCAATGAACTAGGTTCAGCTGTAAGTAACTCGTTATATACTTTTGTTAATCCTGATACGGGAACAGGAGCAAATGCAAAATTTACCTTAACCCCAAATTCAAGTGTTTTGGATAGCAATGTCTTTGTAAAAATTACTTATAGAGATTTAGGACCTTTCTTTTGCGACACAACTATAACTAGAATTATTCATGTAGCCTCAACACCAAAACCTAATTTTAAATTCCCTTCGTCAATATGCGCAGGAGAAGGCGTTTTGTTTGAAAATATTTCAACAATTCACTCCGGTTATATGACTTACAAATGGTTTTTTACAGCAAATGATAGCTCTGATAATAAGGAACCTGTTTATGTATTTGATAATTACGGTGTTTATAATGTTAAGCTGAGAGCTACTTCTAAGCCTTACAATATTGTGAAAGACACAATTATAGTTGTTACTGTTAACGAAATTCCAAAAGTGAAATTTAAAGTTTTAAATGCTTGTGAAGGCAATGGCGTTAAGTTTTTAAATCAAACAACTGTGAATGTTGGCACCTTAAATTATATATGGAATTTTGGAGATTATTCTGCTTTAAGTACTGCAACAAATCCAACACATCCATATGCAATAGCAGGCGGTTACAAAGTAACTCTTGAAGCCAATTCAGGTGGTTGTATTGGTCAGTTAACCAAAAATGCTTACCAATTTTCAAAACCAATTGCTAAATTTACTGCACCAACAGCACCAGTATGTTCTAATGTTAAAGCTGAATTTATAAATAATTCTTCTATTGCCTTAGGCGAAATGGGAGCTTTATGGCAATTTGGAGATGGCAATTTATCTACTGATATTAACATCACTCATTTATATGCTAGTGCGGCTATCTATCCTGTTAAATTAAAAATGGTATCTGAATTTGGTTGTGAGGATTCAATGACTAAAAATGTTGTTATTAAACCTGCACCAAAAGTAGATTTTACTCCTGATAAATTATGTGATCTTTCTCCTACTATTTTCAAAAATAATAGTACAGAATTTCCTGGGGTAAATTCAGCTTACACATGGACATTTGATGATGCAACAATTCAGAATACTAAAAATGCTACCAAAACATGGACTGGTATTGGCGTTAAAAATATTAATCTAAAATCTGTTTTAACTAATGGATGTTCGGATAATATTTCAAAAGATGTTACTGTATTGTTGCAAGCTAAAGCTAATTTTGAAGTAAGAGATATTTGTAGTGGAGATTTTGCGGTGTTTTCTAATAAAACACAGTTCTCTCAAGGTATACCAAAATACTATTGGAATTTTGGTGACGGGAGCTCACTAGAATTTGATTACAATCCTAAACACAAATATTCTAATACAAGTACAAATACTTTCCCTGTAGAATTAGTTGCAGAAATAGTTGGTGGTTGCAATGACACAATTAAAAAATTTATAACAGTAACTGAAATTCCTAATTGTACATTCAACACCAAATCTTATTTTATAGCGTCTGGATTAGGGTATAAATTTAGTCCAATTATTTCTTCAAATGCAACTTATGATTGGACATTTGGCGAAGGTGGTTATTCAAATCAAACCTCTCCAATATATATGTATTTATATGATGGTAATTTCAAAGTTAAATTGGTAAGTACAAATGCTGGTGGCTGCAAATGCGAAAGTACTCAAGTTCTTTCCGTATTCCCTTCGTCAATAAATAGTGCTAAAATTTCAGGTGTTGATATTTATCCTAATCCTGCCAACACTAGTTTTAATATTAAAGTTAACAACCAAAATATCACCACTATTCAGTTGATTAATTCTCTAGGTCAAATTATGTTCAACTCTGATTTTGTAGAATCTACAAAAATAAATACAGAAAATTTAGCAAGTGGAATATATACACTTCAAATTAAAAATAACGGAGTTAATGAAATTGTTAAAATAATAGTAACTCATTAAAAGAGTTTATTAAATTGATATTGAAAGGGATTAAACAAATGTTTAATCCCTTTTTTTTTAGAATAAAAGAGTGCAATTTTAACTTATTGTTAATAAAAAAGTTAATATATATTTTTTTTTTGTTATTAAATCACAAATTTAATTATATTTGAAAATTAAATTTGATATAAATATGAAAAAAAATGTACTAAAACTTATTTTATTGATGTTACTTTCCTTCAGTATTAAAGGATTTTCTCAGTCAATTATCTACAACGAAACTTTTACAGGTGGATCTGGTTACAGCTCAGGTAGTTCACAATGGGATAACTGGACTACTTTAAGGACCAGTTTAGCAGATACCATAGCTAATAGGTATTTAAGCGTTACTATCTCTGGTACTAATGATGCTACGGGAAGAACATGCAGTGACCCAACGTTAACGAGAAGAATTGCTTCAAATTTAGGTAACGCTTCTAATTTAACAATCAGTTGTGGAGGTTACAATTGGGTGGTAGGCTCCTGCGGTAGCGGCCCAGAACTAAATGTAACAAGTACTGGCGCAGGTATTTGTAATTGTTTGAGCCCAGGTTGGACCTTGCGCCCACAAATTAACGCAGGTAATCAAAATTGGGGTGGCGTAAATACTGCTACTTGTGGAGGTGCAACTCAAACAATAAAATTAGAATTTAAAAGAGCAACAAAGAATAATGATGCAGGTGTTGGCGCATTTTCTGCTATTTCATTGTGCAATACGCCACAAGCTTTAACTGCTAGAGTATTTAACTATGGTAAATTTAGATTAGATAGTTTTAGATTACATTACACTATAAATGGTGTATTACAACCCATAAGATATGTTACATGTAGAATAGCTTCTACAAAGGATACTACAATAACTGTAAATACGAGTTTAGCACTTACACCAAATACAAACTACCAACTTAAATCTTGGACATCAAGACCAAATGGAGTATTATTAGATTCAATTGCAGCCAACGATACATTTTTAACACCTAATGTTTTATTTTTAGGAAATCCATCTCCACCAACAGTTTCTAATACCAGTCAATGTGGTAAAGGGTCTGCAATGCTCTCCTGCACTCCCAATACTCCTTCAGATTCCATTTCGTGGTATGATGCAGCAACAGGTGGCAATTTATTAGGAAACGGTAAAAATTTAACAGGACCAATAATTAGCGCGACCACAACATTTTATGCAGAAGCTGCTAGATATTCAAGTTTGTCTAACACTTTCTCTCCTAGTTCAGGTGGTAATACAATTGTAAATGCTAGTACTTCATCTTTTAATGGCGGATATTTTAACATAACCCCAATAAATAATATAAATATTGATAGTTTTACTATAAGACTTTGGCAAAATGTAGGCACAACATTGAGATTATACTCTAGAATAGGAACTTTTGTTGGTAATCAAACCAATGCAAATGCTTGGACACTTGTAAACCAAGGTGCAGCAACTACCTTTATTAAAGGCGGTCAAGTGTATGCTATGATAAGTGCTAAAAATATGATTTTAAATACTGGTACTACCTATGGTTTTTACATTACGGTAGATCCAACATCTGGCGGGAATGATATTTTCCTAACCAATGGGGCAACTAATATTTCAAATTCTGATATGACGCACATTGGAGGTTCTGTTGCAGGTAGTTTATTTGCATCAAGTGGAATAATATCTACTTGGACCATGAATCTTGAAGTTAAATACAAAAAAGGGTGTAACAATCCTACAAGAGTAGCTCAAACTATAACAGTTAAACCTCGTCCAATAGGAGCCTCTGTAATTGCTGGCACCCCATTTCAAGGCAGAGTAAGAGTAGGTGATCCTTCTATTCCAGATTTAATTGAAGTAGGAAAAACTGCATCTTACCAGATTGTCCCTCCAACTGGATATTCAAATGGTACCTATGGGTCTACTTGGTTAATTAATTCAGTAATTGGTAAAACAGCTTCAAATGTTTTATTAGTGCAAAATACGGATTATGTATACACTGCCCCATCTGGCTCTACAAATGGATATATTACTTATATCGGTCAAGCCGCTTTATTAGATAATAACATTACTTTTTCTTTCAGATTTATTGATTTAGGTCCGTTTTACTGCGATTCTACTATAGCTAGAACTATAAGAGTAGTACCAACACCTAAACCTAATTTTGAATTTACTAGTCCAGTATGTGATGGAGAAACAGTTGTATTTAATAACTTAACTACCGTTTCTAGCGGAAGTGCTTCTCACATGTGGTATTTTGGTGATGGAGATAGTTCAGATTTATTAAACCCATTCCACTTATACAGAACTTTTGGTACGTATAATGTTAGACTTGTTTCTACTAGTTTCCCTTATTTAATTAAAAAAGATACAACTATTCAATTAGAAGTTGTTGAAAAACCAACAGCTAAATTTAAAGTAAACAATGCTTGTAAAGGTGTTAATGTTACTTTCTTAAATCAATCATTTATAGGTTCAGGTGCTTTAAGTTATGTGTGGAACTTTGGTGATAACAGCGCTACTTCAACTTTAGCAAACCCAACTAAGCAATATGCAGTAGCAGGAGGCTATAAAGTTACTTTAACGGTTTCTGCTTCTGGTTGTATTAGTACCTTGACAAAAAATGCATACCAATTTGCAAAACCGGTTGCTAATTTTACAGCTCCATCTGCACCAATATGTGCTTCTACTCCTGTTGTTTTGCCAAATACTTCTTCAATTATTCTAGGTGTTTTTGGTCAAAAATGGTCTTTTGGCGATGCTACTATATCAACAGAGTTTTTAGGATATAAAAATTATACTATTCCAAATACTTATTCTGTTAAATTATTAGCAGTATCTGAATTCGGCTGCACAGATTCTATAATTAAAACGGTTACTATTAAGCCTACTCCAGTGCCTGACTTTAATTATACAAGATTATGCAGTGGTTTACCTTCTTCATTTACAAATACAACTTTAGAAACAGTTCCTAATCCTGGTTATACTTGGATATTTAGCGATGGAATTACAGCAAATAGTAAAAATACATCAAGATCTTGGCCAGCACCTACTTCTTATACCGCTACTTTGAAATCAGTATTCTCTAATGGTTGTGAAGCTTCTATTACAAAAAATTTAAACGTAACCATTCAACCTAAAGCTAATTTTACTGTTGCTGATATTTGCTCAGGTGAAACAGCTAATTTTGTAAACTTAACAGCTGGAGATAGAGGTAATATTCAAACTAAATGGGATTTTGGAAATGGAACTGGAACAGATTATTCCCCTACAAGATTATACAATCCCTCTATTACTCAAACTTATGGAGTTCAATTAGTTTCTTCTTACATTAATGGTTGTTCTGATACAATTGTAAAATCACTTACTGTTAGTCAATCGCCAACATGTGGATTTACATCTAAAAATTTAGGATTTTTAAATTACCAGTTTACACCATCAAATACTTCTTATACAAAATATGAGTGGTTCTATGGCGAGGGCGGAACAGTCGTAGCTACTTCTCCAACATATAGATATTTATATGATGGTAATTTCAAAGTTAAAATGGTAGCTACTAACTCTGCAGGTTGTAAATGTGATGTTACCAATACACTAAGTACCAATACAAGCATTAATTCCATTTCTACAGGAAATAAACTAGCTATTTATCCTAACCCAAATAATGGTATGTTTACAATAAATAGCCAAGCAAGTGGAATGAAAGTAGAAGTTTATAATATCATTGGCGAAAAAGTATTAACTCAAAATACTACTGAAAATACAATGAATATTAACTTAGGCGATAAAGCTAAAGGTATATACTTAGTTAAAGTAACTGTTAACGGTGTAACATCTACTACCAAAGTAACTGTAGCTAACTAATATTTAATAAATAATTTATTAAAGGTCTGAAACATTGTTTCAGACCTTTTTTTTATTAAAATTTAACTAATAGATTTCATTTTTGTAAATTTGTACGATTGGATAACGCGCTTAAAAATATTTTAAATAATCTGCCAGAGCAACCGGGTGTTTACAAATATTTTGATGATGCGGAAACTATTATCTATGTTGGAAAAGCAAAAAATTTAAAGAAACGTGTAAATTCTTATTTTACTAAAAACCACGACAATAGAAAAACGGCTATACTTGTGTCTAAAATTAAGCAAATTCAATATACTGTAGTAGATACAGAATATGACGCATTACTACTTGAAAATAGCCTAATTAAGCAGTTTCAGCCGAAATATAATATTAGTTTAAAGGATGATAAATCGTATCCTTTAATTAAAATAACAAAAGAACGTTTTCCTAAAATATTTCCAATTAGAAACCCCATTAAAGATGGAAGTGAATATTTTGGTCCGTATAGTAATGTGAAATTGATGCATTTAATTTTAGATTTGGCTAAAAAACTTTATCCTACAAGAAATTGCAACTATGATTCATCTATAAAAAATATCGAAAACCATAAGTTTAGAGTTTGTTTGGAGTATCAAATAGGCAATTGTAAAGGTGCTTGCGAAAATCACGAAAGTGAGACCGATTATAATCAAAGTATTAGTAATATAAAAAATATATTAAGAGGAAATTTAAGTGAAGTAAAACAGCATTTAAAAAGTAAACTTTTAGATGCTGTCGAAAAACTTGAGTTTGAAGAAGCTCAAATTTATAAAGAGAAATTAGACTCATTGGAAAAATACCAAGCAAAAAGTACTATTGTAAATAATAAAATTAATAATGTAGATGTATTTGGATTAATTAGTTCGCCTCAAGCGGCTTACATAAATTATTTGAGGGTAGCCAATGGTATGATTATTCAAACTCATAATTTTGAATATAAAAAGAAAATTGAAGAAACCGATGAGGATTTGATTTTAAGTGCTATTGCAGAGGTAAAAAATACTTATTTAGGGGAGAGTGCCGAAATAATAGTGCCATTTATAATAGATTTAGATTCTAATTTGCAGATTACAGTGCCAACGATGGGGGATAAAAAAAAGCTTTTAGACTTAAGTATGAAAAATGCTTTGTACCTTAAAATGGAAAAGCAACAAGCAGCAGATAAAGTAGATCCAACTCAAAAAGTAGATAGAATATTACAAACCATGATGTCTGATTTGCGATTAACCACCCCACCTCAGCATATAGAGTGTTTTGATAATTCAAATATTCAAGGGACAAATCCTGTGTCTGCCTGTGTTGTATTTAAAGATGCTAAACCAAGTAAACAAGATTACAGACATTTTAATGTAAAAACGGTAATTGGTCCGGATGACTTTGCAACAATGTATGAAGTAATAACAAGGCGTTATTCGCGATTGTTAAGCGAAAATACACCACTTCCTAATTTAATAGTAGTAGATGGGGGTAAAGGTCAGTTAAGTAGTGCTGTGAAAGCGTTAAAAGCTATGGGTATTTATGGCAAAGTTCCTATTATTGGTATTGCAAAAAGATTAGAAGAATTGTTTTATCCAGAAGATCCAATTCCGTTGTATATTGATAAAAAATCTGAAACACTTAAGGTTATCCAACAAATGCGTGACGAAGCCCATAGATTTGGCATTACTCACCATAGAAATAGAAGGAGTAAAAATTTTATTGTTACAAGTTTGGAAGATATTGAAGGGGTAGGTAGTAAAACTGCCCATTTGTTGTTAGGCCATTTTAAAAGTGTTAAAAAAATAAAAGAAGCAAGTATTGAAGATTTGAAGCAAGTGGTTTCAGAAAAAATGGGTTTAACAATAATTAAGTACTTTGCAGATGTTGAATAAGGCTACCTTAAAAATTAAGAATATGAATGAAACTGTAAATAAAATTTACAGTTTTAGCGAACAGTTCAAAACCTTTAATATTTATGATAGTTGCCAAGTTTCAGCTCCATTAGGGTACAATAGATTTAATTTAGTAGCTGGTTTTGGATGTGTTAGTGTTTTAGAAGGGAGTTTTCAAGACATTAGTTTGCAAATAGACACCTCTAAATATTGGATTTTTGGGCAAATTAATTATGAAGGTAAAAATGAATTTTCAACTGATTCAGATGCAACTCAATCTTTTTTTTTATACGCCAGAAATAGTTATAACGCTGATAGATGCAGAATTTCAAATAATTAATAATGGCATCTCTGATATTTTATTTAATCAATATTTAAAGTTTTTTGTGGACATAGACTTATCTAATTTTAATTCTTCAAAATTAGCGCATACCACTACTTTTATGCCTTCTGTTTTAAAAGATGTTTATTTAAACAATGTAGATAAAATTAAGGAAGATATTTTGAATGGGGTATATTATGAAATGAATTATTGCCAAAAATTTACAGCAAATATTTCTTTAAGTGCTCAAGAAATATCGTACTTACAAACTAAGATGTTAAATCAATCTCCTGCGCCATTTTCAGCCTATTTAAACTTACATAAAACAAAATTATTATGCGCAAGTCCTGAAAGATTTTTAATGCGAGATGGACAGAAATTAATTTCGCAACCTATAAAGGGAACTAATAAAAGATTAATAGGAGAGGCCAATAATG
>JABMMZ010000050.1 GCA_013205405.1 Bacteroidota bacterium | reverse complement strand
GGATATAACTGTAGCCAATTTATTTTTTGAAAATTCTACAAGAACAAGGGTATCATTTGAATTGGCTCAAAAAAGATTAAGTGCCGATATTGTTAATTTTTCATCTTCGTCCTCTTCTGTTTCTAAGGGAGAAACCTTGATAGATACCGTTAAGAATATATTAAGTATGAAAGTAGACATGGTGGTAATGCGCCATCCTGCTCCAGGCGCTTGCGTATTTTTAGCTAAACACATAGATGCTACAATTTTAAATGCAGGCGATGGCACACATGAGCATCCAACACAAGCTTTACTAGACGCATATTCAATAAAAGAAACTTTAGGTGATGTGGCAGGTAAAAAAATTGCCATTATTGGTGATATTATGCATAGCCGAGTAGCACTTTCAAATATATTTTGTTTGCAAAAACTAGGTGCAGAAGTAATGGTATGCGGCCCTGCAACATTAATTCCAAGATATATTGAACAGCTTGGGGTAAAGGTAGAGCATAATTTGCGCAAAGCACTTGAATGGTGTGATGTAGCCAATATGTTGCGGATTCAAATGGAGCGTCAAGAAATTAAATATTTTCCTTCATTAAGAGAATATAGCATGCAATATGGATTAACATTACCAATGCTTGAAAGCCTGAATAAAGAAATTACTATTTTACATCCAGGTCCTATTAACAGAGGTGTTGAAATAACCAGTGAAGTGGCTGATAGTGATTATAGCATAATTTTAAACCAAGTAGAAAATGGAGTAGCAATCCGTATGGCCTGTATGTTTTTATTAGCTTCCAATCAAGATTCTTAACCTATGGCAAATCCAATATTAGTAGAAGTATATAGAGGTGATGTTTTAGAAAGTTTTCACCGTGGTGTAATATGTATTGTAGATAAAGATGATAAAATAATATACAGTATTGGAGATACCCAGCAAGTATGTTTTCCACGTTCTGCATTAAAATTTTTCCAACAAATTCCTTTATTAACTAGCGGTGCTGTTGAGTATTTCGGTTTCACAACACAAGAGATAGCAATATTTTGCGGCAGTCATAATGGAGAAGCTAAGCATGTGGAAGTAGTGCGTGGTATTTTTAAAAAAATAGGTCTAACAGAGGATGATTTGGAATGCGGACCACAAATGCCCGCGCTTAAAGAAGACCAAAATTATTTAATTAAAAATGATTTAAAACCTTTGAAAGTAATGAATAACTGTAGTGGTAAACACGCGGGTTTTTTAGCTTATTGTGTTTATAAAAATTTGCCTACCAAAGATTACATCAATCCTAAGCAACAACTTCACTTAGATATTTTAGATATAATTGCAGAGTTTCACAGCTATCCCAAAGAAAAAATTCAACAAGGAATTGATGGTTGTTCTGCTCCCATTTTTGCTTTCCCAGTTTATAACCAAGCAATTGCTTATAAAAATTTAATTCACCCAATTCAATTTAGCGAAACGATTCAAAAGGCCTGTAAATTAATGACTGATGCCATCATACAATATCCCGATATGATAGCAGGAAAAAATCGTTATTGCACAGACCTAATGGCATTAAGCGAAGGAAAATTAGTAGGAAAAACGGGTGCAGATGGTGTGTACTCTATTGGAATCATTGAACAAGCACTTGGCATTTGTATTCAAGTAGACGATGGTAAAATGGGGCCTCAATACAATATTGCCCAAGCCATTGTTGAACAACTAAATATTTTATCTCCCAAAAGTATTGAGATACTAAAAAATCATAAAGAACAAATCAATAAAAATTTTGGTGGTTTAGTAACTGGTGTTACTAAAGTTAGTCATAATATAATGCTTACTGCAAAATAGGTTAAATAAAGCAATGCATTATTTCTCTTATTGTTTAAACCGTTTCAAAAACTTACTTTTACACCTTAAAATTTAGATATACAAATATATGGCAACAGCATCAGATTTATCGGTAGGAATGTTCATTAAATACAATGGTGAATTGGTTCAAATTACAGAATATATTCACCGTACACCAGGTAATTTACGAGCATTTTATCAAGGGAAAATGAAAAATGTAAAAACTGGAAAATCGGCCGAAAACAGATTTAACCCAGGTGAAAAAGTGGATATAGTAAGAGTAGAAGTGCGCGAACTAGCCTACTTGTACAAAGAAGGTACTGATTTAGTATGTATGGACAATGAGAGTTTTGAGCAATACAATATTACTGAAACATTTTTTGGCGATGCTGCTCCCTTTATGGTAGAAGGAATGACTGTATTGGTATCTTTTGAAAATGGCGAAAACCCAATAGGCGCGACCCCTCCTACCCATGTTGAACTAGAAATAACTTACACCGAAAAAGGCGAAAGAGGCAATACTGCAACCAATACTTTTAAACCCTCTACAGTAAGCACTGGTGCGCCTTTAATGGTTCCATTATTTGTAGAAATAGGCGATAAAATAAAAATAGATTTACGTACTATTGAGTATGTGGAAAGAGTGAAGTAATTTATGAATTTTTAGATTTTTAAAAAAAATATTTGAACTCACTATCTAAAAAAAACCATTGCGTCTTTGCGTAAAAAATAATTAATCCAATAAAAGTTCATTTCGACAAGCTCAATGAACGTAAACATTAAAATCAAAAAATATAGTGAATATATTAAATAGCGAACACAATTTTTTAGGTATTACAGAACCAGAATTATACAGCTACGATAGTAGCAAAGTTATTATTCAGTCTGCACCGTACGAGCATACCTCTTCATACCTAGAAGGAAGTAAATTTGGTCCAAAAGCCATTATTGAGGCTAGCCACTTTGTAGAGTTTTATGATGAAGAAACTGACCAAGAGGCCTACAAAAAAGTAGGTATTGCTACGCTTGAAGAAATAAATTTTAATGGCAAGATAGATTTAGAAGCCGTAAACCTTATTGAACAAGAAACGGAAAAACATTTAGCTAATGGTAAATTTGTAGTATCATTGGGTGCCGAGCATACCGTATCATTAGGTCTTGTAAAAGCATTTACAAAATACCACACCAATTTTTCGGTATTACAAATAGATGCCCATAGCGATCTTCGTCTATCATATCATGATAATTCATACTCGCATGCCAGTGTTTTAGCACGAATTCATGACTTAGGTTTGCCAATTTGTCAAATAGGAATTAGAGCGCAATGTAAGCAAGAGGCCGATTTAATTAAATCATCGCCTTTAATTAATACTTGGTATGCGCACCAAGTGGCAGAAAATGATGCTTGGATGGATGAGTGTATTGCCAAACTAAATGATAAAGTATATTTAACGATAGATGCCGATGGGTTCGACCCAAGTTTAATGCCCGCAGTTGGCACAGCTGAGCCCGGTGGATTATTATGGCATCAAGGTTTAAAATTTCTGAAAAAAGTAGCTGAGAAAAAACATATTATAGGTTTTGATATTGTAGAATGTGCGCCAAAAGAAGGCGAAATATTAACGCAATTTAATTTGGCTAAATTATTGTATAAAATAATTGGATACTGCACCATAAATAATAAAATATAATTTCTACTTTAATGAAAATTTACTTTGACAATGCTGCTTCAACGCCTTTAGATAATGAAGTATTTGAAGCCATATTACCCATTTTAAAAGAAGATTTTGGCAATCCTTCATCTACACATAGCCATGGCAGAAAAGTGAAGGCAAAATTAGAGCAGAGCAGAAAAAATATTGCCTCTTTATTAAATGTTACACCCGGTGAAATTATTTTTACATCAGGCGGAACTGAAGCTGATAACATGGCCTTGCGCTGCAGTGTAGAATCGTTAGGTATTAAAAATATTATAACTTCTCGTATAGAGCACCACGCTGTATTACATACTGCCGAAGAATTGGCGGAAAAAAATAAAATACAACTTCATTATGTTAACTTATTAGCCAATGGGCATATAAATATACAACATTTAGAAACTCTATTAGCAGCCAATACCAATGTTTTAGTCAGTTTGATGCATGCCAATAATGAAATTGGCAATTTATTGCCATTAGAAAAAGTAAGCGAGCTATGCCAAAAATATAATGCTTATTTCCATAGTGATACTGTACAAACAATGGGACACTATCCTTTTGATTTTCAAAAAACAAAAATAGATTTTGCGGTAGGTGCTGCACATAAATTTAACGGGCCAAATGGGGTCGGTTTTTTATACATTAATAAACGTGTAAAAATACATTCTTTACTTACAGGTGGTGCTCAAGAGCGCGAAATGCGTGGAGGCACAGAGAATGTATATGGCATAGTAGGTATGGCAAAAGCATTAGAAATTTGCTATCGCGATATGGCCAAAAAGCAAGCGCATATTTCAGCTATTAAACAATATATGATGACTGAAATTAAAGCTAATTTTAAAGCATTGAAATTTAATGGCGATTCAGAAGGCAATTCTCTTTACACCGTTTTAAATGTAGCCTTTCCGCCCGAAGTGGCCAACGAAATGCTTTTGTTCAATTTTGATTTAGAAGGTATTTCTATCTCTGGAGGTAGCGCCTGTAGTAGTGGCAGTAATAAAGGTTCGCACGTAATAAGGGCTTTAAACAACAACTTAGATTATGCACCAATTCGTTTTTCTTTTGGCAAATACAATACCATAGAAGAGGCTAAAATAGTATTGCAATATGTAGGTAAACTGTTTGAAAATGCCTCAATAGCTCAACAATAATAATGAACAACAAACGTATAAACATAGCAATAGATGGTTACTCTAGTTGCGGCAAGGGCACTTTAGCCAAAGCATTAGCACAAGAATTAGGCTATTTGTTTATAGATTCGGGCGCTATGTACCGAGCAGTGGCGTATGCTACTATTCAACACAGAATTGCTGTAGATAATACTTCTGAAATAATTAAACTTTTACCTTCCTTAAATATCTCTTTTGACTATAATAGCGAAAACAATTACTACAATACATTTTTAAATGATGTAAATATAGAATACGCTATACGCACTATGGCTATAAGCAATATTGTAAGTCCTATAAGTAAAATAGATGAGGTGCGCACTTTTTTGGTAGCTCAACAACAACAGATCGCCTTAAATAAATGCGTGGTAATGGATGGCAGAGATATCGGTACTGTGGTATTGCCCAAAGCCGAGCTTAAACTTTTTATGATTTCAAAAGCAGAAATAAGAGCCCAAAGACGCTACAATGAACTATTAGAAAAAGGTACTAAAAATATTACATTGGCAGAGGTATTAGAAAACCTCAATACAAGAGACATGCAAGATATCAGCCGAGCTAATAGCCCATTAAAAGCGGCTACAGATGCTATAATTATAGATAATTCTGAACTCACCAAGCAAGAGCAGTTTGATATGGCAATGGGGTTGGTGAGGGAGAGAATATTTCCATTTTAAAAACAAGATTACTTAGTAATAAAATTAATTTTATTTTTTGTTATAACAAATATTTTTAGTTCTAGTTGTAAAAATAAGAATCATATTGAAAAATACAAAGTAAATTCAGACTCTTTAAAAACCTTACCAAATAGTTTTTATGGACATAGAGGTGGAAATATTTATTTTGAAGATACAAATAGTAAAAAAAGAGAGGATTTAATTTTCATATAGGTTCAAAAAGTATAAAATAATTCTAATTATAAGGTTATTTTTTTCTTGCCACTTTTCCGCCCTCGTTTATTTTTAATTTATCTACCACCACTATTTCTTTAGGCACTGCATAAGGACTGATAGTTTTTAGAAAACCTAAATCATTTAAATTAAATTTAAAATTAGGCTCAGTAATCAGTATTAAGCGTTGTCCAAGTATTTCATCCTTTTGACTGCTTATGTAAAATGTTTCTGATAAATTATAATGATCTCTTATGGCTTTCTCTATTATTTCAGGCTGAAGCTTTAAGCCTCCCGTGTTGATAATATTATCTGCTCTTCCCAACACTCTAAAACCACCTACTTCATTCAATTCAATCACATCATTGGTTTGTAAAATTTTATCTTCAAAAGGTACTTTTATTTGCGCGCATTGTTGCTCATTGACACTAATTTCTGCCTCACTAAAAGGCGTAAACCAATCGGATTTTTGCGAACCATTGATAGTTTTTAAAGCTATATGAGCGTATGTTTCTGTCATCCCATAAGAATGCCTAAAATTAGTTTGCTTACAATCAAGGCTGTTGATTTGCTGAATTATACTTTCTGAAATATCAGAACCGCCAATAAGTACTTCTCTAAAATTCTTTAATCTTTCAATAGATGCATTATTATTCAAGACATGATACAATTGAAATGGGGTGAGTGAAACGATTGTACAATCAGTATCAACTAACAAAGGATTTGATGAAGGTTCTTCTATTTGTATTTCTACTTGCCAAACTAAACCTCTTACCAATTGCATCATTCCACCTACTTTATTTAGAGGTAAACAACACAATATTTTATCATTAGTATTAGGTTTAAGATATTGTGCCGTTTGCTGAGCACTCCATATCATCCACTTCTTTAATAAAATTATGGGCTTTGGTTCACCTGTGCTTCCTGAAGTATGAATAAGAAATTTCTCAACTCCCCTATTCCATTCTTTATAAAAAATATCTGCTAAAGCTTTATTTTGCATTAAGCTTTTATAAACTTATCTACCTCTAATAAGAAAGCATCTATCTCAGTAAATGAATTATAAATGTGCGTAGAAACACGCAAGCAATTGATGTTATTTTCTGCAACGAACCTTGTAATAATTTTTTTCTCATTACACTGGATTTGAAGTTTAGAGACATCTTTATCTTTTACTTTAAATGATATTTGAGCAGCTTTTGAAATACTTTCTACAGGTGTCATCATTTCTATAGTGTTACCCATTTTCAATAAATTATCTTGTAAATAATTGGCTAAACTTTTTACTCTTTTTTCTATCAAATCTCTTCCAATGGTATTTTGAAATTCTATAGCTTTTACTATGCCTTTAAACAAGGCTGCATTTTGTGTACCATAAAAATAGCGATGCCCATTTTCAGCATAAGCGCTGTAAGTGGGAGGTGTTGCTAGTAAATTCCAACCTGTATCTACACCTGCTCCACCATAATATGCCTGCACTGTATGGCGAATATTTTCTGAAACATATAAAAAGCCAGTACCCTTTGGTCCCAGCATCCACTTATGGCAGCAACCTGCATACACATCACATCCAATATCTTTAATATCTAACATCAACATGCCGGCAGGATGTGCACCGTCTATAAAAGTCCAAATACTTTTTTCTTTGGCCAATTTACATATTTCTTTTACCGGTAGCACCTTGCCAATAGTACATGGAATATGAGGAACTGCAATTAATTTTGTTTTTTTTGTAATTGCCTTTTTTACAATATTTAAAGTTTCTTCAGCTGTTTTGCCTAAAGAAATAACTTTAATAACAATGCCACTTAGTTTAGCTCTATTAAGCCATGGCGATGCATGCCCAACATGTTCATGATTTGTAATTATTACCTCGTCTCCTGCTTTTAATGGAAAGCCCCAGCAGGCTATATTAATGCCCTCTGTTACATTTCTGGTAAGAGTAATTTCGGTATCTTTTGTATTTAAAAATTTTGATAATTCTTTTATGGCAACATCCTCATATCCTCCGTATCTGCCAGCGGTTTCTATTTCCAACATTTCTTGTTGCACCTCATTTAAAACGGTGTATGGCGAAGGCCCCATGGTACCATTATTTAAATATATTTTATTACTTGAAAGCGGAAACTGAGCGCGAACAAGTTTCCAATACTGTTCGTCATCTGCTGCAATAGCGGGCAAATTGGGTGTTGCATTTACTTTTATATTGCTAAAAGCCAATGCACCAGAAAGCAGTGCTGTGTTTTTTAAAAAATCTCTTCTATTGGCCATATTCTTGGCTAAATACGTAAATTATTAATTATAAAGCAAATATCGGTATTATTTAGTTCGAAAACAAAAGCTTATGAATTAAAAAAAACTTTATTTTAAAACATTTACCATCTATATGATAAACCTAACGTTGGCTTGCCTTGTACCTTTGAAGATAAAAAATACAAATGCCTTTGTTTTTGCTGTGCCAGAGGCTTATCAATATTAAATTTATAAAAATGGGCATCTACGCTGGCGTCTACAATATTTAATAAATAAATAACCCCAAAAGCAATAATGCTATAATCACGGTAGGTTCTGTATTGATTCCTATCTGCTCTTAATATATCAATTGGTGTATTGGCAAAATTACCAGAAGCTCGTGTATTTGTATCATTATCTAATCTTGCTATTAAGGCATCTTGTCTTAGTCTCATAGAATCTCTATTTTTAAAAATATAATACCCAGAAATACCTAAGCCAGCCAAAACCAATGGCACTTTCCAATATTTTCTGTTATAAGCTTGTCCTAAACCTGGTAGAACAGCGCTATAAATACTTGCAAGTTTAGGAGAATGTTTTTTTTCTTCAGCAGTATCTAAATTATTTTTGCAATAAGTCTCCGAATAGCTCGAAGATATATTTTCTCTTGATTGGTATGAAGGCCAATCCAAAGATAAATTAACTTTTTGCTGGGCTTGAAAATTTTGAGATACTTCCCAAGAGTGCTTTACAAAAGGCGTATTTTGCCCTGTAACTTTAGCAATAATTACATTTAGAAATAATATAACTATAATTCGGTTCATTTAATTAGCTAACACATTCAAAATGCGTTCCAATTCTTCGTAATTTTTATATGAAATTACAATTTCACCTTTTACTCCCTTGCTTTTAATAGTAGTCGTAGTATTTAATTGAGATGATAATTTCTCCATTTTAAATTTTAAAGCATCGTCTATCTCTACTTTTTTAACGCCTACTTTTTCAAATAAGGAGCCGTTGAATTTTTCTGCTTTTGCTTGTTTTACGATTTCTTCACTAGCTCTTACACTTAGGCTATCTTGCTCTATACGTTTGTATAAAACAATTTGCTCGTCCATATCCTCTACACCTAAAATAACTTTAGCATGCCCCATGGTTAGTTTATGGGTTTGTAAGGCCAGTTGAATTTCTTCTGGCAATTTAAGTAAGCGCAAATAATTGCTCACTGTGCTTCTATCTTTTCCTACACGTTCTCCTAGTTCTTCTTGTTTTAAACTGCACTCTTCCAGTAATCTTTTGTAACTTAACGATACCTCAATAGGATTCAAATTTTCTCTTTGAATATTTTCTATCAAAGCCATTTCCAACATTTCTTGATCGTTGGCTATTCTTACATAAGCAGGTATGCGCTCTAATCCAGCTAATATACTTGCTCTAGTTCTGCGTTCTCCGCTAATTAATTGATATTTATCATACCCCATTTTGCGCACTGTAACTGGCTGTATTAGGCCATGAATCTTTATAGATTCCGACAATTCTTCCAATGCTTTTTGCTCAAATTCTGTTCTCGGTTGAAATGGATTTGCTTCTATCTGACTAATTTCAATAGTGGCTATATGACTAGATCCAGAATACTCTGCACTTAATGTAATATCTGTATCTGCATTATGCAACAATGCTGATAATCCTCTTCCTAATCCTCCTTTTTTTAATTTATTTACTGTTGCCATTTTTTTTTCTTTTTTTTCTATCCCTAAATCTCTTTCCAAAGGAAATGGATTTTTTATACTCCGGTTATACTAATAATCAATAACTATCAACTAACGACTGTATCCTTACCCACGCCTTTCGTTAAGCCATTGCGCTGCAAAACCTCTCTTGCTAAATTCAAATAGGTTGTAGAACCTTTACTTGATACATCATGTATTACTACAGGTATACCAAAGCTAGGCGCTTCACTCAATTTAGTATTACGTGGAATAATAGTATCAAATACTATATTTTGAAAATGCATTTTAACATCTTCTACCACATGATTACTCAAACGCAAGCGTGAATCATACATTGTTAAAAGAATGCCTTCTATATTCAAACCTTTGTTTAGTTCCTTTTGAACAATACGAATAGTATTTAACAACTTACCTAAACCCTCTAATGCAAAATACTCACATTGTACCGGAATAATAACTGAATCGGCAGCAGAAAGCGAGTTGGTTGTAATTAATCCTAATGAAGGCAAGCAATCTATTATAATAAAATCATATTCTTTTTTTAGTGGTTCAAATACTTTACGCAATACTTTTTCTCTGCTAGGTAAATCTACCATTTCAAGCTCGGCACCTACTAAGTTAATATTTGAAGGTAATAAATCTAAATATTTTATATCTGTTTTCAGAATTACATCTTTGGCAGGCATTTCATTTATTAAACATTCATATAAGCCTACTTTGATATTTTGAGGATCGAAACCGATACCAGAAGTAGAATTAGATTGAGGATCTGCATCTACTAATAGAGTTTTGTATTCTAATACCGCTAAACTTGCTGCTAAGTTAATAGCTGTTGTGGTTTTTCCTACGCCACCCTTTTGATTTGCAATTGCAATTATTTTTCCCATTTATTATATTTAAAATTCTAAAGTTTGTTCAATATTCATTAAAGTTAATATTTTACCTGCAATATTAAACTGATTGATAGCATCTTGGTGATTAATTTTTATATAACCAAAAGTATCGTAATGCATACCAATTATATGGTTGCATTTTATAAAATTACTCGCTGTTACAGCATCTGTTACATCCATTGTATAGCAATTACCGATAGGCAAAAATGCAAAATCTAAATTATGTCTTTGCGGTATTAATTGCATATCTAAATTAAGCGCTGTATCGCCACTATAGTAAAAAGTTTTATCAGTTCCAGATATCACAAATCCAACTGGATTACCACCGTAACTACCATCAGGAAAAGAACTAGAATGAACTGCTTTAACCATTTGTAGTTTACCAAAATCAAACTCCCAAAATCCGCCAATATTCATTCTGTGCACTTTTTCTATGCCTTGCGCTTCTGCCCAAGCGCCTATTTCCCAATTGGCTACAATTGTAGCATTGCAATTTTTTGCTATGGCTACAACATCGGCAATATGATCGAAATGCGCATGACTTATTAAAATATAATCTACCTTTAAGGTCATAATATCTATGTTATTTGCTAATTCATTTGGAGAAATAAAAGGATCAAAAAGTAAAACTTTTTCACCTACATTAACACTAAAACAAGAATGACCGTAATATTTTATTTGCATTTTGAAACTATAAAATTTAATTTTCAAAAATAGGTTTAAGGTTTTGAGATAAATAACAAAAGTCTTTATACTTTTCCCCAAATGCACCTGCCAAAAACGTTATAAAATTGTGGATAAGTCATAACTTTAAAATACATTTTAGTTTTTAAAGAGTTGAAACATTCTATGGAATCAATAATTATTTCATCAGAATCGGTAATTTGAATTAATTTTGCCCCACTTTGAAATCTCTTTTATCGCTTAATAAATACTTTGTTCGCTATAAATGGCTGCTTATTGGCGGTTTTTTATTTGTAGTACTTTCAAATATTTTTAACGTTTTTATTCCCTATCTCGTTCGTCAGGTACTAGACCAAACAGCACTGCAAGCTTCATTTTTACCAAACTATAAAAGCAATGATGCGTATTTCATTTTTTCTCAATCACTACTAAATACAGCGCTTTGGTTTGGCGGCTTAATTTTATTGGCTTCTGTTATTCGAGGCATATTCATGTTTTTTATGCGTCAAACACTTATAGTAATGTCACGCAAAATAGAATTTGATTTGAAAAATGATATTTACAAGCACTACCAATTACTTTCGCAAAATTTTTACAGAAAAAATTTTACGGGCGATTTAATGAATAGATTAAGTGAGGACGTTAGCAGAGTAAGAATGTATGTAGGGCCCGCAATTATGTATATTATTAATCTGGTATTTACTTTTATTACAGTAATATTTATGATGGTAAATGTAAATTTAGAACTCAGTATTTGGGTGCTTTTACCTTTACCTATACTTTCTATTTCCATATACTATGTAAGCGAAATAATTAATAAAAAAAGTGATGAAATACAAGAAAAATTAAGTGACATAACCACTTTAGCGCAAGAAACATTTTCTGGTATTCGGGTCATTAAATTTTTTGCTACTGAAAAAACTTTTTATAATCAACTAGAATCTGAAAGCGATAGTTACCGCAATCATAAAATGTCGTTAACCTTAGTAGATTCTTTATTCAATCCTTTGATGCTCATACTAGTAAGTTTGAGTACTTTAATTACTATTTACTTAGGTGGTAAAGGGGTAATAAACGGCACTTTTACCTTTGGCAATATTGCAGAATTTGTTATCTATGTTAATTTATTAACTTGGCCAGTAGCCAGTTTAGGCTGGGTTACAAGTTTAGTGCAAAGAGCAACTGCCTCCCAAAAACGAATTGATGAATTTTTACTTCAAAAACCCCAAATAGTAAACACTAATAATACGCCATTTATATTTTCCCAAAATATAGAATTTAATAACGTAAGCTTTCAATATGATGACAAAACTGAATTGGCATTAAATAAGATTTCATTTAAGTTAGAAAAAAGTAAATCGCTGGGTATAATTGGTCATACAGGTAGCGGAAAAAGCACAATTGCATCCTTACTTCTGCGACTTATAGAAACAAAAGAAGGTACTATTAATATTGATAATGAAGATATTACATCCTTGAATTTAAAAGATTATAGACAACAAATAGGTTATGTACCCCAAGATGTATTTTTGTTTTCAGATACAATTGGTCAGAATATTGCCTTTGGATTGGATGAAACGCCAACTGAAGAAACACTTATTAAATATGCTCAACTAGCAGAAGTGCATGACAATATTATTAATTTTAAGGATGGCTATAACACCGTTGTTGGCGAAAGAGGTATTACATTATCTGGTGGACAAAAGCAAAGAATTGCTATAGCCAGAGCTTTAATAAAAAATCCAGACATTTTAATATTTGATGATTGCTTATCGGCTATTGACCATGAAACTGAAAAGAAAATAATTAGCCATTTAACTTCCGAATTAAAAAATAAAACTGGTGTTATAATAAGTCACAGATTAAGCAGTGTTATGCATTGCAATAATATTATCGTTTTAGATAAAGGACGTATTTTAGAACAAGGAAATCATGACGCATTGATTGCATTTAGAGGTTATTATGCTGAACTATTTATAAAACAAAATCATTAACTAGTTTTCTAAAATAAGCTTTCTGAGCATATCAAAAGCCATGTTGTTAGATCTACCAATTACATTCATTCTATCACCAATAAAATGCCAAGTTCTTACTACGGTTTTATCGTTACTACATACACCTATTACAACCGTGCCAACAGGCTTATCTTCACTACCGCCATTTGGTCCAGCTATACCCGATACAGCTATTGCGTAATCGGTATCTAATCTTTCTCTTACTCCTTCTACCATTTGAATAACTACTTGCTCGCTAACGGCACCAACTGTTTCAAACAATGTACTTTCTACACCTAATTGATGGTGTTTTACTGAGTTACTATAACTTACCACAGAACCAACAAATACCTTGGAAGCTCCAGATATTTGCGTCATTTGATGAGAAATATAACCTCCCGTGCAACTTTCGGCAACACTCAAAGTTTTGTTTTTCTCACTCAATAATTCAAAGGCAATTTCAGCCATGCTTAAATCTTTGAAAGCAACAATAGAATCTCCTAATATCTGATGTATTTCATTGGTTATTGAATCTATTTTTGCAACAATATCCTCGCCTATTTGCTCGGTACCAGTTAGTCGTAAACGAACCATATTCCAATTGGGCAAATAAGCTAGTTTAATATAACTCGGCAATGCATCTTCAATATGTTCAATTCTTTTTGCCAATATAGATTCAGCAATATTTATAGTTACAATTGTTTTATGAAATAATTTGGGTTGTTTAAATTTTTCAGCAATAAGTGGCAAAGTATTAAACTCAAAAATATTTTTCATTTCGTAAGGTACGCCCGGCATACTTATAAGCACTTTTTCTCCTATATCAAACCACATACCTGGGGCAGTTCCCCAAAAGTTAAAGAGTGTTTTACAGCCATCTGGCAAATCCGCTTGAAGTTTATTTACCTCCAACATTTCTCTACCTCTATTTTTATAAAAGGCTACCAATTGAGCCATTACTGCTTCATCTAATCGCCATCCCATTTTAAAATATTCAACTAACGTTTTTTTGGTAATATCATCTTTGGTTGGTCCTAATCCACCGGTCATTATTATTATCTCGCTGCGTTGCAAACATTCTGTTAATTGCGTTTTTATCTCCTCTGCATTATCACTAATAGAATTTATTCTGTGAATTTTAATGCCATATTTATTCAACATTTGCCCAAGCCACGCACTGTTACTATCCACTACTTGACCTATCAACAATTCATCTCCTACCGTTATTATTTCTGCTCTCATTTAAATTATGTGCAAATATGCAGTTAAAATTTAATTCGGTTAAATAATTATTTCAAAAATTGAAGCAGCTAATTAAATTAGATTAGTGTCTTTAAAAAAAGAAATTAAACATTATGCTAAAAAAAATACTTTCAAAATTAAATTTAGGAATTCTATTTTTTATTGCATGCAATATCAATGCACAAAATAGTATGATTGGTGATGGATTTGGAGGACGATTATGGTATAGTCCAACAAATTATAGTGTAGGCTCATACTCTGGATATTCTGTATGTGGAGATTCTAATCAATTATTTGGATGGGGAGATAATAGCAAAGGACAACTTGGCAATGGCAATAAAACAAGTACAATTTTGGCTGTAAAGGCTATTGGCATGACCAACGTTAAATTTTATACATGTGGCTATTATATGGCAGTAATTAAAAAAGATAATACAGGATGGGTTTGGGGTAGTGAGTTTGGTTCAACACCTATTAAGGTTATTGACAATGTGAAATTTGTAGATGCAGGTGAATACAATGTTTCATTTGTTAAAAATGATGGTACTGTATGGTCTTTGGGCAATAATTTAAACAATGAATTTGGCTTGGAAAATGAGAAAATTCTTTTTTCAAAAATTCCAGTAAAGATGCAAAATATTAATTCAGCAGCAAGAGTTGCTATCTCGAACTATTTTATTTACATTCTTCTAAAAAATGGTTCAATAATGGTTTCAGGCAAAATTAGTGCCTTGAATAATAAATTACCAATATTAATAGACAATATAAAAAATGTTCTAGATATTAAGGCTAATAATTACAATGTTATTGCATTAGATATATCTGGTAATTTATATAATAACAAGAATGGAGAATACACCGCATTTAAATATAATAATATAAAAAATATTGTTGCAATTTCTGCTTGTTGCGATGGGTATAGCTTTTTAGCCTTAGACCAAAATTTTAATTGTTATGGATGGGGAGATAATAGCTATGGTCAATTAGCATACAAAAAAGAAAATAAAATTCAAGAACCACTAAAAATTTCTGAAAATGTAATTGATATTTTATCAGGCGAAACATTCACATATATTGTTAAAAAAGATAATACACTATGGGCTTGTGGCGCATCAAAACCAGGTTATTCAATTTGGATGAATTTAACAAATATCCGTAGAGATGATTTTTTTCAAATAGACCCAACTGATTATAGAATTCAAATTTGTCCTACAAAATACATACTAAACGCAAACCAAACAATTACTTTATGTGATGGAGATTCTTTGAAAATTAGTAATAAATATTACAAAAAATCAGGAATTTATTATGATACAACAAGAATAAATTTTAATACAGTACATGTTACAAAAATTATTGTTAAAATTGTAAAAAAAACAACTTTTAAGCAAACTTTTTATATTTGCGAAAGTGATTATATTATTGTAAATAAAAACAAGTATAATAAATTTGGGACTTATATTGATAAAGTTATAAATCATCTTGGTTGCGATTCTATTATTATTACAAATATTTTAAAAAATGTAACCAAAAAAGATTCAATGAAATATAATTTATGCAATGGTGATACTTTAAAAATTAACAACATTTCTTATTATCATAATGGAATATACTATGATACATTTAAATCTAAATTAGGTTGTGAAACAATTTATAAAATAAAAATAAAAATCATTTCTAAATCATTTTCTGTTCAAAATATTTCAATTTGCGAAAACCAAATTTTTAATATCGGGGGAAATACATATTCAAAATCAGGAATTTATTTAGATACTTTTACTAATTATCATGGATGTGATTCTATTTTAACAACAATTTTAAAAGTAAATTCAAAATCCTATTTTAATCAAAAAATTACTTTATGTTATAATCAAAGTTATAAAACAAACAATCATATATGCACAACAAATGGGATATATTTAGATACTCTAATAAATTATCTAGGTTGCGATTCAATTGTTACAACAAATCTTATAATCAATCCGTTGTCAAATTATTTAAAAAATATTCCCCTTTGCAAAGGAGATACTTTTAAAATAAAGAATAAATTCTACTTCAGTTCTGGTGTATATAAAGATACCTTCACAAATTACCTAGGCTGCGATTCGATATTAACTAGTAATTTAAAAGTAAATCAACATTCAGAATCAAATTTTAATTTTGAAATTTGCCCTAATGATACTTTGTTTTTTTCTTCAAAATATTTCACTAAAGTAGGTCTATATTCAAATAAATTTACTAATTATTTAGGATGTGATTCAATAGTTAATATAAACATTCAAGAAATTCAAAATTTCTCATTATGCGCAGATGCAACAATTTATATCCCCAATGCTTTTTCGCCTAATGATGATAAAACAAACAACACTTTCAAACCAATAGGCTCAAATATTAAAGACATCAGGATGCAAATATTCAACCGCTGGGGAGAGAAAATACATGAAGCAAATGGCAGAGAAGTCGATTGGAATGGCACTTATAAAAATAGTATTTGCCAAGAAAGTGTCTATTTATATGTTATTAATGTGGAAGGAATTAATGGTAAAAAATATTATTTCAGAGGTACATTAAGTATACTCAAATAATATAAACTTTAGTTTTCAACACTCCCTTTTTTCTTCTAAAGGTTTTATATTTTTACAGAATTAAAATTGTAATTCAAGATGCCCGTATTTTCACATTTGCATAGTCACACACAGTTCTCATTATTAGATGGAGCAGCTTCCATTGAGAATCTATTTAAAAAAGCAATTGCTGATAAACAGCCTGCAATAGCTATTACCGACCATGGTAACATGTTTGGTGTTTTTAACTTTGTGGCCGAAGCAGCCAAGCACAATAAAAAAGAAGATAAAATAAAAGCCATCGTAGGTTGCGAATTTTATTTAACAGAAAATAGACATAGAAAAAGTTTTACAAAAGAGGATAAAGACACCCGATACCATCAATTACTTTTAGCCAAAAATACTGAAGGTTACAAAAACCTTTCGCAACTTTGCTCATTGGGATACACCGAGGGCCTTTATAGTAAGTGGCCAAGAATAGATAAAGAACTTATTTTAAAATACCATAAGGGACTTATAGCTACTACCTGCTGCCTTGGTGCAATTGTACCAAAAATGATATTAAAAAAAGGAGAAGCCGAAGCTGAAAAAGAATTTTTGTGGTGGTTAGATATATTTGGTGACGATTATTATGTAGAACTTCAACGCCATGGCATTCCCGACCAAGATAAAGTAAACGAAGTATTGATGCGTTTTGCAGAAAAGCATAATGTAAAAATAATAGCTACCAATGACTCGCATTATGTAGACCAAGAAGATGCGAATGCGCATGATATATTATTGTGTGTAAATATGGGAGAAAAACAAAGTACCCCAAAAAAAGTAGATTTTGACGATGATAGTGAAGGAAGTTCTAAAGGCGGAAGATTTGCATTTGCTAACGATAATTTTTATTTTAAAACACAGGCAGAAATGTCCGAACTTTTTAAAGATGTGCCTCAGGCTATAGATAACACAGGGCATATAGTAGATAAAATTGTGCCTTTACAATTAAAGCAAGATATTATGTTGCCTAATTTTAAAGTGCCTGAAATATTTGCTACGCAAGATGATTACCTAGAATCTATAACTTATGAAGGTGCTAAAAAACGGTATGGTGATATAGATGCAGAAATTGAAGAACGTTTAAAATTTGAACTTTTTACAATTAAAAGCATGGGCTTTGCAGGTTATTTTTTAATAGTAGCAGATTTTATAAAAGCAGGAAGAGATTTGGGCGTTATTATTGGCCCAGGAAGAGGCTCGGCAGCGGGCAGTGCTGTAGCTTATTGCATTGGTATTACCAATATAGATCCTATAAAATACAATTTGCTTTTTGAACGTTTTCTGAATCCTGATAGAAAAAGTATGCCCGATATAGATACCGATTTTGATGATGAGGGCAGAGATAAAGTCATAAAATATGTTGTAGAAAAATACGGCAAGGAACAAGTAGCACAAATTGTAACTTATGGAAAAATGGCTTGTAAAATGAGTTTGAAAGATGTAGCCCGTGTAATGGATTTAGATATGGCAGATTCTAACTCTATTACTAAACTAGTGCCTGCTAAGCCTTTGGGATTGACCCTTAAACAAGTAATACATGCCAAAATAGAAGGTGCAAAGGAAATTATAGACGTTGAGGATGAAGATGAAGAGGACAAAGAAAAAGAATCGAATAAAGATACCATTCAAATAAGGCAGGAAGATATTGAAGGTGTAATGCAATTGCGCGCATGGTGGAAAGACTCAGAAAGCATAAAAGGACATGTGATTAGGCAAGCACTTTTACTCGAAGGCTCAGTAAGAAACACGGGTGTACATGCGGCTGGTATTATCATAGCACCAAAAGATTTAAAAGAAATTGTACCTGTTGCCCTAGCCAAAGACTCTGATTTATACCTTACACAATACGATGGTAAAGTAATTGAAGATTCAGGCGTTATTAAAATGGATTTTTTAGGTTTAAAAACGCTCTCTATTATTCGTACAGCTTTGCAATTAATTAAGAAAAATCATACTATAGATATTGATATTGATACGATTCCATTAGATGACGAAAAAACCTTTGCCCTTTATCAACGTGGAGAAACAACAGGCACTTTTCAATTTGAAAGTCCTGGAATGCAAAAGCATTTAAAAGACTTGAAACCAGATAAGTTTGAAGATTTAATTGCCATGAATGCTTTATATCGACCAGGCCCAATGGAGTATATCCCTTCATTTATTAAAAGAAAGCATGGTGCAGAAGAAATAAAATATGATATTCCTGAAATGGAAGAAAACTTAGCTGAAACTTTCGGCATAACTGTTTACCAAGAGCAGGTTATGCTATTAAGCCAAAGTTTAGCCGGATTTAGCAAAGGCGATGCTGATGTGCTGAGAAAAGCAATGGGCAAAAAACAATTGGATGTGCTAAATAAAATGAAAGGACAATTTATCGAAGGCACTAGCGCTAAAGGTTATGATTCTAAAACTTGCGAAAAAGTATGGACCGATTGGGAAGCATTTGCATCTTATGCTTTTAACAAATCGCATTCTACATGCTATGCATTTGTAGCCTACCAAACAGGTTATTTAAAGGCTCATTACCCTGCAGAATATATGGCAGCTATTTTAACAAACAATACTAACAATATTGACAAAATAAGTCAAATGATGGAGGAGTGTAAAAATATTAATACACCAGTTTTGGGACCAGATATAAACGAAAGTGACATTCAATTTGCAGTAAATAAAACAGGCCAAATACGCTTTGGATTATGTGCTATTAAAGGTGTTGGAGAAGCATCTGCTGAAAACATTATTAACGAACGTTTAAAAAACGGGCCATTCAAAAATATTTTTGATGTAACCAAACGCTGTAACTTAAGAAATGTGAACAAAAAAACACTAGAAGCATTGGTAAAAGCAGGTGCTTTCGACTTTGATAAAAAATTTCATAAAGCACAATATTTAACTGATGGAGAAAACGGCAATGGCATAGAAGTAGCCTTAAGATATGGCGCTAGACAACAAGAAATGAGCAATAGCAACCAAAACTCATTATTTGGTGAAAGCACACAGCAAAATTTAAGTGAACCCAAACTACCAAAGGCTGAAGAAATGAGTTTATTAGAGGAATGTAACCTAGAAAAAGAAATGGTTGGTATATTTATAAATCGCCATCCAATGGATACTTTTAAAATGGAATATAACAGCCTTACAAATACCAATGTAAAAGAACTAGAACACCTAAAAGAAGTAGCATGTAAAGGAATTATTATAGTAGCTGGAGTGGTAGTAAAAACAGATAATTTAACCACCAAAACAGGCAAACAATATGCTAAATTTATTTTACAAGATTATGAAGGACAATTTACTTTTTTCGCCTTTGGAAAAACATTCGATTTATTACGACCAATTTTATACCCTAATCAAACGCTATTATTAAAAATGAAGATTGAAAAACCTAAATGGGGTGATAAAGAGTTTGAAATTAATATATATGATGCCGAAAAAATGGAGGACACCAAGGATAAATATTTTAGAGGTATCAATATTAATTTGAATATAGTTGCTATTAAGCCAACAATTATTGATCAATTAGAGGGTGTATTTAAACGTTTTGAAGGTAAAAATTCTATAAATATACAAGTGATTGATTATAAAAATAAAAATAGTATAGAATTAGTAAGCTCAAATAAAAGAATAGATATTTGTTACGAACTTTTACAAAATTTAAAAGCGTTAAATATAGAACATAATATTATTTTAAATAATTAATACTCAACAGCTACTAAATATAAGCCACAAGCAGGGGCACTAACACCAGCCAAACGCCTATCCTTGCTTTCTACTATTTCAATAAATTTTTCTAATTCTATTCTACCCTCTCCCACTTGTATAAGGGTGCCAACCATAGCGCGAACCATATTGCGTAAAAATCTATTGGCTGTTACTTCAAATACTAACAAATCATTGCGGTAATACCATCGAGCGGCCATTAGGTTACAATTAAAATTTGTAACATCACTTTTTACTTTACTAAAACTACTAAAATCCTTTATTCCAATTAAAGTATTACTCGCCTCTATCATTTTTTCAATATCTAAAACATTGTGTAATCGGGCTGCAAATTGGTGATAAAAAGGATTTTTTTCAAACGTTATTAAGTATTCATAAGTTCTTGAAGTAGCATTGAATCTGGCATTAAAATCGGGCGCTGCCATTTGAATACCATGCGCTGCTATATCTATTGGTAATATTCCATTTAAGTTTTTAAGAAATGTATCAGGCAAATCATAATCGCTATCAAAATGCCCAAAATATTGTTTGGCATGCACACCAGCATCGGTTCTTCCGCAACCTTCAATATATATCGGTTGGCGCATTATTACACTTAAGGCATTATTTACTACTTCTTGCACAGTTATTACATTTGGTTGCAATTGCCAACCATGATAATTAGTGCCATTATATGATAACTCTATTTGATAACGCATTCTATTTTATAATATTCAAAAGTACTGTTTTAATTTAATAAACTAGGTTACTCAATTATTAAAGAAGTAGCAATAAAAGTAAAAAAATGTGTAAAAAAAAATAGCCAATTAACATACTGAACCATAAATAATTATAACTTTTTATTATAATATTAAAATAAACATGAAAAATACTAACACAATTTTTGCAGCTCACGATTTTAGCTCTGCTTCTAAAATGCCTGGAAAATTGCAGGTGAATTAGCACTTAAAACAAACTCAGATTTATTTATTTTCAATATTATTGGTAGTTCTATTTTAACAGAAAACGCCAATTTTGTAAATTACATCCCAACAAAAGAGATTAACAAACACACTGGTTTATTAAAACGCTCAACTAATAGTTTACTTAAAAAAATATCCCTGATTAAAAGTAAGATTTGAAATTGATTATGGTTTTTTGGTTCCTACATTAATTGCTAAAACTGAAAAAATAAAACCATGGTTATTTGTATTGGGAGTTAAAAAAACGTACTAATTTTGAGAAAGTAATTGTTTGAGACACCAGCTCTGCTATAATTGATAAAGTAATTTTCCCAAATTTAGTAATACCAATTAATTTTAAAACTATTAACACCAACTTGGTGGTTTAAGCTTGGAATGGCAAAACTGCAGAAACAAATCAATTAAACCCGTTAACATAATTATTATCAAAAGGCGATAAACTAGTGGCAATAAATATAACGCATCTTGATGAACTAGCAATTAAAAATGTACCTAGTCTTAAATCTGCTCTGAATAAAAGATTTCAAGATGTAGAGATCAATTTAATTCAAAAAATGGGATTAGACAAAAAAAATGCATTTCAAAAACAATTGAGTGATTTAAACCCTTATTTATTGATTATGTTTGCTCATCATTGTAGTTTTTGGCAAAGTCTATTTCACAAAAGTTTTACAAAACAGGCCATTAGCTATAGTAAATCTCCTGCATTAGTAGTTTAATTAAGCTAAACTTTCACTTATATCAAACAGCAAACTTTCATTGAAAGGTTTTGCCATGAATTGAATACCAATCGGCATATTACTTTCCTTATCCAATCCATGCGGAATAGAAATAGCTGGAATACCTACTAAATTGGCTTGTACTGTATACAAATCAGCCAAATACATTGCAATTGGATCACTACTTTTTTCGCCAATTTTAAAAGCAGGGGTGCTAGTTGTTGGAGTTATTATTAAATCATACGTTTCAAAAATAGCTAAGGTTTTTTGTCTGATTAAATTACGTACTTTTTGAGCTTTGGTGTAATAAGCATCATAAAAATCGCTACTTAACACAAAGGTTCCTAACATAATTCTACGCTTTACTTCAGCGCCAAACCCCTCAGTTCTACTTTTCTTAAAGGTACTTTGTAAATCATTAGCATTGCTACTTCTAAAACCATGCGTTAAACCACTAAAACGGCTTAAATTACTACTCGCCTCTGCAGTTGTAAGCACCTGGTAGCAAGGCACCATACTATCTAGATATGGAAAATTGATACCTTCTATTGTATGTCCTTGTAATTTTAATTTTTCTATAACTGAGTAAGTTGCTTGTTTTATATCTGAACTTAAACTTGGGTGCTCAATACATTCGGTTATGTAGGCTATTTTTAAAGGCTTAGTAGATGGATTTACTTTATAATTAAATTTTTCTACTTGAGTCATTGTAGCATCATGGTCATCTTTTCCTGCTATAATTTGCATTAAAAGTCGCATATCAGAAATACTGCTTGTAAAAGGGCCAATTTGATCAAAACTACTTGCAAATGCTATTAAACCCCAGCGACTAACCAAGCCATAAGTTGGATATAAACCATAAATACCTGTAAAAGCGGCAGGCTGTCTGATAGAGCCTCCAGTATCGCTTCCCAAAGTGGCTAAACACATATCGGCTTGCACTGCTACTGCACTTCCGCCACTGCTACCTCCAGGAACTCTTGAAGTATCTGCGGCATTCAGAACTGGGCCATAAGCAGAATTTTCATTACTGGCTCCCATTGCAAATTCATCACAATTTGTTCTTCCAATAATTATAGCATCCTCAGCTAGTAATCTTTCTACTACAGTAGCCGAATATAAAGATTCGAATTCATTTAAAATTTTTGAAGAAGCAGATGACAAATGCCCTTTATAAACTATATTATCCTTTATGGCAATTACCATTCCAGCTAGTTTGCCAGCAGAATTATTGTTAATTTTTTGCTGAATTTCAGAAGCTTTTAAGATTGCTTCTTTTTCAAAAACCTCCAAAAAAGCATTTAAGGTTTTGTTTTTTTCAATTTGAGAAAGGTAATAATTTACCAATGAAGGCATATCTATACTGCCTTCAGTAAGATTCTTTTTAATCTCTACTAAAGAAGAAAAGCGTTTGTTCATAAGATGCAAAAATTAGGAAGAAACTTATTTTTTTTCTTCAGATTTTTCTTCAGATTTTTCTTCAGATTTTTCTTGCATCCCTTTTTCAATTTCACTTTTTACATTGTTTTTGGCATTTTGAAACTCACGCATTCCTTGTCCAACGCCTCGCATAAGTTCTGGAATTTTTTTACCACCAAACAATATTAAAATAGCAACTATAATTAAAATTATTTCTGTTGCACCTAAATTTCCTAAAAAAAGAATTGTCATATTTTTACTTATTTTAAGATGCAAATATAACTAAATTGGCTAATTTAATCTCTGATTTTAAACTATTCTAATTAAATATTTTTAAAAGTTTTAATAAATCCGTTGTTTTGCAGTAATAAATTTAATAAATATGATAAGTCAACTATTAGCAGATTATACCAACAACCTAGAAAAATGTATTAACCACACCATATATGAGTTTAATAATATTAGAGCAGGCAAAGCCAGTCCTAATATGCTTGAAAGTGTAATGATAGAATACTATGGCACACCTGTACCTTTGAGTCAAGTGGCTAATATTTCGGCTCCTGATAGTCGTACTTTAATGGTTCAACCATGGGAAAAAAGCACTATTCGTGATATTGAAAAAGGGATAATTGATAGTAATTTAGGTTTTGCCCCAGGCAATGATGGCAATTCTATCCGCATTACAATTCCGCCTTTAACCCAAGAACGTAGAACACAATTAGCCAAAATGGTAAAACAAGAAGGTGATAATAGTAAAATTGTAGCGCGCAATTACCGTAAAGACACGAACGAAAAAATTAAAAAATTGCAAAAAGAAGGCTTAAGTGAAGATGAAGCAAAGGATTCAGAAGCTAAGGTGCAAAAGCAATTAGATAACATCATTTCTAAAATAGACAGTATGGTAATTGAAAAAGAAAAAGAAATTATGACCGTTTAATTAAATATTAGCTTAATATTTATACCAATTAGTTAACATGTATATTTCCGTTATCCATAAAATCCATGAAACGCACAAATTTTTTTGGAAATTTGTCAAATAGAAATTCCAAACTTACCTGAAGGAATTTTATTACACCAAGTAATACCCAATTCACTTATGGAACTTTGTATATGTCTATGGGAGGCTATATCTGTTGATGTAATACAAAAATATTTAGACACTATTTTTGAAAATATTTGTGTGAATGAGTATATGCAGGTAAACGAAGAATTTAATATGGGTCTGCCCGAATCAAAATTTTTAAATCAATAATTTTTCAATTACCTTTGAGGGTAATTTTATGACCATGAATAAACTTGTAATGTTATTGCTTTTGATTCCATTTATTGCAATTTCTCAAATAAAGCCAAAACCTAAATCCTCAGCAGCCACAAAGCCTAAAGCAGCTATAAAACTTACCAAACCTAATGCTCAAGTAGAAAAACTAGTTGATTCAGCTTATGTATTATATCAAAATTCTAAGGATAAAGAATGTGAAGCACTTCTAAAAAAAATTCTTGTATTAAGTCCGAAAAATAAAGATGTATTCATGATACGGGCTAATATTTCTTTGTATAATAGCAAATTTTACGATGTTTGGAAAAATTTGAATATTGCCTATAAAAATAACCCTAAAGAGCCAGAAGTATATTCCCAGTTTGCCATGCGACACTTGAATTATGAGCAACTTAGTGATAGTTTTAAAAGAGTGCTATGTCGTAAAACAATTAAACTTTCTAACGAAAAAGCCGAAGGTTATGTATCGCTTGCAATGGTAGCAGCTACTTCTGGTAGTTATGATGAAGCACTGCGTTATTTCGACCTAAGTTTTTCTAAAATATGGATTGATGAAGAATCAAAAACTGCTTCTTTGCAACCTTATGCGCAATGTCAAAATGAAACTGGAGATAAGTTAGGTGCTATAGAAACCTTGGATAAACTTATTCCTAAATTGTATGGCACTAATAATTATAACGCAACTTTTATGCGTGCTACTTATAAATTAGATCTTAATAATACAGATATTAAAAACGATTTAGATACACTTAATATAGTTGCCCCTGAGCAATTAGGTGTTATGGGTTTAAATGCTAAATATCTTAAAAAAATGGGCAATTCAGATTCTGCTTGTAACTTAGCACATAAAATAAAAAGTATAGAAGGAGGTGAAAGCATTGATTTAGCTCAGTATTGTAATGATTTAACTACTACTTTAAAAATAACTGAAGGTAAAAATCTTACCTACGAAATAGGCGATCTAAATTTTATTGTACAACCAACAAAATTTGACTATGAGAATGAAATAGTTTTAAATTGGTACAGAGGATATGAGTCTAATTGGGATACTGGTAAAGTTACAATCGTAAAATCTGGATTAGATTCATCTGTAAACCAACAAATTAATTTTAAAAATGGTATTAAAGAATTATTTTCAGATAGAATTTCTATTTGGCTTAGCAAAAAACAATATCTTGAATTGAATAAAGATTCTGTAACTAATATCCTTACTTCTTCTGAGGCTGTTAACACCAAATTTTATTTTGATGGACATGAGCAATTTGAAATTTTAAATACTAAAAATATACCTCAATTAATAGATTGTATAAGAGTAACCAACGGAAATGAACGTTTATGGTACTTGAACGACCCAAAAAATCCATTAATTATTAAAATGGAGTTAGAACAGTTCACAATTATACTTTCAAAATCGGAATAAAAATATAAACAAATAATATATTTATCATATTATTTGTTATACTAAATATATGAGCTTAACATACGATATTAAATATCAATTAAAGTATGGCAGTGTTATTACAAAATTAATTGTAATAAATATATTAGTATTCCTATTCGGAGGCTTAATAAATCTTTTTGTATTTATGAATAATTTGCAATTTAATTTTGCTAATGAATTCCTTTCTATGCCATCTAATTTAAGTAAATTAGCCTACAAACCTTGGACTTTACTTGCATATCAATTTTCACATTCTGATCCATTTCATCTAATATCCAATATGCTTATTTTATACTTTTCAGGTAGAATTTTTACAGATTTTTTTTTAAAAAAAGACACATGGCTTATTTACCTACTTGGAGGTTTTACAGGTGCTATTCTTTACTTAATTACCTTCAATTTTTTTACAGTATTTCAAAATAGTAATAGCACACTCATTGGAGCAAGCGGCAGTATTTTAGCCATTTTATTTGCAGCCACCGCATACGCTCCCAATTTAAGAGTAAGTATTTGGGGAATATTTGAATTAAAATTACTGTGGCTTTCATTCGGATTTTTATTATTAGATTTAATTACTATTCCTGCAAGTAATGCTGGTGGTCACATAGCCCATATTGGAGGTGCACTTTTAGGCTGGTTCTATGCTAAGCACAAACAAAATAATTTAAATTGGTTTTCATTTAATTTTTTTAAAGAAAAATCTATGAAAAATTACAAAGTTGAAATCAATAAAAATGTTAAAACTAAAACAAACAAGAACAATCCTTCGCAAGATGAGGTAGATGCTATTTTAGATAAAATATCAAAAAATGGATATGATAGATTAAGTAAAGAAGAAAAAGATATTTTATTTAAAGCAAGTCAAGATAAATAATTTGATAAAATTTTTAAAAAAATTCGTTTTTAGTTTTAATGTAATTGCCATTATTTTGTTAATTGGCGCTTATGCTTCTACTTTAATTAGCCCTGAAATATTTTGGCCAATTGCTTTTTTAGGTTTAGCGTTTCCTTTCATCGCTTTAATTAATATTTTTTTCGTTTTTTTATGGGCTATTCAAATAAACTATAGATGTTTGTATAGCTTTATTGCATTAGCTATTGGCTGGCAGTTCATTATTCAAACATTTAAAATTAAAAGTACCGAAAGTACCGAAAAAGGTATAAAAATAGAAAATTTCAATGCAGGTTTATTTGGTTATTTTCAAAATCAATGGCAATCTCAACAATTAATAAATCATTTAGAAAATAACAAGCCAGATATTCTTTGTGTACAAGAATTTTTAAATTTAGGAAGTGCCACTAACGGCACCTTAGATTCTATTCAAAAAGCAGGTAATTTTAAATATTATCATTTTGAAAAACTCAAAGACGGCAGAAAAAAAGGCCAATATGGGTTAGCAATATTTTCAAATTATGAGATTAAAGAAACTGGCCTAGTTCATTTTGACCAAATAACAGGTAATATGTGTATTTATGCAGATATTGAGATAGATTCAATCATTTCTAGAATATACAATGTGCACCTACAATCTTTTAGATTCAATAAAAAAGATTTTGCCTTTATAAAGGATATTCCAGAAGACAATAAAATAAGGCTTGAACAATCAAAAAGTATGATAGAGCGCATGAAAAACACCTATTTAAAAAGAGCTGAGCAAGTAAATTTTATAAAGAAAAACATAAGAAGTGTAAAAACACCGTACTTTGTAATTGGCGATTTTAACGACCCGTCAGTATCTTATGCTTATGCTACCTTATCCAAAAACCTAAAAGATGCTTTTACTGAAAATGGAAAAGGTTTTGGAAAAACATACATTGGCTTGATGCCTAATTTTAGAATTGATTATATCTTGTATCCTAAACAATATGTAGGTTTAAACTACAGTACGTATAATTTAGCCAGTGATCATAAATTGATACAAACCATTATAAAATTAAAACCTTAATATAAACGTTTGGTTAATAATTCTTCTACTTTTTTATAAAATTGGATTGGCGTATGGTGTCTCCATATCATATCATCTAGGTCGCCACCAAAATTAAGATAATAGTCTAAATTGCAACTTTCAAACTCCGATAAAACATGCTCTCTGAAGTTAACAAGTGCTATCCATCCATCTTCTATATCAGCAAACCATTCTTCATAGTAACTATCATCACTGCTATGAAAATTCATTACATTTTCACCCACTAAAATAAATTTATTGATCCCATTACCAGTCAGTAATTCAATAACCTCTCTTTTAAACATCATGATATCATTATGAATAGTATCATTCCACTCCCCTATTAGTTCTATAATGGTGTAGCTTTTTTCATAATCTACAAATAAAATTTTTAAATATAAGGTACTACTTCCAAAAGAATCCCATTGAGGATGTAGAACAAAATTATAAATAGTATGGGTGTATTCAAATTCGCTATGTTCAACATTATAAAAAGGAGAAACAGGGTCTTCTGCACTGTTATAAATATGCAGCCATTGGTAGTATGGTTCTAAATCTTGCATTAAATTACAGCAAAATTAAAACATTTTAGTGAATTTTGAAATTCAAATTTTGTACTGAAAGGCCTTAAGACTTAACAATAACAGACTATTTATAAACATTGCAATAATTTGACTAAATTTTTAACCTTTATGTTTGTCTTTTTGAGTTTAAAAGTATTATTTTGCACCTCATTTCAAAAAAACAAGTATGGCAGTTATTAATAAATTAAGAAAAAGAGGTTGGTTACTTTTAGCAATAGTAGGACTTACTTTGTTGTTGTTCATTTTACAAGCAGTTATAGAAAATACTAATAAATTTGGCATAAGCGGAAAAGAAAGCATTGGCTCTATAGATGGTAAAGAAATCAAAATATCTGAATTTGACGAAAAATATAGAGAAGCTATTGCTAATCAGGAAGCTAATGGACAAGTAGTATCTGAAGAACAAAAAGAACAAATAGGTTCAACTATTTGGAATTCTTTTATCTTTAAAAATTTAATTTCCAAAGAATATGAAAAATCTGGTGTTACGGTAACGCAAGATGAGGCAACATCATTATTATATACAAATGATGCAAGCCCAACAATCAAACAGTATTTTTCTCAAAATGGCCAATTTGATCCGGCAATGGTAATTAATTTTAGAAATCAAATAATGAAGAAAAATGCAGGTGGCAATCAACAAGAGTTAGCCATGTATAGAAAACAATTTGAAGGAATTGTAGAACAAGTTATTTTAGAAACAAAATCAAGGAAATATAACTCATTAATTATAAAAAGTATTTATGCTACCAAATTAGATGCACAAGATGATTTTTATAATAACGCGGAATATAGCACAGGCAAAATTGTAACTCTAAATTATGCAACAATGCCTGATAAAGATTTTAAAGTAACAGATGCTGATTTAAAAGATTATATCAATAGACATAAAGAAGAATTCAAACAAGACGAAAGTAGAGATATAGAATATGCACTGTGGACATTGAATCCTACAAAAGAAGATACCCTTGAAGTAAAAAAACAATTAGAAATACAAGCCGCTAGTTTTGCAAATGCTGAAAATGATTCTATTTATGTTTCTTTAAATAGCGCTATTCCATTTGATACTTTGTATAGAAAGCATGGAAGTTATTCTGTTGGCCTAGATGCAATAATAAACAACTCACCAAAAGATAGCGTAATTGGCCCAGTATATTACGATGGTGGATATAGCTTAGTTAAAGTATTAGATACAAAAGCTGATAGCGTATATTATATACACGTTGTAAAAGCCGATATTATGGTACAAGGAACCACCAAACAAGATACTTTAAATGCAATGACTACAGCCAGAGCTATTGCTGGTGAATCTAGAGCTTACAACAATGGGATAGAATTTTTCAACCAAAAAGCAAGTCAAGGTATATTACAAAGCCCTTATGATATGGGATGGACGCAAGACGGCAATCAACCTCCTGAGGTTAATAAAGCATTAAAAGGACTAAATAAAGGTGAAGCTACAGTAGTAAAATCCTTATATGGTATCTCTATTTATAAAATGGTAGAAGCAAGAAGTAACAAATTAGTAAAATTTGCTGAAGTAAGACAATTGATAGAACCACTGCAAGCTACAAAAGATGCAGCTTACGAAAAAGCAATGCAATTCAGAAATGGATTAACAGGTGCTAAAGATGAATACGAAGCGGCTACTAAAAAAGCAAATATTGCTAAAAGTATTGCTAAAAATGTTAAAGAAAGTGATAAAACAATAAGCGGTATTAAAGACGCTAAAGATATAATAAGATGGTTATTCAACGAAGATAGAAAAGAAGGTGACAACTCTGATGTATTTTCTTACGATGATAAACTGATAGTAGTAAATTTAACTAAAAAGAAAAAAGAAGGTACTGCAGATTTAGAAGACGTTAGAGAAAAAATTGAGAAAATTGTTCTAAATGAAAAGAAAGCTGAAAAACTAAAAGCATATCTTGAAAAAGCATTAAAAACTGCCAAATCGATAGAAGATGTAGCTTTAGGAGTTAAATCTATTGCTCAACCTTTAGAAAAAGTTTCATTTGCAATGCAGAATGCACCATTTGCTGGCAACGATCCTAAAGTTGTAGGGTTTATATGTGGTAGTAAATTAAAAAAATTAAGCAAACCCTTTGTTTCATTAGATGGCGTGCATGTTGCTTATATTGAATCAAGAACTAAACCTGAGTTGCCAAAAGAATTAGCCCAATTGCAACAACGTGTGTTTTCTGAAGCTAAACAAAGAGTAGATGAAACTACTTTTAAAGCGCTTAAAAAAGCTGGTAAAGTAAAAGACGAACGTTATAAATTTTATTAAATTAATTAAAAAAAATCAAAACCATCTTTTTAAAAAGGTGGTTTTTTTTTACCCAAATTAAAATATTAATTTCGCACGAATAAAATATGGAAACTTCAATATATTCGCCTAAAAACAAAATAAGAATAGTAACTGCTGCTTCATTATTTGATGGGCACGATGCAGCAATAAATGTGATGCGCAGAATTATTCAAGCTACTGGCTGCGAAGTAATACATTTAGGACATGATAGAAGTGCAGAAGAAGTGGTAGACACAGCTATTCAAGAAGATGCCAATGCTATTGCCATGACCAGTTACCAAGGAGGGCATAATGAATATTTTAAATACATGGTAGATTTATTGAAAGAAAAAGGTGCAAGTCATATCAAAATTTTTGGTGGTGGTGGTGGCACTATTTTGCCCGAAGAAATTGCCGATTTACAGGCCTACGGCATAACACGTATTTACCATCCAGATGATGGTAGAGAGATGGGATTGCAAGGTATGATCAACGACTTAGTAGAAAAATGTGATTACCCTACTGGTAGAGATATCAATTTTAACGAAGAAGAAATTAAAGCTAAAAATCCTAGAACGCTTGCTGAACTAATATCTTGTGCTGAGAATTTTACAACCGAATTTGAAAATTACAGAAGTAAAATCATTGAAATAATAGGAAATGATAAAACACCCGTTTTAGGTATTACAGGAACAGGTGGAGCTGGTAAAAGCAGTTTGGTAGATGAATTTGTTAGGCGATTTTTATTTGATTTTAAAACTAAAACCATTGGCATTATATCTGTAGACCCCAGTAAACGAAAAACAGGTGGTGCGTTATTAGGAGATAGAATAAGAATGAATAGTATTAAAAACCCTCGCGTTTATATGCGTTCATTAGCTACCCGCCAAAGCAATTTGGCATTAAGTAAACACGTAGACGATGCCCTATTAGTGCTTAAAGCCGCCAAATTTGACTTAATAATTTTAGAAACAAGTGGTATTGGCCAAAGTGATACAGAAATAACCGATCATAGTGATGCTACCATGTATGTAATGACCCCAGAGTATGGTGCTGCTACGCAATTAGAAAAAATTGATATGCTTGATTTTGCAGATATTATTGCACTCAATAAATTTGATAAAAAAGGGGCCGCTGATGCTTTAAGAGACGTTAAAAAACAATTTCAACGCAACCATAAGCTTTTCGATAATGATGTAGATATTATGCCTGTTTTTGGCACTATTGCTAGTCAATTTAACGATCCGGGGATGAATAATTTATACCGTACCTTAATTGATTTATTAGATACCAAAACAGGTTCTAAGTTTAAATCAGATTTTAAAGCCACAGACGAAATGAGCGAAAAAATATTCATCATTCCACCATCTAGAAATAGATACCTAAGCGAGATAAGTGAAACCATTAGAAACTATAATAAACAAGCAGACGAACAATCTGAAATTGCCGAAAAATTATATCAATTAGAAGGAAGTAAAAATTTATTAAATCTTTAAGAATGTTACCAAAAAATATATTAGAAAACTTATCAATTATTTTAAATGATAAAATTTCGGAATTAAATGAACAATTACTGCCACAAAATAGACGCTTAATTAACAATTGGGATGAGCTTGTAGCTAAATATAAAAATGAAGATTATATCTTTAAAGTACGTGACAAAGAAATTAAAATTAAAACACATACTGAAAGCTTAAGTCATACTCAAATTCCTAAAATAGCGATGCCCAAATTTAAATCTTGGGGCGATAGATTGCGCTGGCAGTTGCAGGAAAATGTACCAGGTGAATTCCCTTATACTGCAGGTATTTATCCATTTAAAAGAGAAGGAGAAGATCCTACCCGCATGTTTGCCGGTGAAGGAGGACCTGAAAGAACCAACAGAAGATTTCATTACGTAAGTTTAGGCGTGCCTGCAAAGCGTTTATCTACTGCTTTTGATAGTGTTACATTGTATGGCAACGACCCTCATATTCGTCCTGATATTTACGGTAAAATTGGCAATTCAGGTGTAAGTATTTGCTGTTTAGATGATGCTAAAAAACTTTACAGTGGTTTTAATTTAGCCGATCCAAAAACATCTGTTTCTATGACTATCAATGGCCCTGCACCTATGTTGCTTGGCTTTTTTATGAATGCTGCTATTGATCAACAATGTGAATTGTATATCAAAGTAAATAAACTTGAGAAAGAAGTAGTCGAAAAAATTGCAGCTATTTTTAAAGCTAAAAACCAAGAGATTCCTACTTATCAAGGTGAATTGCCTGAAGGGAATAATGGCTTAGGTTTAATGTTATTAGGTGTTACAGGCGACCAAGTTTTGCCTTTAAATATTTACGAAGAAATAAAAATATATACCCTTTCGCAAGTAAGAGGAACCGTGCAAGCAGATATATTGAAAGAAGACCAAGCACAGAATACTTGTATCTTTAGCACTGAATTTGCCCTAAGATTAATGGGTGACGTACAAGAATATTTCATTCAAAAAAAAGTGCGTAATTTCTATTCCGTTTCTATCTCTGGTTATCATATTGCAGAAGCAGGTGCTAATCCATTGTCGCAATTAGCATTTACATTAGCCAATGGTTTTACTTTTGTGGAGTATTATTTAAGCAGAGGGATGGATATTAATGAATTTGGACCGAATCTTTCCTTTTTCTTTAGTAATGGTATAGACCCCGAATATGCTGTAATTGGTAGAGTAGCGCGAAGAATATGGGCTAAAGCTATGAAAATAAAATATGGGGCGAATGAACGTAGTCAAATGTTAAAATACCATATTCAAACAAGTGGCAGAAGCTTACATGCTCAAGAAATAGACTTTAATGATATAAGAACTACACTTCAAGCTTTATATGCCATTTACGACAATTGTAACAGTTTACATACTAATGCATATGATGAGGCTATAACAACACCTACTGAAGAAAGTGTAAGACGCGCAATGGCTATTCAATTAATTATAAATCGCGAATTAGGCCTTGCTAAAAATGAAAACCCAATTCAAGGTTCTTTTATTATTGAAGAATTGACAGACTTAGTAGAAGAAGCTGTTATGTTAGAATTTGATAAAATTACAGAAAGAGGTGGTGTTTTAGGTGCTATGGAAACCATGTATCAACG
>JABMMZ010000049.1 GCA_013205405.1 Bacteroidota bacterium | reverse complement strand
TTTGAACTAATATCGTACACTTCTCTATTAATTCCCTTTACACGGTTAAATTTTTTATTACTTATTTCTGCAAGAATTTCATACGGAATATGAACCCAATCTGCTGTCATACCATCTAATGAAGTAACAGCTCTTAAACATATTACATTTTCATAAGTACGCTCATCGCCCATTACACCTACACTTTGTACTGGTAGAAATATAGCACCTGCTTGCCAAATTTTATCATACCACCCTTTTTCTTTGATTGTATCTATAAAAATAGCATCTGCTTGTTGTAATATATTTACTTTTTCAGGTGTAATATCTCCAATAATTCTAATTGCTAAACCAGGTCCTGGAAAAGGATGCCTGCCTAATATATTTGAAGGAATATTTAAAGCAGCGCCTACTCTGCGCACTTCATCCTTAAATAAACTTCTAAGAGGTTCTACAATTTTTAAATCCATTTTTTCTGGTAACCCTCCTACGTTGTGATGCGATTTGATAGTTGCAGAAGGCCCTTTTACCGATACAGATTCTATTACGTCTGGATATATAGTTCCTTGTGCTAGCCATTTGGCGCCTTCAATTTTTTTAGATTCTTGCTCAAATACTTCTACAAATACTCTGCCAATTGCTTTTCTTTTTCTTTCAGGATCATTTTCATTGGCCAATGCTTCATAAAATTGATGTGTTGAATTAATCCCTACAACATTTAAATCCATTTGCTTGTAAGATTCAAGTACTTGTTCATATTCATTTAATCGTAAAAGACCGTTATCTATAAAAATACAATGTAAATTTTTGCCAATAGCTTTGTGCAACAAGCCAGCGGCCACACTACTATCTACTCCTCCACTCAATCCTAAAATAACTTTATCATTGCCTAATTGAGTTTTTAAATTGCCTACAGTTTCATGAATAAAATTCTCTGGATTCCAATCTTGCTTACAACCACATATATCAGTAATAAAATTTTTTATTAATATAGAACCCTCAGTGCTATGCGTAACCTCAGGGTGAAATTGTATGCAATAGGTTTCAGAATCGTTTAATTTATAGGCTGCGTTAGCAATACTTTCTGTGTTGGCTATTAGTTCAACGTTAGTAGGTAAATTGGTAACTGTATCACCATGACTCATCCACACCTGCGTAGGAAAATTAAGGCCTTTCAGTAATTTACATTCTGAAATTTTGTTCAACATGGCTCTTCCATATTCTCTATGATTGCTGGCTGCTACATTTCCACCTTTTTGCTGGGCAATGTATTGTGCGCCATAACAAATAGCCAATACAGGCAATTTACCAATAAATAAATCTAAATCTATTTGAGGCGCTTGTTCATCTCTTACAGATGCTGGACTGCCAGATAAAATGATGCCTTTGGTATTTTCTACAATCAATGGTAAATGATTGAAAGGATGAATTTCGCAGTATACATTCAGTTCTCTCAACCTTCTAGCTATAAGCTGAGTATATTGAGAACCAAAGTCTAAAATTAATATTTGCTCTTGCATTAAGTCTTCAAAATTAAACAATAATGTATGAAAAAAATAATAAACCTAAGGTTAATTTAAAAACAATTCTAACTCTATATTGTTGTTTTGGATTAACCAATGGAAAGGCCTATTATTCAAATAAACACACTGTATAGTCTGCCAAATGAAAAATTTTTGCATGAAACTTTGCGACCAATCCTCAAAGGGCTCAACAATCATTTTATAATTATTCTTCAAAGTACATTGCATGATAAAAACATCGCATTGTTCAACTTGTCAGATTTAGACAAAAAAAGAAAATTGATAAAAGTATTAAATTCTGATTTACTTTTAAAAAATAGTTTAGCCAATATGGTTATTGGTTTCTTTACAGATTCTGAACTCAATTTTTATCTAGAAAATAAAAAAGAAGTAAATAAGCGAATTAATGCGCTTATTCAGCAAAGAATTTTAAGTCAAATTGAAGAGTTTGAATAATTTTTTTTGTAATATAATAATTTGGCATTGTTTTTAGTTATACTTTTGTATGCGCATGTTAAATCTAAAATTAATAACTACTTTATCTTTTCTTTTAGTAAGTATATTTTGCGAAGCTCAATATTACAACCCATTACTTAAAAAATATGCTGATAGTTTAAGATATGGCAAAAACGCAGACTACAGAAAACTATTTAACGATTCATTTAAAGCTGAAATTAAATCTGAATTAGAAAAAGACAATGCTTTTAATTATAATTTTGATTCTATAAATCAAGTGGTTTCTATTTTAAAGTCAAAGGACCAAAAATTACGTGTAATTAGTTGGGTATATATAAACGATAAAGAAGAGTATACCAATCATTGTATAGTGCAATATAAGAAAAAACCATCTTCAGAAACCACTACATATTGGCTTAATGATTTTACGAACAATAAAGCAGATTCTATCTATGATGAATGCACAACTAGCGATTGGGTTGGGGCTTTGTATTACCAAATGTCGCAAAGCCGAAAAAGTGGTATAGATTATTATATTGTATTAGGCTTAGATGGATTAACAAGTTTTAGTAACCGAAAAATTATTGATGCCTTTTGGATAGATAAACAAGGGGAACTGCATATTGGGGCACCTTTATTTTACGATAATGACAAAGATTATACACCAAGATACCGTGTGTTTTTGAATTATGCTGATGCAACTAGTATCGTTTTAAGATTTGAATCTGTAAAAAAAATGATTACATTTTCAAACCTCACTCCTTCTAATCCATCTGCTACAGGCTCGCGACAATATTATATACCTGATGGCAGAATAGATTACTATTTACTAACTAAAAAGGGTAAGTGGATAAAACATGAGGGCCTGCAAGAGTTTGATTTATTAACAAATTGAGCAAAACTAGCGTTTTAACTTAAGGCTATATTTATTACCTTTGCCATAATGAAATTTGGTGTAGTAATATTTCCTGGCAGTAATTGTGATAAAGATTTAATAGAAACTTTAGAAACTATTTCTGGAACTAAAGTGGAAGAACTTTGGCACAAAGAAACAGATATTAAAGGCGTTGATTTTGTATTTTTGCCAGGTGGTTTCAGTTATGGTGATTATTTAAGAAGCGGTGCTCTTGCTAAATTAAGCCCTATTATGCAGAGTGTGATTGAGCATGCTAACAAAGGCGGATATGTAATGGGAATTTGCAATGGTTTTCAAATATTATGCGAAAGTGGATTATTGCCAGGTGCTTTATTGCGCAATACCAGTATTAAATTTAAATGCGAAAACGTATTTCTAAAACCACTTAATATAACCTCTAAAATTAGTAACCAATTATACCAAAATAAGGCCTACAAAATACCTATTGCCCATGGAGAAGGAAGATATTATGCGGATGAAGCTACTATGAAAGAATTAGAAGCGAATGATCAAATACTATTCAAATATTGCTCTGAGGATGGAGAAATAAATGATATTTCAAATCCAAATGGCAGCATGCAAAATATAGCAGGAATTTGCAATACAGGAAAAAATGTTTTTGGAATGATGCCACATCCAGAAAGATGTGCTAGTAAGTATCTGTTAAATACAGATGGCAGAAGTATTTTTGAAAGTATTTTAAATTAAAAGTAATGTCCAAATGTTACGAAATTATAGGTATGTTCTAAGCATACTTTGTATTGTTTACTCAGCTTTGTTAGCGATAATGAAAATTTAAAATTTTTTAACCTCATATTGTAAGAAATTTCATTTTGAAATACCAAATTTGAAATTTGATTTGATGTTAAATAATAGCAGGATTTTCTAAAAAATTAACCTTGAATAATAGCACTTTATAAAATTGGCCGTATTTCATAAAGAAAAGTGAAATTATCCTACTTTTTTAGAAGATTTTATAAAAACGAAAGGTTTATTGCCTATGCTAGTTGAAAGCCAAACACTTATATCATTGTGTAAGCTTCCTATGCGTAAATTAGCATTCGGACATAGGTTGAAAAAGGAAGTATTTATAACTGATTTTTTATACTGAATATTATAGTTTATAATGGCAGAATTTCTCAATTGGTTGTCCCAACCTTGTCGTAAATTATCTCCAATGGCTAATGTACACTTGTTTGCATTTGTTTACCTATGGCTGCAGGACCAATAATACCCAATTGAATTTCAGAATGTAAATGTATTTTTTAGCTTAATTAATTTGATTGTAAAATTGCGTTAATGTTAGTATAGCTGTGTAAGGATAATTATTTAACTGAATACTTTTTTCTTTAATACTTTCAGGGGTGTATACATTTTGCATTATACGAATACCGGTTTCAAAAGGATTTTTATACTTACCCTTAAGTAAAATTTTATTTAATGGTGAAAGTTTTAATATTGTATTTACATATTAAACACTTAAACTTAGTGTTAAGTATCTATCTGTTTTTTGCCACACATCATTACTATAATTTAAAGCCAAATAACTTTAGGCTTTTTAAAGATATCTTGCGCTTGCAACAAACCATTGAAAGCACTTAATAAATTAATACTACAAATTATAAAACCCTGCTTTATTTTATAAATATCCGATATAACACTTTGGTAAGATTTAAGATTATTATTCAACAATAATGGGCTGCCTAAAAAGACAACCCACCTTTAAATATTTATTACTTAAAATTACTAAAATATTTCCTTAAAAACGGTCTAGGTTCATTACTTTATTCCAAGCGGCTACAAAATCGGTAGTGAATTTAGCTTCAGAATCGCTAGAGGCATATAACTCTGCAATAGCTCTTAGTTCAGAGTTTGAACCAAATATTAAATCAGCGCGTGTTGCAGTCCATTTTGGTTCTCCTGTTATTCTGTTCGATCCAACAAAAAGTTCGCCTTTATCTGTAGTTGCTTTCCAAGTAGTTCTTAGGTCTAATAAATTTACGAAAAAATCATTGCTTAGAAAACCTGGTTGATTAGTTAAAATACCATGTTTAGATCCATCATAATTGGTATCCAAAGCTCTTAATCCTCCAACTAAAACAGTCATTTCTTTAGCAGTTAGATTTAATAATTGCGCTTTATCTATCAATAATTCTTCAGTAACAGCAAAACTTTGAGCATTCTTATAGTTTCTAAACCCATCGGCTTTTGGTTCTAAAAAGGCAAAAGAAGCAATATCAGTTTGCTCTAATGAAGCATCTCCCCTACCTGCTTCAAAAGGCACAATAATATTTTTACCCGCTTTTTCAATAGCTGCACAACCACCTAAAACAATTAAATCTGCCATAGAAATATGTTTTTTATCTGTGCTAAACTCTTTTTGAATATTTTCTAAAACTGATAAAACTTTTTTTAATTGATTTGGATTGTTTACTTCCCAATTAATTTGTGGCTCTAAGCGGATTCTTGCTCCATTAGCACCTCCTCGTTTATCTGATCCACGAAAAGTAGCTGCAGAAGCCCAAGCAGTAAAAACCAATTGAGAAATAGATAATTCGCTTGAAAGTATGGTATTTTTTAATGAAACGATTTCATTTGCATTCAATTTACTTTTAGAAACGGGAATTGGATCTTGCCAAATCAATTCCTCTATAGGAACTTCGCTACCCAAGTATCTATTGAAGGTCCCATATCACGGTGTGTTAATTTAAACCAAGCTCTTGCGAATGCATCTGCAAATTGATCGAAATTTTCATGAAATCTTTTTGAAATTGGTCCATAAATTGGATCCATTTTTAAGGCTAAATCGGCAGTAGTCATAATGGGTGCATGGCGCTTGCTTGAATCATGTGCGTCTTCAACTAAATTAGCAGCACTCTCATCTGTTGGTATCCATTGATGAGCGCCTGCAGGACTTTTAGTTAATTTCCAATCGTATTTAAACATGGTATCAAAATAGCCATTATCCCAAGTAGTTGGATTTGGTTTCCATGCACCTTCTAAACCACTGGTAATAGTATCGCCACCTTTTCCTGTACCATAACTATTTATCCATCCCTTTCCCATTTCTTCAATATTGGCTCCTTCCGGCTCACGACCTACATGCGAATCGCTAGCAGCACCATGTGCTTTTCCAAAAGTATGTCCACCTGCTACGAGAGCAACAGTTTCTTCATCGTTCATTGCCATTCTTGCAAAAGTTTCTCTTACATCCTTGGCAGAGGCCAATGGGTCGGGGTTTCCATTGGGTCCTTGCGGATTTACATATATTAAACCCATTTGAACAGCCCCTAGTGGGTCTGCCAAATATCTTTCACCTGAATAACGTTTATCTCCAAGCCATTCAGTTTCACTTCCCCAATTGATATCTTGTTCAGGCTCCCAAGAATCAGTTCTTCCGCCTGCAAAACCAAATGTTTTGAAGCCCATATCCTCCAATGCACAATTTCCAGCAAGAATCATTAAATCTCCCCAAGAAATTTGATTGCCGTATTTTTGTTTGATTGGCCAAAGTAAAAATCTTGCTTTATCCAAATTACCATTATCTGGCCAGCTATTTACAGGTGCAAATCTCTGGTTACCTAAACCTGCTCCACCACGTCCATCAGAAACACGGTAGGTACCTGCACTGTGCCAAGCCATTCTGATAAACAATGGTCCATAATGTTCGTAATCTGCAGGCCACCATTCTTGAGATACTTTCATTAAATCATAAATATCGTTTTTTATGGCTTTTAAATCTAACTTTAAAAATTCTTCTTCATAATTAAATCCTTCGTTCATTGGATTAGAAAGATTAGAATGTTGACGCAGAATTGCTAAATTAAGTCGGTTTGGCCACCAATCATTATTAGAAGTGCCGTTAATAGAGGTTTGTTTCATTTCACCATGCGGAAAAGGACATTTGTTTTCAGTTGAATTACTCATTTTATATTTTTTTTTAATTTAGGTGTTGTATTTGTGTGTGTGTTTTGAAATTCTATTATTTCAACATAGAATTGATGCGTTTTGTTTTTTTAATCGTTATTAAATTAAGAAATACTTTTTTTTATAGTGGCGTGTTCAAATCTATTGAAAACAGGACTTAAAATAGATATTTATCAAAAATTTAAGAATGCAAATATATAAATTTCATTTCAAATTAATTCAAGAATTTTAGCTGTATAGTTGAATTTTAAGCTAAGTATAAGTTAAGTATATCTGAGGATAGGAAATTGTTATTGGAGTATATTTCTTAAATGTTATAATACAACTAATTAAAGGTTTCTAGGCTTGGAAGGTGGTGATTTTCACCACAAATATTGATGCGGAAAACCAAACTTTGATTAACCACAAATGTGTCTGCGGAGC
>JABMMZ010000048.1 GCA_013205405.1 Bacteroidota bacterium | reverse complement strand
GGGTACGCTTCGCTTCCGTGCTGCGCACCTGCCCTTGCAGGGCAGCCTCCAGTCTCGGGGTGCTTGCTCGGCCACTGAGCTTGTCGAAGTGCCGCCAAGTACTTAAAGCAACTAGCTTAGTGAAGACAATAAACATAAATTTCACCATGGCCGTCATGCTGAAAATTTTTAGCTTCGTAAAAATTATTCAGTATCTATTATGATTTTAAAGGTTAAATAATGGTTCGTGTGGATACGAACCATAGTGGAGAATATTATGCCAAAAGGCTGTTATTTGTGAAAAGGGTTGCGTTTTAAATTGCACTTAACTTTTAAATACAAGTTAATTCAATAATAAATTTTTATTCTAAAATACTTTTATTTAATATTGAGAAAAGTATTTAATTTTATGATAGAAGATAAAAAAGTAGGAGAAATTATAAGAATTGAACGGTTAAAAAAGGGCTACGACCAAGAAACATTAGCAAAATTAGTAAATAAAAGTAAAAATTGGATGCACAAAATTGAATCAGGTCAAACTAGAATAACTTTAAATTGTATTGACGAGTTAGCCAATGCTTTAGAAATACCTTTTCAAAATCTATTACCAACAACTAATAATGAATATAAAGATTGCATAATATGTGGTTGTTATAATAATATCAATATTATGAGTGATAATATCGAAGCTATTTTAACATTATTAAATAAAAAACATACAAATAGCTAATATTTGTCTATTTTTTAATAGAATAATTCAATATTTATTTGTTTTAATTTAAATCAAAATTAATATGAAAAAATCAAAAATTTTAATCGCCCTAATATTAGTTGTATTTTCAGCTAGCGCAATTCAAACAAAAGTAGTATCTCGCACTAAAACTGGCTGCTTTCCTGGATGTGGCTCTACCTCTAGAACTCAAGAGCTAACAACCTATGTAGATTGTGAAACAGGAGAAACAAAACAATATTGGGCCGTAACTATTGGTTGTTCTGGAACTGGACTTAAGAGTTGCCCAAATGCATCAGCAATTCCACCAGCCACAAATGATGGTGTGTTTGAAAATACATGTGCAGATGGTATGCTAACTCATGCTTATGTTGAAATAGGAAATGGAAATACTAATGGCACATATACAGCTACATATATCAATACAACTTCTAATGAAACTTGGGTTTATTCTGTGAATTGGATAACCACTACAAATGCAGATGGAACATTAACAGAACAAATTGATGTATTTAAAGAGAAAATTTGCACTAATTAATTATTAAATTATTTTAAATTGCCTGAATTGTTTTGAAAATAACAATTCAGGCAATTTTTATTTTATGAGAATCTATATATTAATTCTTTTTGCAATTTTAGTTAAAAATGGTTATTGCCAAAATAACACTTTAAAGAATCAATTATTATTTGATACTGTACTTTGTTTAAAAACTAATCAATTTACTAATAACGAAAGCTTTAATGTAAAATATGATAATGAGTTTGTCTATATTCTTGGGGCAAATCATTTACCAAATAATGCGGATGCAATATTATTAAAAATTAATATTAACAATTATACTATTGATACATTTTTTATAAATATCAATAAATTTTCGTATTATTACCAAAATATATCTGATTTCAATATCCGTGAAAACAATCTTTATTTGTTCAACTCTTCTGAGTTTTGTATTTATAACTTAAAAGATAATAACCATTATTATCATGAAGTGCCTAAAAATTTAAAGCAGAAATATACACATTTTAGCATTAAAGATAGTACTGTACTATATTTATTTGAATGGCAAATAGGCAATATACTTAAAGAGAATAAAAATATTATTGCTTATAATTTAAAAGATAAGCAAACTGATAAGGTATTAGGCTATGAGTTAAATGGTCTCCACATTTTAGCCACAAACCCTTCAAAAAAATACATTGAAGTTAACAGCAATTGTGCTGCAACAATGAATCCTAATGAATATAAAATTAGAATATTAAATATGAATACTGGTAAACAAAATTTAATTGAACGTAATTTAGACACTTCATTATTTATTGATCGTAAAATTTTAGAAGATTTAAACTTAAAATACTTACTAAAACCAACATATAATATTCTAGATTCATTGTCAAATTACGAAAATAATAGAACACAACTTAATGCCCTGAAATTATATAATGATTCAATATTGATAATATCATACCAAAATATAATAGTTCCATGCCAGTGGAATAAAATGAATGTACCTACTTACTTTGATATTTGGAAATTAAATAAAGTCTCTAATAATTGGCAGTTGTATAAAAATGATATCCGCATAGATAATAATGACACTTGTAAGAAATTTTCTTGGTTAAGCATTAATAAAACTAGATTGCCTTTTAATTCAGCTGAGAAGTGGCTATTAACAGATAATAAATTGGTGCTATTTAAGCTAATTTCAAATAAATTAGAACTAAATAGTAAAGAGTTAGGAAAACAATATTATGACCAGCAGTTTCAATCTAATGATAAATATATGTATTTAATCTTGTATAAGTTTTAAATTCCCCCTATTTCTCTATCCCCTTATAAAATTCCTCTAATTCCTGCGGGCTCATTTTTTCTAACTTTTTCAGTAATCCTTTGTAATCGGCACTGGGGCGGTATAGCTCCGCTAGGGCATGGTCGGTGCCTATGGTTTCGGTAGGTGGGGTGGTGTAATGGTAAAGATGGTTTGGTGTACAATTAAGCGTTACACACAAAGCCTCCATATACTTATTACTTATTTGGTAAGCCTTGCCTTGGCTTAATTGCTTGGCATAGCTAGTGGGTAGCCCTACTACTTTATGCAAGTAAGTATAGCCATTGGCTATGCCCTTGGCGGCTAGTAGGGGGCGCACATCTAATACTAGCTTTTCCCTGCCTGTATTGGGTTGGCTGCGTTTTTTGCGGTATATATTCATAACTTACAATGGCTTGCTACTATACAAAATTAATAGGCTTTTGCCTAAAATACAAGTTTTTGCTCTCCAAAAACACCATTAAGTACTCCAAAGTTACCCAATAGTACTTCAAAACTACCCTTTTATACTTCAAAGACACCCAAATGGTTTCCAAAGTTACCTATACATATTCCAAAGACACCTACATATATTCCAAAAGCACTTTTATGCTTTCCAAAGACACTATTGTGCACTTCATAGCATTTTTAAGCCTTGCTGGCTTGCTTTTAATCGCTTGTATGTTGGCTTTAAGCCAATACCTACTTTTTTTAATTTACAAATTTGCATTTTAAAAAAGAATTGCTTTAACTTTGTATTACAATCGTTTTAATCTAAAAAAAACCCATTTACATTATGAACAACAATTCTGAAGATTATTTATTTATGTTCTTAAAAGTACGCAATCATTACTTAGCTAATACTGTAGTAATGGATGCCGTACCTACCTTACAAGCCGAGTACACTACTTACAATACCAGAGTAGATACTTACATGACCCAGTTAAGCAATAGTACTGCCGATACCAGTGGTTACACTTTAGATAAGGAGAGCAAACGCAAAAACTTAGAAGCCTTAGGTTTAAAAATTAGCAACGCCCTTACTGCCCACGCAGTGGCTAACAATAATGCTATAAACCGCAAATTGGCAGATTATCCTACCAGCTATTTTACCCTTGCCAATGCCGAAGATTTAATAGCACGCACCAAGGCGCTTTACTTATTGGCTACGCCATTATTGGGTGTATTATTACCTTTTGGGGCTAGTAGTGCAGATGTAAGTAATCTTAATTTGGCTATTAATAGTTTTGTATTAGCCAATCCACAAGGCAGTATAGCCATAGATATACGCAAAGAAAATGCAGCATTGGCAGAAGAAACCCGCCTTTTAATTGTAGACCAACTGACCAATAAAATAGATGTGCTAGTACGTGTATTTGAAACCAGCAATGCTATGCTCTATGGCACTTACCAAAGTGCTAGGGCTTTAGATATAACAGGTACGCCTACAGCTCCTGCTTTTGAGGGTACAGCTACAGGTGCTACGCCCCATTTAATTACTAATATACCTTTTACTGCTAACCGTGAATTGCGCCTTAATATTATAGGAGGCAATGCCATATGGGGTTTAAGTAATAATATAGCCAATATAGAATTTGCAGTACCTATACAACCTTCCGAGAATCCACGCCTACAATGTATTACCATAGGCCCTAATGGCAATAATATAATGGTACAAGCCAGTAACCCTGCGGAAACCATTACTTATAAATTATGGGTGTATGAGGAAAATTAGAAAGCCATAAATAAATTAAAAAGAATAGCCCCACAGCAATGTGGGGCTTTTTTTTGTCTGAATCTTTAGTTAATAACTAAAGATAGTTAAAGGTAACTAACTTATTATTTATTTCCTTTTGCTCTGTTATGTGTCTTGCAAAGCATTTCACAATTCTTTGTGTCTGTTGCTCCGCCTTTGCTCCAAGCTGTAACGTGGTCTGCATCCATTTCTGCAAGTTTCCAAATTTTTGTTTTGTTGGCATCGTGTCCAATGGCACAATGCGAACAATTTGAAATTCCTTTTTTCTCGGCTTCTGCTGTTTGAATTGCACAAGTAGATTTTTTTGTTGCTTCGTCAAATACTCTAACTTCTAATAATTTCGTGTCTGTCGAACCACCTAAAATAAATTCAAAAATTCCTTTTCGGTTTTTTATGTATGGGTCAGCATAAAGTTTTTTTACTTGTTCTGCAACTGTTTTTGAGTTGTATGGTTTCTTGCTGTATGTTTCATAAAGTCTGCCATATTCAAGTCCTTTCATTTCGCTTTCTACGTCTGTGAATACAGTAGAAACCCAGTCAATTACACTTGTGAAATAGTTTTTTAGTTCTGTAATGTTCTTGTCAAATCGGTGTCGGCTCATATAGTCGCCTACATTGTCTTTGCTTACCCATTCCAAAGCTCTTTCTAAATATTCTTGTCGGTTTGCACTGCCTGAAACATAAGCACTCCATTTTTGAATGTTTGCATTTTGGCTGTTACTAAATTCTTCTTTTCCAAGTGTTACAAATGGACCAGAATAAACAGCGTTTAAAAGTTCTTGATTGTTGAGTGGAACTCCTGCAATGTTGATAGTTCTAAACCATTCTTTTATTTCACTTTCTTCTCCTTCACATTCGTAAATTAAAAGTTTTGCTTTTAAAATCTTTTCTTGTTTATCGGATGCAATACCACTAAAATATTGCTCCATTCCGTTCTCATCTTTTATGGCAAATTTGTTCGTTACAAATCTACCGAAACTTGTAATTCGTTGTTGTCCGTCTAAAACTTCAAGGCTGTCTTTATTGACTTTGTTGAAATAAATTAGTCCTAATGGATAACCTTTTAAAATTGACGAAATAACGGCAACATCTCTCTTGCCATCTGCATAAATATAGTTTCGTTGGTATTCGGGCTGTATTGTCAAAGTTCCCGACAAACCAAATAATCCTTTGCCTTCAAGTTCGTTATAAATAAACCCTTCGCAAATGTCTTTTACTGTTATATCTGTTCTTAAAGTTGTATTCATTATTTCTTATGCTTTATTAAAACTCTTGTATAGACTTTTTCTAATTGATTGTTTCTAAAAACAACACCACTTGCGTTTAAATCATAAGTTCCAGATTTTCCAAATTTGTTTAAATATGCTTGTTTGCATTCAGCAGAAGAATACATTTTAGTTTTTTGTTTATATAAATCTAAGTTTTCGCACATACCGACTATCTCAAAT
>JABMMZ010000047.1 GCA_013205405.1 Bacteroidota bacterium | reverse complement strand
TAGTAGTAGCAGATAGCGGAAGTACTAAAACAGATTGGATATTAGTAGATAAGAATAGGGTTCCTAAATCATTATCTTCTATTGGGCTAAATCCATGGCATCATTCGGCAGAAACGATTACAAATACTGTAAAGGGAACTTTTTCAGAAGATGATATTTCTATGGTTACAGAAGTTTACTTTTATGGTTCTGGAAGCAGCACTGATGATAAAAAAAAAATAGTGTACCATGCCTTGAAATTGGTTTTTAAAAATGCGAATGTAAATGTTGAACACGATTTAATTGCCAGCGCAATAGCCTGTTGTGGTGATGCTGAAGGATTGGCTTGTATTTTGGGAACTGGAAGTAATATTTGTCATTGGACAGGAACTCAGATTGAAGAACAGGTTCCATTTTTTGGAATAGGTTATATTTTAGGAGATGAAGCCAGCGGGTGTTATTTAGGCAAACAATTAATTCGTGATTTTTTGTATTGTAGTATGCCTTCAGAAATTAGTAATAAACTGAAAGAAGGTGGTTTAACCAAAGATATAATAATTGAAAAAGTATATTCTCAAAAAGGAGCGAATGTTTATTTAGCGTCATTCACTTATTTTATTTATGAAAACAAACATGAGTCATACATTACTCAATTGGTTTTAAATAGCTTTGATGATTTTTTTAAAACTCATATTATTAAATTCGATAAGTATCAGCAAATACCTGTTAATTTTGTGGGTTCTATTGCCTTTTTATTTCAAGATGAATTAAATTCAATTGCCAATAAATATGGTGTTACGGTTCAAACAATTATCAAACAGCCAATTGATAATTTGATGGCATTTCATTTGAATAAACTTTGATGATTTACTAAGTATAGATTTAAAACCTATGGAATATTTAGTTTTTGTAAAAAATTATTGTTTCAATAATAAAAACGTTGTAATTTCGTTAATTAGTTTATGAAAATTTTTCTGCTTTGTGTTTTAGTTTTTATTGCAAATACTGTTTGGTCGCAAGGAGTTATTGTAACGCCCGCAAGAGGTAACGCCAACTTAATTTCACCAAATCCAAGTGGTGGTTTAAAAAGAGCAATTCAAGATACGCTGTTGCTGCCTTTTTTTGATGATTTTACGTCTACAAATGTTTTCCCTAACAAAAAATATTGGACAGACAAACAGGTTTATATTAATTCTCATTTTGCCATTTCGCCACCTAGTTATGGTGTAGCTACTTTTGATAATTTGAATTCAAAAGGGACGCCCTACAATCCTATGAGCGGCAATACACATGGCGCAAGCGATTCTTTAACGAGCAGCCCAATTAATTTAAAAACAACTAAATTAGCAACTAATTATACTATTGCTGATTCCATTTTTCTTAGTTTTTTTTATCAAGCCCAAGGCTTAGGCGATGTTTTGGATGCAACAGATTCATTGGTATTGAAATTTAGAAGTATTACCGGTGATTGGAAAACAGTTTGGAAAACTATAGGAACTAAAGTAAAACCTTTTAAACAAGTATTAGTTGGAATAAAATCGACTGAGTATTTATATAAAGGCTTTCAATTCAGATTTATTAATTTTACAAAGAATACAGGTAATATGAACCAATGGCATTTAGACTATATTCGAATGCAAGGAAATAGAAGCATGAAAGACACTTCTATTGAGGATATAGCCATTAATGCCATTCCAATAGGACCACTCAAATGGTATCATAGCATGCCTTACAGCCATTTTACATCTAAATATACCGATAATATGATGGATAGTTTACAATTGCTTTATAGAAATAATAATGATGTTTCTGTGAATGTAAATAATTCATTTAAAGCGTTTAATGGATATAAAAATGTATTGTTTAATATTCCTATTAGTTCTTTTGGAAGGAATGTTTTAAATAAAAGCAATGCCATAGAAAAATTACCTGTTTTTAGAATAGATACGCTTACAGGTAAATGGCCATTTGTTGACTTAGAATTTAAAATAGCGCCACTTGCAGGAAATAACACACCCGATTTATATGGCTATAAAAGAAGCATTGGTAATAATGATACCTTTACAAAAAAAGTAGAGTTTAAAAACTATTATGCATACGATGATGGTACAGCCGAAGGTGGCTTTGGTTTAGATTATGCGGCATTACCCAATGGACCTGGTTTCGCAGCTATTAAGTTTAATATTTCTAAAGCTGATACTCTAAGAGGAATTTCAGTTTTTTTTAACCGTTCTGTTTCAGATGTGCAATTTAAATCATTTAATTTGATAGTTTGGCAAAATGTAAGCGAACCGCCAGCCAATAATACTTTGAACGATGTGCTGTTGAAAAAATTGATACTAAATTCAACACAATATGCAGATTCTATTAATGGTTTTATAGATTTTATTTTTGATTCTGCTGTAGCAATTCCACAAGGCAAATTTTATATAGGATGGCAACAAAATTCTGCCTTTATATTGAATGTAGGGTATGATAAAAATTATAAGTATTTATTTAATGAAAATTATCACAATCCAAATGTGTTTTATAATTTAAATGGCTATTGGGAAAAAGTAAGTGCAGATATTACAGGTGTGCCTATGATAAGGCCATTGTTTGGTGAAAAAATTAAGACTAACAACGCATCAGTTTCTTCTGTAAGATTGAATACTATTATAATTTATCCAAATCCTTCAAATGGTTCAGGCTTTTTAAATATTGAAAATAAAGAAGAAATTATTTCCATTCAAGTAATAGATATGAATGGTAGAAAAATAATTGAATTGAACGATAATAATATTCAAACTATTAATGTTTCCAATTTGAATAGTGGCTTATATAACATAATTTGTAAAGATGAAAAAGGTAATTTTTATACTCAAAAATATATTAAAACACAAGAATAATAAAATGCAAGATATTACAGCAGAAGAATTAAAATTAAAACTTGACAACAACGAAAAATTTCATTTTATTGACGTACGCGAACAATGGGAATTTGATGAATATAATCTTGGAGCAACCTTAATACCATTAGGAGATTTGCAAAGTAAAATAGATGATTTGGAAGATTGGAAAAATGAGGAAATCATTATTCATTGCAAAAGTGGTGCAAGAAGTGGAGCTGCTAAAAACTTTATGGTTCAAAACGGATTTACCAATGTTAGAAATTTAATAGGCGGAGCATTGGGCTATAAGACATTGGAATAGGAGCACTTTTTTTACTTGAAAAATAAAGTATTTTTAATATTTAGTTTAATACTTGCTATTTGCATACTTACGGTATGTAAACAAAAGGATAAAACGGAAACCACAGAGGCTTTAAAATCTTTGTTTTTAAATCATCACGATTCGGTAAAATACATGGGCGTTAAAACCTGTATGCCTTGTCATGCTGATAAATGCGAATCTTTTCTACAAACAGGAATGGGTAAAAGTTTCGACACTGCTTCCTTATTTAAAACGTCTGCTAATTTTAAAAATGTTATACCTGTGTATGATGCTTATTTAGACTTACATTATTTCCCGTATTTTAAAAGTAAAAAAATGTATCTTATAGAATACCGATTAAAAGGAAAAGATACTGTACACAAAAGGCTTGAGCAAATAATTTATATCATAGGTTCTGGTCATCATACCAATTCTCATTTTACACAAGAAAATGGATTTACTTTTCAAGCACCCATTACTTTTTATACCCAGCAAAGTAAGTGGGATTTGCCTCCTGGTTTCGAGAATGGACATAACACCCGCTTTAGTCGTAAAATAGGCTTAGAGTGTATGAGTTGCCATAATGCAATACCAACACTAGAAACACAATCAGATAATCAATATGCCAATTTACCACATGGAATTACATGCGAGCGTTGCCATGGGCCGGGACAAATTCATGTACAAGAAAAAATGAAAGGTAGTATTATTGATACAAGTAAATATGCAGATTATACAATAGTAAATCCTAAAAGATTAAGCTGGCAACTTCAAATTGATATTTGCCAAAGATGTCACTTGCAAGGAAATGCGGTACTTAAGCCAAACAAACAATTTACAGACTTTAAACCTGGTATGGTATTGTCTGAAATTTTTGATCAATTTTCACCAGAATATACCGAAGGCGATAATTTTGTGATGGCAGCGCATGCTGAAAGATTTCAAAAAAGCCTATGCTTTATTCAAACGGAAAAAGGTTCTTTAAATTCTAAAAATAATAGGGTAGGGTTTACCTGTATTAGTTGTCATAATCCGCATGTTTCAGTTAGAAAAACAAATAATATTGTGTTTAATAATAAATGTCAAAGCTGCCATATTACTAGCATTCAAAAACATTGTACAGAAAATCCTAAGGCCTTAAAAATAGCAAATAATGATTGTGTAAAATGTCATATGCCAAGCAGTGGTACTGCAGATATTCCCCATGTAAGTGTTCATGATCATTACATACGCAAGCCCGCAAAAAATAAATCTACAGACAAGGTAAAAGTAATTAAAGGGCTAAAATGTATTACTAATAAAACGCCTGATATAAACACAAGTACAGAAGCCTATATTTCTTATTATGAAAAATTTAGTTCTAATAAAATTTATCTTAAGCATGCTCAGGATAGTGCAAAAAAATTAAATGTTAAGAATATTGATAATTTAAAAACATTGGTTCATTTGTATTATGTAACCCAATCTTATAATCAGATAATTGAACTGGTAAGTAGAAAGTCTGTGGCTTTTAACGATGCTTGGAGTAATTACAGAGTAGCTAAGGCTTTTGAGAATATAAAGCAATATGAAAGTTCTAAAACATGGTATAATTATACCTTAGACTTACAACCCCGAAATTTAGATTTTCTTTTACAATACGGAGCTTTACTTATTAAAAATAACCAAGATAAAAATGCGGAAGAAGTCTTTAATAAGTTGAATTCATTGTATGGTAAAAATGCAGAAAGTTGGGCTTACTTAGGCATTATTTATTTAAAGCAAAATAATTATTCAGCAGCCAAACGTAATTTTGATAAAGCCTTGGCTTTAAATCCAGATTTATTGCTAGCCTTACAGAATTCAAAAATTATGCAAACAACATTGAATAATTCCAATCTAATTTTAGCACTTGATGAAAGAATAAGAGTAATAGAAAACAGAGAAAAACAAAAAAAGCCAAACTAAAGCTTGGCTTAATTTAAATAGAATTTAAATTAAGGTCTACTTTGATAAACACCTTCTAAAGCGATGCTGTATTTAATGTTTGGTAGTTCAGATTTAGTAAGATTAGGAAGTGCAAAGGATGACACCATAGCCACCAAAAGTATTCCCTAATAAGTGCAATAGAGCCATATAAGCACTAATTGGTATAATCTTCAATCGCAATGTGCGTATCTCTTAGGAATAAAATTGAATGAAAATTGTTTGATTGTTAAGATAAATTCGTCCATAATTTTTGTTTTTAATTTAGGCAATCAAAAGCATAAGATTAAGATTTCAGAAAAATATAGCTTAGTAGAATTCCTAAACTATTTTTTTAATAGGTTTTATAAATGTTATCCAAAAACACCATCTAGTATTACACCTGCATCGTTGCTATTGATACACATAATAGGCACAGCACCACTATGGTTTACAATTTGCTGTGCGTAGCTACCTAGTAAAAATTCGCTAAATCCTTTTTCTTGTTGGCTCATTACCATTATAAGGTCAGCATCTACATTGTTGGCATAAGCAAGAGTATCCTCTACAAAGCTATCAGGATACTTGTCTTCATCTAATCCTCTCACTAAATATTTAGCACCTTTTTCGTCTAAAATATTTTGAGAGGCATTAATTACAGCATGAATTTTATTTCTAAATTCTTCGTTTGTGGTATTTTCATAAATAATATGAATTGTACTATTGAATTTTTTTGCTACATGAATTGCCCAAGTTAATTTCTGACGACTTTCGCGTGTTAAGTCAATAGGTACTACAATAATTTTGTAACCACTTCCAATAGATTTTTCTTTAACAACAACTACTGGTTTGGTAGCATAATTTATAACACGGCTAGCATTGCTTCCTGTAATTTGTTGCATACCGCTTGCGCCATTGGTTCCCATTATTATACTATCATAATCGCCTTTATCTGCCACTTCTGCTATAGTTTTATATATTTTGCCATGCTCTATTAATGTATTAATTTTTACTGAAGGATATGTTTTGTGCGATTCTTCAATAATTTTATCCATTCGGGCATTTAAAGCTTCATTTACGAGTTCAGATTTTTCGGTATTTCCAAACATAGAAAATAAACCGCCATCGTCTATGATACTTAATAAAGTGATTTCATTTTTATAAACGTCAGCTATTTTAAGCGCATGTCCTAATGCATTACTAGCTATTTCTGAAAAATCTGTTGGAACTAAAATGGTGTTTTTGTTGCTCATTGTTTTATTGTTAAATTGTTAATTAATGAATTTTTATTAGTTATTGTGTTACTTGTTATTTATTACTTTGTTATATTATAAAGGTTAATGACCTAGTCGAAGCGAATTGTTGAATAATGTCGTTCACTGAGTTTGTTGAAATGTTTTATTCTATTGTTCCTATTGCAAATTCTATTTAAGCAATATTGCTATATACATTTTGAACATCGTCATCGTCTTCAAGTTTTTCAATTAAAGTTTCTACTTGTGCTTTTTCTTCTTCAGTTATTTCTACAGTAGAGGTTGGAATTCTTTGTAACTCTGCACTTACTATGGTTATACCTTTACTTTCTAATGTTTTTTGCATTGTACCAAAGTTTTCAAAGGAAGTTGTTACAACCATTTCATCACCCTCTATTTCAATATCTTCTAGTCCGGCATCTATTAGTTCAAATTCTAATTCTTCAGTATTTATGCCTTCAATTTTAATAACAAATATACTTTTTCTAGTAAATGTAAAGTCTAAACTGCCAGATTTTTGTAATTCGCCACCACCTCTATTCAAGTGCATTCTAATATTGGCTACTGTTCTTGTAGGATTATCGGTAGCCGTTTCAATAAATAAACCAACACCCTTCATACATTTAGCTTCGTAGCTTATTTCTTCATAATTGCTTGTGTCCTTATTGGCAGCCCTGTTTATAGCTGCATCAATTCTATCTTTTGGCATATTAGCACTTTTAGCATTGGCTATTATTACCCTTAGTTTAGAGTTTGAATCTGGATCGGTACCACCTGCTTTTACAGCTATTAAAATTTCTTTGCCATATTTAGTAAACGTTTTCGACATTCTATCGAAACGGGCAAACATTGTATGTTTTCTCTTTTCAAAAACTCTTCCCATATTTTATATTTTATTAAAAAGCACTGCAAAAATAAGTAGTTTACTGATAATTTAACATAATTTTTGTCAAACTCAACAGTTTTAAATTTTTTTTATTGAAGATACCTTAATCTTGTGGTGTTATATTTAAAATCTAAAAAGCTTTAATTACAACTATGAAAAGATTGATTTAATAGGGGTAGTAGACTGTTAAATTTTGTAAATTGATAAAAGATCTTATGTTTAGTTGCGTAAGTTCTTTTATTTTGGTTTCAAGCCTTCTTTGTAAACTTCTAAACATCTATTTCTAGCGAAAGTATGTTCTACAATTGGTTTTGGATAATGAGGGGTATTAAATTCTGGTATCCATTGCTTAATGTACAGATTGGAAGGATCAAATTTTTCTGTCTGTAAATAGGGATTGAAAACTCTAAAATAAGGCGCTGCATCAACACCGCTTCCTGCAGCCCACTGCCATCCGCCATTGTTACTTGATAGTTCAAAATCTAAAAGTTTTTCTGCAAAATATGCTTCTCCCCATCTCCAATCTATCAGAAGATGTTTAGTTAAGAAACTAGCTACTATCATTCGTACTCTGTTGTGCATAAAGCCTGTATTATTTAACTCGCGTATACCTGCGTCTACTATTGGATAACCAGTTTTTCCGTCACACCATGCTTTAAATTCATCTTCATTATTGCGCCATTCAATATTATTATATTGTGGTTTAAAAGCCTCATATACAACATGCGGAAAATGAGCTATTATTTGCATGTAAAAATCTCTCCAAATAAGTTCGTTCAACCACTTTTCGCTTAGTTTAAGGGCATTTGAAGCCTTTTGTCTGATTGAGATAGTACCAAATCTAAAATGCAAACTTAGTCTGCTTGTGCCATTCACCGAGGGAATATCCCTAAATTGTTCATAGTTTTTAATGATACTTCGTTTGGTAACAGGTTCTGAAAATTTAAACTGAGTGCTATTAAATCCCATATCCTCAAGACGTATTAAATCTTTAGGTTTTATGATACAGTAGTTGTTAAAGTATTTTTCATTGGCATATGGTTTTAGGTAGAACTCATTCAATTTTAGTTTCCATTTTTTACTGTAAGGTGTAAAAACAGTATATGGCAAACCATCGTCTTTTAAAACTTCATTAAATTCAAAAATACATTGATCTTTATAACTTTTGAACACAATATTATTTACTTTAGCAAGTTCTGAAATAACAGCATCTCTTTTTAAAGCGTATGGCTCGTAATCATGATTGGTGTAAATATTTTTTACATTAAAGTCTATGAATAATTGCTTAAAAATGTCTTCTATATTGCCATAAAAAACATATAAATCGCTTCCTAGGTTTTGTAATTCATTTTTTAGATTTTTAATGGTTTGATAAATAAATAATACACGTTTATCATTTTTGTCATTTAGGTTTGATAAAATAGCAGTATCAAAAATAAAAATTGGCAAAACATTTTTATTTTCTTTAAGTGCATAAAATAATCCTGCATTATCATTTAATCTTAAATCTCTTCGGTGCCAAAAGACACTAATCATTATTTTTACGTAACAAATTTGAGAGAGCAAATAAAAGGTTGTCAAATTTAAAATTGAAGCCAGTTGATACTATTTTAGCATTGCTTATTTTTTGGCTACTTAACAATAATTTGTGGCGTTGGCCAAATATAATTTTAAGTATAAATACAGGAATATTAGGTAGAAAAATTGGTTTTTTTAAATATTTTGCTATTTCGTGTGAAATGGTGCTTATGTCTTCGTAATTGGAGTTTACAGCATTAAAAGTTCCGTTTAGTTTTTGCTCTATTTGCCAAATAAACATATCACATAAATCATCAATATGTATCCAACTGATTATCTGTTTGCCGCTGCCTGGCACTGCACCTAAAAATAATTGTATAGGTTGTATTAGTTTTTTAAGAAAGCCTGCTTTATTTGACAAAACAATGCCAATTCTAAGAATTGAAACATTTTGGCTTATGGCATTAAATAATTGGTGTGCTTTTTCCCAATCTTCTACTAATTTACTAATAAACCAATTGCAATTTGAAGAAGTTTCTGTTAATATTTGGTCCGAAATATTAGGGTATATGCCAATAGCACTTGCTCCGATGTAATGCATGAGTTTTATATCGTTTTGTTTAAAAGAATTCAACAAAACCTCTGCAGAAATGGTTCTACTATCGTATAATTCTTTTTTTCTGTTTTCTGTAAATTTCTTGTCGAAAATAGAAGCTCCACAAAGGTTTATGCATATTGAAACATTTTTTAATGCCTCTGTTGGAATTTTACCTTTAGATGGCTGCCACCAAAATATATCAAAATTATTAGCTAATTCTACTTGGGTTGTAAGAATATTTACCTCATAATTTTTTTGTTTAAGTTTTATGATTAAATTTGAACCAACTAATCCGGTGCCACCAGCTATAAGTATTCTATTCATAATGTTGGGTAACAATTAAGTGTAAAAAAGGTTTTAAAAAATGAAAAAAGGAAAAAAAGAGTTTAGAAATAAATTATTTATAAAAGACTTAGAAAATATTACTGGAATAAAAGCCCATACCATAAGAATATGGGAACAAAGGTATAAAATATTTGAACCCCATAGAACCGATACTGGTATTAGATATTATGATGAACAACAATTAAGATTGATTCTCAATATTTCAATATTAAATAACAATGGGTTTAAGATTTCGAAAATTGCAGAAATGAGTCTTGAAGAAATTCATATAAAATGTCAAGAGTTTTCAGAAAATAAATCACAATACAATGGACAGATTCAGTCTTTAATTGGCATAATGATGCTGTTTGATGAAAAAGAGTTTAATAAAATTTTATCAATTAATATTTTAAAGATCGGTTTAGAAGAAACTATGTTGCAATTGGTTTTTCCTTTATTGGAGCAAATTGGCTTGCTATGGCTTTCAGGTTCTATTCATCCTGCACATGAACATTTTATATCTAATTTAGTTAGGCAGCGTTTGTTTGTTGCCATAGATGGTTTAGTAGTAAGTCCTACTTCAGAATCAAAAAAGTTTTTAGTATTTGTACCTACAGGCGAATCACATGATTTAAGTATTTTATTTGCTAATTTTATTTTAAGAAGTAGAGGACATCAAGTTATTTATTTAGGCTCTCAAATGCCTTTTGAAGATTTGTTTGATATTTTTGAAATGCATCAACCTGAATTTATTTTTAGTATTATTACATCGCTTACTAGCAGTATTAGTGTGCAAACATTTATTAATATTATGGCCAAACAATGGAAAGAAACAGAAATTCTACTTTCAGGAAACCAAGTTGTAAATAAAAAGGACTTAAAAATTCCTTCGAATTTTACAATTTTAAATAATCCAATGATGTTGCTGAGTTTTTTAGATGATATAAAAGACAACTCTAAGTATAAATATTCAATTAAAAATTTCTCGCAAAAACTGAATCCGTTTTTGCAAAATTAAACTTTTTTTAATAAAAGTCGTCTTTTTAGCTGATGAATTCTTCTTTATAAATTTTAGTAAGAATAATAAAAAGACTTAGAAGGAGCGGCCCATATATTAATCCCCAAAACCCTAGTAAACTTAAGCCTATAATAACTCCAAAAACGGTGATTATTGGATGCGTTTGCGCCATGCGTTTTTGAAGTAAAAAACGCAATACATTATCTATCCCTCCTATCAAAATAAAGCCCCATAGACTTAATCCAATTCCTGCATTAATATCGCCTTGATCGAATAATAAAATACTCATCGGAATCCACACTATCATAGTTCCTGCAAATGGAATAACAGATGCTGCTCCAGTTATCAATCCCCAAAGAATCGGCTCCGAAATCCCGAAAATGGAATATCCTATAATAGCCACTATACCTTGAATAAAACCTAAAACAATAATTCCAATTGAATTATTGGTAACGCTGTTTTTTACTTCATTAAATAATAATTGAGTATTATAACGTTTAAAAGGACTCGCGTTTTTGAGCCAACGTTCCATTTTAAGTCTATTGGTAAGCATAAACCAAAGTATAAAGTAAAGCAATATAATATTGGTTAATATTTGTAAACCCGAACCAATTAATTGAGGGATAATATTGGTGATAATACTTTGTATACTTTTTAAATTTTCAGACGATAAAAGTTGGAAATTAAATTGCTTTACTAAATATTCATTAATAGTATTTGCATTGTTAATTATTGGGTCAGGATTTGATATAAGGGGACCCACCTTATTAGCAATAAACAGTATTATTAAATACGAGGGAATTAAAAGTATAATAATAGAGATTGAGATTAATGCAATACTGGCCATCCAATTTTTCCATTGGCGTTTTTTGGCTAAGAAAAAATGATACTTACGCATCAATATAAACAATGTAACAGCACCTAAAGATGCACTTAACATGAATAGGAGGTATTTGACCACAACATAAATAATAGCCAAAATAATACCGATTAGAAATAATTGTGTTACTTTTCTTTTTTCGAATGAGTTATTCATATTCTTATTGTAATTAATTCAGTTTGTAAATTTATTACTAAAATAAAGAAAATAATGTTTTTTTAAATTAAATTTATATCGTAATATTGCAATATTAAAATATGGGTATTACAAAAACAGAACATTTTTCTAAAGCACAACTTGAAATAGCTGCTATGGCGAAAGCCATTGGACACCCAGCACGGGTTGCAATTATTCAGTATTTATTAACAGTGGATAGCTGTATTTGTGGGGATATTGTAAATGAATTGCCGTTAGCACAGCCAACAGTTTCTCAGCATTTGAAAGAACTTAAAATGGCTGGATTAATAAAAGGGAATATTGAAGGTAATGCTATTTGCTATTGTATTGAGGAAAAATCTTTGGAGAAATTACAATCCTTTTTTGGTGCTATATTAAAAAAATTAGAAAAAAAGACAACCAATAAATGTTGTTAAAAAAACAATAAGAAAATATGAAATTAGAAGAATTTAAAAATCAGTTACAAACTATTGAAACATTAAATTTCATGACAGAAAATGGCGAAATGGTTCCAGCACATTTCCACATTACTGAGGTGGGAGAGATTACCAAGCACTTTATTGATTGTGGTGGTAAAGAAAGAATAGAAAAAGTAGTTAATTTTCAATTGTGGAATGCGAATGATACAGACCATCAATTAATGCCTCAAAAGGTGTTAAATATCATTACACTTTCTGAAAAAGTATTAGGCATTCAAAATTTGGATATTGAAGTGGAATATCAAACCGAAACAATTGGTAAGTATGATTTAGGTTTTGATGGCGTTAACTTTATTTTAAAATCAAAACAAACCGCTTGTTTAGCATCAGATAGCTGCGGTATACCTGCTGAGAAACAAAAAATAAAATTGGGTGAAATAGTATCTAAAAGTTGTTGCACACCCGGAGGCGGTTGCTGTTAGTGGTCAAATGAAAACTCGCTTAAAATTTTTAGATAGGTATTTAACGTTATGGATTTTTTTAGCCATGGCTGTTGGCATAGGTATTGGGTATTTAGTACCCGGTAGCAATAGCTTTATTAACTCTTTTTCAAGTGGAACTACCAATATTCCTTTGGCTATTGGTCTTATTCTTATGATGTATCCGCCATTGTGTAAGGTAGACTTTAAAAAAATGAAACCTGTTTTTTTAAAACCAAAATTATTATTTATTTCATTTTTTATAACTTGGATTGTAGGTCCATTTTTAATGTTCACATTATCTATTTTGTTCTTAAAGGATAATCCGGCTTACATGACAGGTCTTATCATTATTGGTTTAGCTCCTTGTATAGCCATGGTAATAGTTTGGAATGAGTTAGCTGAAGGGAATAGAGAGCTTACCGCAGGGCTGGTGGGTATTAATAGTTTATTGCAAGTTTTATTCTTTAGCCTTTACGCCTATTTTTATTTAGAAATTATGTTGCCTTTGTTTGGCTTCAAAGCTTTAGAAATTGATATATCGTTTATTCAAATTTTAGAAACGGTATTCTTATATTTAGGTATCCCATTTATATTGGCTATGATAAGCCGAGTAGTTCTTACTAAGCAAAAAGGCGAGGCGTGGTTTAATACTAAATTTATCCCTAACATTTCGCCTATCACTTTAATTGCTTTACTTTTTACCATTGTAGTAATGTTTAGTTTAAAAGGCAATATGATAGTGCAATTACCGCTAGATGTATTGCGTGTAGCCTTGCCTCTTGCCATTTTTTTTGTTATCATGTTTTTTTTGATGTTTTTTATTAGCAAAAAAATTGGAGCATCATACCGCGATACGGTCGCACTTTCTTTTACTGCAAGTGGTAATAATTTTGAGTTAGCAATAGCAGTAGCCATTGGCGTATTTGGCATTAATAGTGGACAAGCATTTGCAGGTGTTATTGGGCCTTTAGTAGAAGTACCTGCATTAATTTTATTGGTAAAAGCAAGTTTAAATTTAAAAGATAAATTCAATAAATAATAACGATGAAAATTTTAATTTTATGCACAGGTAATAGCTGTCGCAGTCAAATGGCACACGGTATTTTACAAGCTTTAAATTCTAATATTCAAGTGTTTTCCGCAGGCACTAATCCTGCGGCTTTTGTACATCCTAAAGCTATTCAAGTAATGGCGGAATTAGGCTTGGATATTACTCAACATTTTCCTAAAAATGTTAATCAATATTTAGACCAACAATGGGATTATGTGATTACAGTGTGTGGAGGGGCAAATGAAAATTGCCCTTTATTTTTAGGCGATGTTAAAAAGAGATTGCATATAGGATTTACTGATCCTGCCCTAGCCAAAGGTACAAAAGAAGAATTACTCACAGAATTTAGAAAGATTAGAGATGAAATATTAAGAGATTTTTTTAAATTTAATATTCAGCGCTTAAAAAGATAGAGGATATAAACCCATCACTATTTTTTATTCAATAGTTTTAAAGAGTCTTTACTACTGTTTCTAGCTTTATATGTAAAAAAAGTAGATATAATTCCTAATTCTTCTGCAGTTATTCTTTCTTCTGTTAATGAATCAGAATGTAAAGCATTGGCTACTCTAATTTCATAGGCCGATATTTTTTCAATTGTAAAATCTGGAATAATATTTTTCCCGTTGATGTTTTTAGTGTGACATTTTGCGCAATTTATTTGGTATAAAATATACCCCTTTTTACATTGTTTTTCGTAATCTTTTTGAATATCTGGAGCCATAGCGTCCGGAAATATATACACTATTTTTTGCTGGCTTGTACATTGCATCATTGCCAAACAAATTATTATAATAATTGTAATTTTTATTTTCATTTTTTAATATTCTCCGCCCACTTTGCGGATGTTAAATTGTTTATTTTTATTTATTGGTAATTTTTTAGGTGCACTTTCAAAAGGAATTTCTTCAGTTAGTGTATTTAAAAAAGCAATAATTTGTTTTATCTCTATAGGTTTTAAGCCTAAACTATCAGATGATAAAGTTTGATTAGGGACGTTTAAACCATGTCCAGCACCACCACCTGTATTATAAAAATCAAGTACTTCTGTTAAATTACTAAAAACACCATTGTGCATATAGGGTTGTGTAAATGCAATATTTCTTAAGCTGCCTGTTCTAAAAGCATTCTCAGTTTCATAAGCTGGATTAATGTTGTATCTACCTTTGTCCTCACTCAAGTTTTTGTATGCTTTATCTTTGGGTGTGCCAAGTACCTCAAATTCCGAACCAATATAGGGCGGTTTTACACCATTAAAATGGGGTACAAAATGACAAGTAGCGCACTGCGCTTTACTCATAAATAAATTAAATCCTTTTAGTTCATCATGAGATAATACTGTTTTTTGATTTATTGCTTGGTCGAATGGAGAATAATAATTGCTAAATTTACTATAATAAAGCGTTATAGCAGAAGTTATATGCGTAAGCGTAATTTCAGATTCTTGAGGTGTAAAGGTTAATAGCTTTTTAAGCATAACTTTATAATCTTTGCAATCAAGTACTTTTTTTAGAACTTCCTCTTGATTGCTTGCCATTTCTATAGGATTGGTAATAACACTATGCGTTTGGTTTTGAAGTGATATATGTTCTCCATCTAACATAATTAAATGGTTGTATTGAACATTGATTAATGATGGTGTGTTTCTACTTAATCTGTTAGAATTGTCAAATTGAAAAGCCGTTGAATTGCTTGTATCAGTAAAATATTGACTAGGGAAGTGACAAGAAGCACAACTTCGTTTATTATTGGCTGATAAAATGGGGTCATAAAAAAGAAGTTTTCCTAATGTTACAATCTCGGAAAGTTGCACACTATCATTTACTCGGATATAAAGGCCTTTGGCATTTTGACCATTGTAAAGTGTTTTGTCAAAAATTGTTTCAGCATTTTTGTTTAAACTGTAATCAATTAAATTTTTGCTTATAACATGGTGTTTTAAAATTAACTGTCGATTGATGGCATATAAAGGATTAATGTATTGTTGAATAAATGTAAAGTGATTAAACGTACTATAATTCTTAGATTGGCTTTTTACAAATGCTAAGGCACTATCATATAAAGAAATATAACTATTGGGCAAAGCTTGTGATTCAAAAGTTTGGTTGAAATAAAAATATATTTGTTTATTACTTTTCATCATGGCCTCTAATTCAGGTATTATTTTTGATGTATCAGGACATTCAAAACCTGTGGTGTATATGGCAGCTAAATTGAGCAAAAAAAGTCTGTTGCAAAGATAAAAATGATGGTAATTATATAATTCTTTAGTTATGGTGTCATTCGTGTAATTCTTTGTGGCATTTATAGAATTTGCAATAAATTGAATAAGCGTATCTTTTTCAATAACATCTTCCTCTAAATAAAGCTCTGCCAAGGTAAGTCCGCAGCCTACTCTTCTGTATGGTTTTTCATATTTTTCAAATACTTCCGTTTCCCATTCTACAGGTAATGGACCATTTATTTTTTTGTAAGTATTAGGTTCTAAATATCTAAGCCAAAAATCTAAAAACTTCATTTTAGTTCTAGCCTCATTTAAGGCTTGTCTTATTTTAACAATATCTTTTTTGTCATTTAAATTCCCAGCTTTTATTTCGGTTAATAATTTTTCTTGAGCCAGGTTAAAATTTTCTATATTTTGATTGTATAAAGATTTATAGCTATTTGTTTCTTTTGATTTAAAAGCAAACAAAATAATGAATGAAAAGAGTATAATTATTATAGTGTAAAGTTTTATTTTCATTAAAAAGTGAAATGTAAAAAAAAATATGCACTGAAATAGACAATTCTATTTCAGTGCATATAATGCTTAGTTTATATTAAGATTATAATTTTAGTGGCTAACAGCAACTTTAATACGGCTTAAGTTATTGTTGATTATTACCTCTATGAAATAAATACCCGATTTTAAGTCTCCAGTATTTAATTTCAATGTGTTGTTACCTTGCTCTAGTAATTGAGAAGTTGTATAAATTTCTTTTCCTTGAATATCAAACATTTTAATTGTAACATTTTCTTTAGAAATTAAATTTAAAACAATATTTGTCTCATTGTTTGCAGGATTAGGATACAACTGAATTGATGATGCTAATTTCATAGCAGCATTTAATTTAGTATTTTGTGAAGCATTTCCAGTAACATTATAAGTATAGGTATTTTCATCAACATCATTAGTAATTATAGATACCTTAGCATTGCGAGCACCCATAACTGTTGGAGCAAACTGTACTTCATAACTATAAACATTATTAGAATTAATAGTTAATGGGAAAGTAGGAGGGTTTATTAATTTAAACTCAGTGCTGTTTAAACCTGTAATGCTTATTCCTTTAATTATTAAACTACCAACACCATTGTTTTGAATAACAAAAGTTTTATTTAATGTATTGTCTTTCATTATTGTACCAAAATCGGTATTGTCAGTAGTAGATGGGGTAACATCATTATTCAAAATGTTTAAATTATTACCAAGAATATTTACTTCAGGATTTGCATTATAGGTATCAGGGTTGTAAAGGCTTAACAATTGTCCACCTTCTACCAATTCACCAGGAAGAGCATAGTGTGCTTGATCTACCATTAAGAACATACCTGCACCTAATATGCTTT
>JABMMZ010000046.1 GCA_013205405.1 Bacteroidota bacterium | reverse complement strand
TTGTTATTCGTTTATTGTTATTCGTTAATTGTTATTCGTTAATTGTTATTCGTTAATTGTTATTCGTTAATTGAGTTTGTTTACCGAGCTTGGTTACTGAGCTTGTCTAAGTATATCATAGTGCCTTATTTTATTTATAACTAAAAAAGGCTGCCTCACAAAGAGAGGGACAGCCTTTTTAAAAATAATATTATAAATAAACTAACGCAGTATTGTAAATAATTGCGAATACCTTACGCCATTGCTATTTAACACCATAAAATAATTGCCACTAGTAATTGCAGATAAATTAATAGTTTCTTTAGCATTAGCCATTACAATATTGTGGGTATAAATAACTTTACCTTGCATACTATAAATTGTATAATGGCAAGCCAAACCTTCTAAGGTTTGTGGTGTTTTTTATATTTATTACCTCTTGCGCTGGTATAGGATATAGCAATAAATTATTAGAAAAAAAGGTGTTGGTTATATTGGGTTTGAACAATTGCACCACTTTAGTTATCTTGGTTTTCATTAACCGTTTCTGGCTGTATATCTTTTGTTTTTCTATTTCTTAATTGACCCAATACATCTATACTATAATAATTTAAAGAAATTATATCTTTAATATCTACTAAAACTGTAAAATCTGTAGAATTGACCTCTACCATATTTTTAGTAACTGGTAAAATAAATAATTTAATTGTAAATTTGAGATATAGTAGGGTAAAATTAAGAGAATATTGATTTGCAAACTTTTAATCTGTAAATCCCTTAAATTTGCCTAGTAATATTATTAATAATGGAAGTAAAAGATAGCAATGGTGCCTTATTGAACGATGGTGATGCAGTAACTGTAATAAAAGATTTAAAAGTAAGAGGTTCTTCTGCTGTTATTAAAAGAGGTACGAAAGTAAGCCGAATTCGCTTAACAGAAGACCCTGAAGAGTTAGAAGGTAAAGTAGATGGCAGCATGATGGTGCTTAAAGCTTGCTTTATTAAGAAGGCTTAAAAATCCCTGTTTTCAACATTTTTATTTGTATTCCATTCTATATAAATGAAAGTCTTGAGCCCAATAGTTTTCTACTATTTCTTTACGTTCAAATCCAAGCTTTTCGTAAAATTTGTATGTAAATTGTGAGGTTCTAACTATATTAGATACCATATAATATTCCATTTTCAATAAATCTATTCTATATTTTAACAATCTGCTACCAATACCTTTACCTTGAAAATCAGGATGTACAATATCCCAACTGATAATACCAACAGTTTTATCTTGAGAAAAATTACACCCTCCGCAAGCTACTATAGCATTTTCATATTCCACTACAAAATACAGTTCAATTTCGTGATTTAAATAATGGATAAAGTCCTTTTCCTCAATTGGTGCAAAATATTGCGGTGTATTAAGTTTAAGTAAATTAATAACAGAATCTAAATCTGATGGATGATAGGCTCTTATCATAAAATCAGAATACATATTCTACCCTACCAGCAACGCTTCTGCTTTTAGCTTCTCAATATTAATTGGCACTACCCCGTTTTCTTCGCATACTAGGCCGCCAGCTAAATTCGCCAATGCAGCCGTTGTGAACATATCTGCACCACAAGCCAAGCAAAGTGAAGCCACACTTATTACCGTATCCCCTGCCCCACTTACATCGGCTATATTTCTAATATGTGCTGGTATTATTTCGTATTGTTGATGATTGGTTATCATTACACCATCTTCGCTTAATGTTACCATCGTATAAGTATTTTGCAAATGACTGTGCAATAGATTAACCGCTTCTTGCAAATTTTCGGCAAGCTTCAAATTTTTCTCTGTATTTAAACCTTCTTTTATTTCCTTTAAATTAGGCTTAAATAAGGTCACATTTTTATAGGCTAAAAAATTATTTTTCTTTGGGTCAACTGTTATTGGCTTTCCTGCTTGATTGGCTAATTCTATTAAAACACCAATATTTTCTTCATTCAAAACGCCCTTGTTATAGTCTTCTAAAATAACCACATCGCAAGCAGCTAAATGGGTTTTATAATTGGCTATTAATAAATCATTATCGGTAGGTATTAAATCACTTGTAATTTCATTATCTATACGCAATAATTGATGTTTATTGCCTAATACACGGGTTTTAGTGGTGGTTTTTCTATGGTTAGATTGAATAATACCAGCAATAGATAAATTTTGATTTTTTAAAATATTAATTAATTCGGCACCTTCGCTATCATTTCCAATAACAGAACATAATATTGGCTCTGCATTTAGAGCTGCTATATTCAAAGCGACATTGGCCGCGCCACCCAATCTACTTTCCTTTTTCTCAATATTTACAACAGGCACTGGTGCTTCAGGCGAAATTCTATCTACTTTTCCTATAATGTAAGCATCTAACATTACATCGCCTACTATCAGTACTTTTTTACCTTTAAAAGAATTTATAAGTGCATCCATCATAGTTTATTGCAATTGTTCTAAAGCTTTTTTAATTCTATTCATCGCAATGGTTAAATTTTCTTCGCTTGTGGCATACGAAAAACGAATACAGTTATCATTACCAAAAGCACTGCCTGCTACAGTTACTACATATACTTCATTTAAAAAATACATACATAAATCTTGCGAGTTATGAATGGTTTTTCCATTGTATGATTTACCAAAAAAACTGCTTACATCAGGGAATAAATAAAACGCTCCATCTGGATTATTTAATTTTAACCCTTTAATTTCTTTTAAAATACTTAAACACAAATCTCTGCGTTTATGAAATGCTTTCACCATATCTGAAGTGGGCGTTAAATCGCCTAAAATGGCTGCAATAGCAGCGTGTTGAGCTATTGAATTAGTACCACTCGTAAACTGGCTTTGCAGTTTATCACAAGCAAAAGCTATTTCTTTGGTGGTACCTATGTAACCTATTCTCCATCCAGTCATGGCGAATGCTTTAGATACGCCATTTACTGTAATCGTTCTATTAATTAAACTTCCAAAAGTGGCTATGCTGGTATGTTTACCTACAAAATTAATATGCTCATATATTTCGTCACTGATAATATAGATATTGGGATAACGTTCAAAAATATCGGCAAACGCCTTTAACTCATCATGACTATAAACACTGCCACTTGGATTATTAGGACTACTAAACATAAACAATTTAGTTTTAGGTGTAATAGCAGCTTCTAGCTGAACTGGCGTAATTTTATAATCTGAATCTACATCGGCATCAATATACACACAAGTACCATTGGCTAAATGCACCATATCTGCATAACTCACCCAAAAAGGCTTAGGAATTAACACTTCGTCACCATTATTCACTAAGGCTAATACCGCATTCATTATAGAATTTTTAGCCCCTGTACTCACTACTATTTGATCAATATTATAATCTAAATTATTATCCCTTTTAAATTTTACTTTAATGGCTTCTCTAATCTCAAGAATACCGGCTACAGGTGTATAAAAAGTCTGATTGGTATTAATGGCATCAATTGCAGCCTGTTTGATATGATTGGGTGTAAAAAAATCGGGTTCTCCAAAACTTAAACTTATTATATCCTTACCTTCTGCCTTTAAAGCCCTGCCTAACTTGGCCATAGCAATGGTTTCTGACTCTGAAATACGACTTAATCTATCTGCTATTACCTTATGTTCTTCTGTATGACTCACAATATTTTAATTAGGAATAAAGTGCAAACGTACAGCTAATTCAACAAAACATAAAACAATAATGGCACAAATTAAATAAAAGTGAGTGTTTTAGAGGACTTTCTAAATGTTTGCAATAAGGTAATTAATATAATTAGTGAAAATAAAGACCCTAAATTTTCAAATAAAATATTTTCTACAAACAATTTAAAACTATAACATATTATAAGCCTTAATAAATCTGGCACCTAAATTTTTATAGGGTGGTATATAATCCTTAAACTGTGGATTATCTTTAAGCTTAACCGTTATTTGTTTCCATAAGTCTATCCATACTAGGTCTTTGCCTTGACGAATAGTCTCTGTGGTTTCGTTTATTAGTACTGAATTTACTACCAGAGTACCCACTTGTTTGGTACTTACTATTTGCACATCCATGGCATTTTCCATAGCTTTACTGATATTTTGATACCCTCCACAACTACCTAAAATAGCCACTCTATTGCTATTGGTCATATTGGCTAAAGTATTTTCAATATAATAGCTATGCCCTCTATGTACTATCAAATCGGGAAAACGATTTTTACTTTCAAAAAGCTTAGTTAAAGCATTTCTGCCAGCAAATTCTTCTTTTGGTTTATTGGCATATATCAATATTTTTTTACCTTTTAAAGTCGACAAAACAACATAAGTTCCTTTATCGTCTTTTTTATATAGTGTAGCCGGATATTGAGTTAGCCAAGCATTAAAAGCGGCTTGTCCATCTTCATCATCAAAGAAAAAATGTTGCTGTATATGGATACTATCAGGAAAAAGTTCTTTCTGCGTTACCCTATCTAGGTTAGGAATATTAAAAGTATAGTTGCTTGGTAAATTTTCTGGTTGTCCGCCTATTAATTTTAAAAGTAAGCCATATATTTTAATCCCATGATCGTTCTTAGTTAAAATAGTTTGTTTATATTCTGTTTCAATTACATCTTTAAAAAGCTTTTTGATTTTATCATTTTCTAAACTACCATAAGTATCAGCTACATCTACAGCAGGCCCTAGGTTTCCTCCATAATTATACAAATCGCTTGCAAAAAGATTTACCAATGCATTGGCTTGACTATCGTTCATTGTGCCAAAAAAATCATCTAGCTTATTATATCCTGCACACTGTTTTACAAATATTCTAAACTTATTGAAATTTAATTTTTGCAAAAATAAATAACCAGATTTTTCTTTTTTTTTCTCCATCATTCGCTTGTACATTCCTAAAAAAGAAGACGTGAAAATCTCCTCAGGACTATAAACTATTGCAGTATATATTTCATAAGCATTATCTGCATCAATAGGCGCAAAACGAACAGATTCAGTTTTATCATGTCGTAAATTTATTTCTACTACCCTTTCCATACCTAAGGTTTGTAGTTCTTTATCTACTGCATAATTTCCTAAAATATTAGGCTTTTTTCTAAGTTCTATAAGGGTTTTATAAAACTGTTTTGGATTTTTGCTTATGGTATTGGCATCTTGCATATCCATTTGTTTGTTATAAATATAATGTAATAAAGCGTATGCTTTGCTCTGCATGCCATACGTTTTATAAATAGTATACACTAACTGAACAACCGTATCCTTACTATTTTTAAGGGCTCTATCTACTATATGATTAGTACCAAAATACTGTTTTACTGCTATAGGATCTGTTTTGGCAATGGCATTTATTACCTCACTCCCAATAGGAGAATAGGCCAAGTTTTTAAATTTATTAAGTAAATCGGTTGGATAAAACTGAGCCGTATGCAACCAATAAGCTTTAGCATAAGGTTTTAAATTAATAAAATCGCCTATCAGAATACCAGTTTTCAAATCGGTTTTAAGCAATTCTAATTCTTTGGTTTCATTATTTAAAACAATGATTTTATCTACTAATTCAAATACTCTTTGGTTGGCTGCAAAATGATAAATATTCTGTCTTTGAACTGTTCTTAAAAAATCATATAAAGCTCTTTGGTTAACTTCTTTAAGTTTTACATTGGTAAGCACATTAATATCGGCTTGCAACTTATCTGCAAGTGTAAAATATATTTTATTGGCTAATTGATTTTGCGATTCAGAGCCGATAGCTAAATTTTTATCTAATTTAGTATCCATAAGGTCTATCCTATCTTGCTCTGCATCTATAAGTTTATATCCATCCATTTTTTGGGCATACAAAATGGAACCAAACAATGAAATAGTTGCTAGAAAAATAAATTTTAAATTAAATTTAATCGTCATTAAGAGGTATTGTTTAATTAATTATGTTTCAAAAATAATACCATTCATGTTAATTTGATATTAAATACTTTTATTGTCAGAAAATAAAAAAATAATTTAATAAACATTATTATTCAAGCTAACAATATAATCTAGATATAGATTATAATTCAATCTCAACCTGTGCCAAAAGTAAATCTTCCATTGTTTCTCTTCTGCGTATCAATTCTGCTTTACCTTGGAATACTAAAACCTCTGCTGGTCTATAACGTGAATTATAATTGCTAGCCATGCTAAAGCCATAAGCCCCTGCATTGTGAAATGCCAAAATATCTCCTTCGCGCACTTCGTTCAGTTTTCTATCCCACCCAAAGGTATCGGTTTCGCAAATATATCCAACCACAGCATAAATGCGTTCAATTCCAGTTGGATTACTTACATTGGTAATTTTATGGTACGCATCATATAACATAGGGCGAATTAAATGATTTAAACCAGTATCTACGCCTGCAAAAGTGGTACTTGTGGTTTGCTTTACTACATTGGTTTTGGTTAAAAAGAAACCGGATTCGCTTACTAAGTATTTGCCTGGTTCAAACCATAACTCCAACTCACTGCCATATTTTTTATTAAATTCTATAAAACGAGAGGCTATTTTAGCCCCAATATCTTCTATATCTATCGTCACATCTTGCTCCTTGTAAGCTACTTTAAATCCGCTGCCAAAATCCATGTATTTTAATTCTTTAAAACCTTCGGCAGCTTCAAATAACAAATCGGCTCCACGTAAAAACACTTCGGCATCCAAAATATCGCTACCCGTATGCATGTGTAAGCCTTCTACACAAATATCGTAAAGTTTAACCACACGTTCCACATGGCGCAATTGGTAATAACTAATGCCAAATTTAGAATCTATATGACCTGTACTAATTTTAGTATTACCACCCGCCATAATATGAGGATTAACACGAATACAAACTGGTATTTTTCTGCCATACTTTGCTCCAAATTGCTCTAAAATTGAAATATTATCAATATTTATTTTTACACCTTCAGCTACTGCTAAATCTATTTCTTCCATGCTCACGCCATTGGGCGTATACAATATTTCTGAAGGTTCAAAGCCTGCTTTTAAACCCAACCATACTTCTTGTATAGAAACTGCATCTAAACCAGTTCCCATTTGTTTCATTAATCTTAGAACATTGATATTGCTAAGTGCCTTACAGGCATAATGGAGTTTTAAATTTACACCCTTAAATGCATTATTCAATTTATTAAATTGGGTTTGCATAGTTGCTGCACTGTAAACATATACAGGTGATTCAAATTGCTCTACAATTGATAAAACATCTACACCATCTATCTCATATCTTCCGTTCACTAATTCCATATTGTGCGAAAATAATTTTTTTATCTAGAAATTAAAAATGCAATTTGCAATACTTTAAAAATAAAATGGCAAGAGTAATAGCATTAGATTATGGAAAACGTAGAGTAGGCGTGGCTATTACAGACCATTTGCAAATTTTCGCCCATCCTTTGGACACAATAGATACTTATAAAATAATTCCTTTTTTGAAAGATTACTTTAGCAAAGAGGAAGTTACAACCATAGTATTAGGCGAACCCAAAAACATGGACGGTGGCGAAACGGATGCCACACCCTTGGTAGTAGAATTTGAAAAAAAACTGAAAGAAAATTTCCCTACTATTCCCATAATTCTAGTAGATGAACGCCTTACCAGCCGAATGGCTAAGCAAACTTTGATAGATGCTGGCTACAAAAAAAAGGACCGTAGAAATAAAAAACTTGTAGATACGGTAGCGGCTGCCTTAATTTTGCAAACTTATTTAGCAAGTAAATGATATTACCGATATATGCCTTTGGCAGCCCCGTATTGCGCAAAAAGTGCGAAGAAATAACCGAAAATTACCCTAACCTTAAGGAGTTAATAGCAAATATGTACGAAACTATGTATGATAGCAATGGCATTGGTTTGGCAGCACCACAAATAGGCGTTGCCATTCGTTTATTTATTTTAGATGGAAGCCCAATTGAGGATATTAAACCTACTAAATTTAAACAAACCATTATAAATCCTACTATTTTAAATGAATGGGGCGAACCTTGGCGCTATGAGGAAGGCTGTTTAAGTATTCCAACCATTAGAGAAAACGTAATGCGAAAACCTGAACTTACTATTCGATATTATGACGAAGATTTTAAAGTACACGAAGAAAACTTTGACGGTATGGCTGCGCGCATTATTCAGCATGAATTTGACCATATAGAGGGCAAACTTTTTACTGACCATATAAGTCCTTTAAAAAGAAATTTATTAAAAGCTAAATTGGCTAATATTAGTGCAGGAAGGGTAAACCATGATTATAAAATGCGGTTTCCAGTAAAGAAATAAAAAATAGAAACTACTATTTTACTGTTTAACAACCACTAAAAGCTTCGTTTCAAAAAAATCTTCTTCAAATACTGAAGACATTAAATGTTGTTTAACACTTACTTTCATTCTGCTATTATAAATATTGTCTTTGAATGTGCGAATCTCCTGAGTTAAATCGCCTCCTTTTAAGCACGCAATAATAGTATTCGGATGAATATTATTTTGTATCCACCCATAAAAATCACTTAGTTGGGTTACTGCTCTGCAAGTAATTAAATCGTAATGGGCTTTAATATCTTCTGCTCTTTTTTGTTCTGCTTTTATATTGGTTAGCTCTATTGATTCAGCAATAGCTTTTACCACAGTTATTTTTTTACCAATACTATCTACCAAATGGAAACTAATTTTAGGAAACATTATAGCCAATGGTATACCCGGAAATCCTCCACCTGTGCCAATATCTAATACATTATTAATGTATTTAAAATCAATAAATTTAGCAATACCCAAAGCATGTAATACATGGTGAACATATAATTGTTCAATATCCTTTCGTGAAATAACATTTATTTTCTCATTCCATTCAACATACAAATCATATAAAGCGTCAAATTGTTTCTTTTGTGTTTCTGTAAAATCAGGAAAATATTTGTATAAAATATCAACTTTTACCATTTTCGTTGTTTTCCAAATAAGCGTACAAAACCAAAAATAATATTATAAAAAAGATACAAGAAATCAAAAACTGGGAGCCAAAATGCTTTGTTAGCCTTTTCAAAATTTCTGAAAACAAAATATAAAAATGGCAATTTTACAACCCAATAAAAAGCTAGACCAATTAATATCCAAAGGCGTGTTTCTTGAAAAAACAAACAAGCTATAATACTTGCCCATAGAAACAAATGTGTTAAACCAAAAAAAGCTAATTTGCGTTGATGTTCTGCTTTGTAATATTTACCAACATAGTTATGGCGTTTTTTTTGATTATACCATTCTTTAAAATTAGTTTTACTGCTTGTATTCATAAAAGCTTGCGGTACAATACATACATCTGTATTTCCATTATTGGCAGCATCTTGTATAAACAAATCATCATCGCCACTGGCAATATGATGGTGGCTAGCAAAACCCTTGACTTTAAAGAACAAGGTTTTTTTATAACTCAAATTTCTACCTACGCCCATATATGGATTGCTATTTAAGGCATACGAAAAATAGGAAGTAGCGGTTAATAAATTTTCCATACTGCTCAACACACCAATAAATCCTTTGATTTTATAAAATGGAGAATAGCCCAATACTATTTCAATTTTATCATTTTGATGATAAGGCACTACCATTTGCTGTATCCATTCGTTACTTGCTGGAAAACAATCAGCATCGGTTAACAAAAGTATTTCATTTTTAGCTGCCTTAATGCCCAATGTTAAAGCTAGTTTTTTGCCTTTTGAGTTCTTCTTCATATCCTCATTTACAAACACAACTTTTATTTTAGGTTCTAATTTTAACAAACATTCTTTTGAATATATTCTAATTATTTAAGTTATTATTTCAAATCTAAAATTACGCTCTTCAAAGCGTAATTAGACATCCTATTC
>JABMMZ010000045.1 GCA_013205405.1 Bacteroidota bacterium | reverse complement strand
GAACCTGCGACCTTTGGGTTATGAGCCCAACGAGCTACCACTGCTCCACCCCGCGATTTATAGGACTACAAATATACATGCTTTATCCACTTTAACAAAATTCTTTTTTAATGCTTATAGTGAACTAATTTTATTATCAAAAAATAATGTAGTTTTGCTTAAATATTTTATAAGAAATAAAAAATGTGTGGAATTGTTGCATATATAGGTCCTAAACAAGCATATCCTATTATAGTAAAAGGCTTGAAAAGATTAGAGTACAGAGGTTATGACAGTGCAGGAATAGCACTTATCAATGATACTTTAAAAATTTACAAAACTAAGGGTAAGGTGTCTGATTTAGAGCTAACATTAGAAGGAAAAGATATACAAGGTAATATTGGAATGGGACATACACGTTGGGCTACACATGGCGAGCCTAATGATGAAAATGCGCATCCTCATTTATCTCAAAGTGGAAATTTAGCGGTTATTCATAATGGAATCATTGAAAACTATGGCACTATAAAAGAAGAATTAATTAAGCGTGGGCATACTTTTGAAAGTGATACAGATACAGAAGTTTTAATTCATTTAATAGAAGATATTCAGTTAAACGAAAACATAAGTATTGACGAAGCTGTAAGATTGGCTTTGAACCAAGTAATAGGTGCTTATGCTATTGTTATTTTAGTAAAAAATGAACCTGCAAAACTTATTGCTGCTCGTAAAGGAAGTCCCTTAGTAGTTGGATTGGGTAGAGAAGAAGGTGAGTTTTTTTTAGCAAGTGATGCTACGCCTATTGTAGAATATACAAGAGATGTTACCTATTTAAATGATGGAGAAATAGCCTTTGTAAAAGATGGTAAATTGAGTATCAAAACTATTGAAAATATTGCTAAAACACCTTTTATACAAAAGCTTGAAATAAATTTAGAAGAAATTGAGAAAGGTGGCTATCCTCATTTCATGATAAAAGAAATTTTTGAACAGCCAAAATCTATATATGATAGTATACGTGGTAGAATAGATTCTGTACAAGGCAAAATAGCCATGCGCAGCATACAGGAATATGAAGATAAATTAAGAAATGTAAAACGTTTAATTTTAATTGGCTGTGGTACTAGTTGGCATGCCGCTTTAGTAGGCGAATATTTATTTGAAGAATTTGCCCGAATACCTGTAGAGGTAGAATACGCTTCTGAATTTAGATATAGAAACCCTATTATTTATCCAGATGATTTAGTAATTGCAATTTCGCAAAGTGGTGAAACAGCAGATACTTTAGCTGCTATTGAATTAGCAAAAGAAAAAGGCGCTACCGTTTTTGGTGTATGCAATGTGGTAGGTTCTTCCATTCCAAGAATGAGCCATGCAGGGGCCTATACCCATGCAGGACCAGAAATAGGTGTTGCTTCTACAAAAGCATTTACTGCCCAAGTTTCTGTACTTACCATTATGGCTTTAGCTGTGGCACAAATTAGAGGTGCCATTTCACAAGAAAGATTACGACTTGTTTTAAGTGAATTGGAAGCTATTCCACAATTGGTTGAAGAGGCTTTAAAAACCAATGACCATATTATGAAATTGGCTGCAATATTTAAAGATTCGCGCAATTTCTTATACTTAGGCAGAGGCGTTAATTTTCCTGTGGCCTTAGAAGGTGCTTTAAAACTCAAAGAGATATCTTATATACATGCAGAAGGTTATCCTGCTGCCGAAATGAAACATGGTCCTATTGCTTTAATAGATGAAGATATGCCAATAGTTGTAATTGCTCCAAAACGTGGTATGTACGAAAAAGTGATGAGTAATATACAGGAAGTAAAAGCACGTAAGGGAAAAATAATCGCCATAGTAACGCAAGGTGATACTAAAATAAAAGAAATGGCAGATTATGTGATAGAAATACCAGATACCGAAGAAGCTTTGACACCTCTTTTAAGTACCATTCCACTTCAATTGTTAAGTTATCATATTGCAGTTTTAAGAGGCTGTAATGTGGATCAACCAAGAAATTTAGCAAAGAGTGTTACAGTGGAATAGTTCTGAAGCGGTTGATTTTTTAAATTGATGAATTAAATAAAAATTGGACGAGTAATAATTTTAAACTTTTTCTATTGTCTTTCACCTCTTGGCACAAATGGACGAGGCGCATGACCTGTGTATATTTGACGAGGACGGCCAATCGGCTGGTTTTCTAAAGTCATTTCTTGCCATTGTGATATCCAACCTGGTAAACGGCCTAATGCAAACAATACGGTAAACATTTCGGTTGGAAAGCCCATAGCGCGGTACATTATACCTGAGTAAAAATCTACGTTTGGATATAATTTTCTTTCTACAAAATAAGGATCGGTTAAGGCTGCTTCTTCTAGTTTTTTAGCAATCTCTAAAACAGGGTCGTTAATGCCTAATTTATTTAAAACATCATCACATGCTTTTTTTATTATTTTAGCACGTGGATCAAAGTTTTTATATACTCTATGTCCAAATCCCATCAATCGGAATGAGTCGTTTTTATCTTTAGCTTTATCTACCCATTTTTGAACATTGCCTCCATCGTTTCTAATAGATTCAAGCATTCCTAGTACTTCTTGGTTGGCGCCACCATGCAATTGACCCCACAAAGCCGCAATACCTGCTGCAGTGCTTGCATACAAATTAGATTGAGAAGATCCTACTAATCTTACAGTACTTGCCGAACAATTTTGCTCATGATCAGCATGTAAAATTAATAATTTATTCATGGCATCTACTACTACAGGGTCGGGGGTATAATCTGTATCGCTAACATGTCTAAAAGTCATATTTAAAAAATTACTTACATAATCTAAATTATTACTTGGGTAAACTACCGGATGACCAATACGTTTTTTATATATCATAGCGCATATTGTTGGCATTTTAGCCAATAAACGCAATACAGTTCTATTTTTAGATTCTTGGCTTCTATTAGGATCTAATGACGCTGGATAATAAGCAGATAAAGAAGATACCATAGATATTAACTGTCCCATTGGGTGTGAACCTGTGGGAAAAGTTTTAAAAATATTTTGTAAATCTTCGTTAACTAAAGTATGGTGGCGAATAGAGCTATCAAAGTCATCAAATTGCTCTTTGTTTGGTAATTCTCCTTTTAACAATAAGTAGGCTACCTCTAAAAAATTTGCTTTTTCAGCCAAATCTTCAATTGAATATCCTCTATGACGTAAAATGCCTAGTTCGCCATCTAAGAAAGTAATATTACTTTTTGTTGCACCTGTATTTTTGTAACCCACATCTAAGGTAACATAACCAGTAGTGTCTCTCAATTTAGAAATATCAATGGCTTTCTCTCCTTCTGTACCAATTATAACTGGAAATTCGTAGGTGTTACCATCTAGAGTAATGGTGCAATTTTGCGCTTTTGATTCGGGCATATTAAAGTGATTATTTTTATTTATAACAATTTATTAGATTGTCTGTTGCGAAAGTAGGATATAAAATTTTAAAGTGCAATGTTTCTTTGTAAAAAAATTGTGTTTTTTTAATTAAAAAATAAATTACTGCTTTTTAGGCTTCTTAGCTTTTGGTGTAGTCAATACTTTTACCTTTGTAGGCTTAAGAATACCGGGTATTTCTTTTCTTTTCTGACGCTCCAAAAATTCAATTACTTTGGGCTTATTTTCTATTTGCCAATCTAAGCCACTTAAAAATTTCTCTGTTTCAACAAAATCTTTTATGGGATACATTTTCCCTTCTGGATTGCCATAAAATTTAATACCTGTAACCTTACTACTATCAAATCCTATTAACATTTTTGCACACGCTACTTTATTTACACCAGTGTATTGTGCACTATCTGTTTCATTGTCTCTTAAGTAATAAATGCTTTCTGCATTGCCTTCTACCAAAACAGATTTTAATTTATTTTCGCTAAAACTATTCAACATGCTGCGGCCAGCAATTTGGTTATAGGTTTTAGTTTTTATTTCTGAAGCTAAAAACGCATTGTCTATTACGCGCAATCGATTAATTTTATTATTCTTTAATTCTACATGAATGGTATCGCCTGTTATTTGATTTTTATCATTCCATAATATTGGTTTACCAAATAAGCTGATAGTTGAATCATTAAATTTATAAATAAGAGAATCACACTTTCCTTGAAATTCCTTTTGAAGTATGGCAGTATTCGGATAGGCATGTAATTGTCGTTTTAAACTATCGTTTATAAAATAAAAAGTGTCTGCTAAAACCAACATGGTATCTCCTTCGCCTATTTGAATAGCCATTGGTTTATCTGTAATCAAAGATTCTTTTGTTTTTTCTTTGTACAACCCTTTTTGTCCATATACTTCTATATTTTCAGTAGAATCTGTTAATTTAATATTACCATAGCCTCTGCCAATACCTAGTTTTTTATCATACAAAAGGCTATCGGCTGTAATAGTGTTTTCTTTGCTAAATATAGTGGCACTTTTGCTAAATTGCGCTTTCTCAGTTTTGGTATTATACCAGCCGTAGTTGCAAACTATCGTATTTTCTCCACTTTCTATTTTAGTAGGCCCATAAAAATAGGCCGTTTTAATACTCGAAAAATATTCTAAGGTGTCACTCTTCATCGTGTATTGTGGATTGGTTAATACCACATCATCCTTAAAATAAAAAGTATTGCCCCTTCGGTGGTAATAGCCTTTTTTACTTGTTAGGGTATTTTGCTCGCTTAATATATTGGCGCCATTGGTATAATAGCCTATTTGCTGTGCCATATTATACTGCAATTGCTTGGTTACTAATGTCATAGAAGCATCATTCAATATTACTTCTCTGCCAGTAACAAGTGCTACTTTTGTATTTTCATCATATCTTAAATATTCGCCTCCTACCAATGTAAAAGTATCAGGTTGGTAAATATAAACATGATTAAATCCTTCTATTGTGCCACTTTCTATCTTTCTAATAGCGCTATCGCACATTATGATTACGCCATTTTGTTTTACTACTACATTACCTATTATATAAGTTAGTTTTTTAACATCATCGTTGTACAATCTATCTCCCGAAACTTCAACATTTGACTGTGCGTTTAATTTAGAGATAGAAAGAATTATAAAGGCAAACGCTATGTATTTTATTAATTTCAAGATATATATTGCTGCAATATTCGGTATTACTATTCAAACTTTTTAGTAGTACACTATTAATTTAGTCTTATTTATTGTAGGTTTGTCAAAATTAATGCCGATGTTTAATGCATTTCAGAATTTTATAAAAAAGGAAAAATTATTTACAACCAAAACAAAGCTATTGCTTGCCTTTAGCGGTGGTGCCGATAGTGTTTGTTTGTTTCATTTATTATTAAAAGGTGGGTATAATTTTAGTATTGCGCATTGCAATTTTAATTTAAGACACCATGAAAGTAATGGTGACGAGGCCTTTGTAGTTGGTTTAGCTAAAAAACATCATATAGGATGTTTTGTTCAAAGTTTTGATACGCAAAAGTATATGAAAGAACAGAAACTAAGTATTCAGGAAGCAGCTAGAAACTTGAGATACCAGTGGTTTGAGACTCTTTTAAATAAACATAATTTTAAAAAATTAATAACAGCTCACCATCAAACCGATAATGCTGAAACCATGCTCATTAATATGCTGAGAGGCACAGGTATTAAAGGATTACATGGTATTTTATTTAAAACACAAAATATTATCCGACCTTTAATGTTTACTACCAAAAATGATATTTTGGCTTTCTTAAAAACCAGTAAATTTAAGTTTAGAGAAGATAGCAGCAATGCTTCAAATAAATATGTTCGTAACCAATTACGTCACCATGTTTTAGACAATTTAGCTAATATAAATCCCGCGTTTGAAACTAATTTTTTTAACACCGCGCAACAAGTTTCTCAATTTGAAAAATTAGGCAATGAGTTAATTGAGCAAAAATGGCGAAAAATGACATCTAAAGATGTTGATAGCATTAAAATAAATACACAAAAATTAAATGAATTAGAAAATAAAAACAGTTTTCTTTTTTATGTTTTGCAGCCTTATGGCTTTACTATTGAACAAATAAATAGTATGCTAGTTAAAGATAACCTCAATACTTTTCGTGTTTTTTTTTCTGCTCAATATTCAGTTATGCAAGAAAGAGATTCTTGGCATTTAAAACTCACTGAAAGTGAAAAAAAATTAGATGCTATTACAATTAAAAAACCAATTAAAAACTTAAAAATAGGAACTCTAACTATTAGCATTCAACATGTAAAAAATATTGTAGATATTGACTTTACAGAAAAAAACATACAATACCTTAATGCTGATTTAGTAAATTTTCCACTTAAACTAAGACCATGGCAAGCAGGTGATAAAATAATACCATTTGGTATGAAAGGTTCTAAAAAAATAAGTGATATTTTAACTGATAAAAAAGTAAAAAAATCTGAAAAAGAAACTATATTAGTTTTAGAAAATATGGATTCTAAAATTATCGCACTCATTCCTTTTACAATTCATAATACATTTCAAATTAATAGTAATTCTAAAAATATTTTGGCTATTTCTATAAAAAAGGCTTAATTCGTAGATAGAATAATCTAATTTATGTTAAAAAAATTTACCGTATTGAGTTTGCTTTTTGTTTTTTGTTTTTTGAAATTAAACGCTGAGTGCGTGCTAGTGCCCCTTACCTTAAAAGAGCGTGTAAATGCTGCTTTGCTTATTGTAGAGGTTAAAGTTACAGGCAATAAAAGTTACTGGAATACTGATAAAACGATGATTTACACTGCTAATACAGTGACAGTAAGCAAAGTTTATAAAGGCGCAAGTTTATTGCCTTCTAATACTTTTAATATTATAACGCTTGGTGGTGTAGTAGGCGATAAAGCAGTGAGAGTAGACCCCGAACTTGAGATAGTAACAGGCGATATAGGCATTTTATTATTAGTGCAAAAAAATGGCGAATGGGTATCTGAAAGTGGCCCACAAGGTTTTATAAAAATAGATAAAATAGACGGTACTTCGAGCGATGTTTTTTATCAATATCCTGCCTTTAGTATTAGTAGTAAAATTGAAAGTATAACTTCAACAAAGCCTATTGATATTAATACGGCCTTAACTAAAATATTAATAAGCAGTAAACGTGCTACTTGCACTATTAGCAGTATTTTACCTAAAACTATTACAGCAGGCACCACTTCTACATTAACTGTAAAAGGAACAAATTTTAAAAGTGTAAGAGACAGTAGTAGTGTACAATTTAGAAATGCCGATGATGGTGGTGCTAGTTATACTAAAGCATTGCAGTTAGATTACATTTCTTGGAGTGATACAATGATTAAATTAATTGTTCGCACACAAGCAGGAACAGGTAAAATACGCTTAGTAGTAGGCGGCAATGGCAATGCAATATCTTCAGATACTTTGAAAATAAGTTACGCTCATTTAAATGTAATTACTGGATTTAAAAAAGATAGCGTTGGATACGAAACACAAGAAATAGGTATGAATGGTAATGGAGGAATTACATGGAAAATGAGTACCCGTTTTTATGACTCTTTAGGCGCTAGAGGAGCTTTTATTCGCAGTTTAGAAAGATGGCGTTGTGGAACATATATCAATTGGGATACTTTAGGAAAAGTAAAATACAACAAAATAGCAAGCGATGGTGTAAACATGTGCGCTTGGGATACCAGTGGTGCCATGAGTAATGGTACACTGGCACAATGCTTTAGTTATTGGAGTGGTTGTTATACTCCTAGTTTAGTTTGGTATGTAAATGAGCTAGATATTCGTTTTAGAATAAGACCTACCAATACTACTAATTGGAATTATACTACAGGGAATGCTACATTAAGCCAATTTCATTTTGAATCGGTAGCTGTGCATGAACTCGGACATGGCCATCAAATGGGACACGTAATAGCGCCATCAGTAGTTATGCACTATGCTATTGCTAATGGTCAAACGAAACCTAGTTTGAGCACTTCCGATATAGATTGTGGTAATTATGTAGTGACTAAAAGTGGAACAGCTATTTGTGGTAAAACCAAACATACCAAGCTTACAAGTACCAATTGTAATATTGTAGCACCGAAAGCTAATTTTGGTGCTAATAAAATGACTATTTGTTTAAACGAATCCGTTATTTTCACAGACTCTTCTAAAGGCACTATTTCGAATTATAGTTGGGGTTTTAATGCTGGAGCTATGCCAAGCTCTGCTATTACAAAAGGACCACATACCGTTAGTTATAGCACAGCTGGCACTAAGATTGTTTCTTTAACCATAACAACTTCTGCAGGCGGTACTTTAACTAAAAACGTTACCATTACTGTATTAGCAGATTCTAAAATGAAACCTGATTTTACGTGGGTAGCTGCCGAAAAAGGAAAAGTTACCTTTACCAATACATCAAATAATTCAACAGTGAATAAATGGTATTTTGGCAATGGCGATTCTGCTGCGACAGCCAATCCAGTATATAGTTATAAAACAGGCGGTACTTTTAATGTTAAACTGCGCGGTACAAATACTTGTAGCACAAATGATTCAACTTTAAGTATTAAAATAGCGTACTTAAATTTTTATGCCACACCAAAATCCGCTTGTATAGGACAACCTGTAACTTATACAGATAGTAGCGACAATAATGTAGCCTCTTGGGCTTGGACTTTTACAGGTGCATCTCCTACTTCTGCTAATGGTATTGGCCCACATACAGTTACTTACAATTCTGCAGGTATTAAAACTACTTCTTTAAATATTGCAGTAACAGGAAGTCAAAATCAAATTTATAACCATACGAATGCTGTAACTATAAGTACCGATACATTTGTAAAAGCAAGTTTTTTATATAATAATTTCAATCATAGTAAAATAAACTTTGATAATACAAGCACGGGTTCAAATAAAACTTACAAATGGTATTTTGGCGATGGCGATTCTAGTACTGCAAAAAATCCTACGCATCAATATGCAAATGCCAATAATAAAATTGTAAAACTAATTGTTAAAGGCACTTGTAATACGGATGAAGTAACCATACAATTGCGAGATTTTACAAATATTAACAGTATCTCCGCTATTCCTTTATTTGATGTTTTTCCTAATCCTAGCCATCATTATTTTACGGTTCAGGGAAGTTATAATACAACATTAAAAATAGTGGTTACTGATATTTCTGGTAAAAATATTAAAACAGAAAATATTAACACAGGCGAAAATATTGACTGTAGTGAATGGGCCAATGGTATTTATTTAGTAAAAATAATATATAATGGTTTAGAACAGACAGTAAAAATAATGGTTCAGCATTAACATAAAGTTTATATTTTAAATATAATTTTACTCCTTAAATTTGCGCTTTCAAAAATATGCAAAATCAAGAATTACTCGCTCAACTTACGCAGCTCAATAAAGCACTTTCTGAAACCCTTCTGCAAGCAGAGAAAAGCAATAATATGCTTTTTTTCAAAGAGAGTATAAAACATACTGCCATGCATATATTTGAAAATGCTAATTTATTAGATACTGCTTCTGCAAACACTAAAGCTATACCTGCCGTAAAAATAATCAAACAACAAGAAACAGTAGCAGTAATTGAGGTAGCTGCACCAATTATTTCTGCAGAAATTAAAGAACCTACAAAGCCAGTTGTTGCAGAAATTCCAATTCCTATTATTGTTACCACAATTGAAGAAACGATTAAAACACCCATTATTGAGGATAAAAATACTGTAATACTAAATCAAAGTACTGAAACGAAACAGGCACCTGTTTTAGAAGTAAAAAAACCTATTATTACTGCCCAAAGCGAGCTAGAGGGAGATGATAATTCTTTAAATGCTAAGCTAGCTAAAAATAAAATTCCTGTTCAAAATATAGCCGATAAACTAACAGGTATGCCCATTAAAGAATTAGCAAAAGCTATTTCTATTAGCAAAAAATTTGAATTAATTAAAGAATTATTTAATAATAATACCGATGCTTATAAAGCTACTTTAGAAAATATTGAAAAGAGCGCCAATTATGCTGACGCATTTTCTATTATTGAAAATGTAAGCCATAAAAATACCAATTGGGCAGAAAACGAAGACCTAGCCGAGGAATTTATTAGTCTTGTGAAACGCAGATTTTTATAAAAATTTTATTTGGTTTAATTTTTGTTATTTGTTCAACTAACTTTGTTTAGTTGGCATAAAATACCATTTGTAAGATTACTCATTCCTTTTATTTTAGGCGTATTTTGGGCTTTATATTTACCATTTGGCTTTTATTCTTGCTTAGCGGGCTTTTGTGTTTTGGTTATTGTAGTCTTATTTTTATTAAGAAATAAAAAAACGCATTTTAAATTTACAACCCAGGTATTGGTAGGTATTCTTTTTACTGTGTGTTTCATTACCATTGGTTATTTACGCACCTATAGTTATAATGAAACTAGGCAATTGCACCATTTTTCAGACTTTAAGAAAGCAAAATATTATTATATTACTGTAGAAGATGCTGTTATAGCAAAAGAGAAATTTTACCGTTGCTATGCCAGTGTTAATGCTTGCAAAGATTCTGGAGGTAAGTTTAACGTTTCGCAAGGTAATTTGCTGTTGTACTTCAAAAAAAATGCTGTTCAGACAAAACCCTTAGTTGGCAATACGTACTTAATAAGTTCTAATATTCAGCCCATATTAGGACCTGCCAATCCAGGTGAATTTAATTACAAGCAATACCTTACCTATCATAATATATACTACCAACAATTTACAGATTCTGCTAATACTATTACTTTACCTATTACAAAACCATCGGTATACAGTTGGGCTTTAAGTTTGCGCGATGCCTCTTTGAAAATTATTAAACAGTATATACCTGAAGAAAAAGAAGGCGGTGTGGCCCAAGCTTTGCTTTTAGGCTATAAAGATGAGCTAGATCCAGATATAGTAGATGCTTTTTCGCGCACGGGTACGCTGCATGTATTGGCTGTAAGTGGCTTGCATGCTGGTATTATTTATATTATTTTATCTTTTCTTACCAAGCCACTTTCTAAATACAGAAAAGGCAAAATAATACAATTGGTATTGCTAATAGGCGGTATATGGTTATATGCTTTTGTTACAGGTTTGTCATCATCCGTTTTAAGAGCTTCTATTATGTTTAGCACCATGGCTATTGGTAAATCTCTTAAATATAATTCTAATATTTATAACAACTTGTTTGCATCTGCATTTATACTATTAATATACAATCCTTTGTTTATAGTAGATGTAGGTTTTCAATTGTCTTATTTGGCAGTATTAGGTATTGTATTTATTCAGCCATTAATAAAAAATTGGTGGCTGCCTACCAATTGGCTAACTAAACAAATATGGTCGCTTATATCCATTTCTTTTGCTGCCCAGTTGCTTACTTTTCCTATTGGCGTTTTTTATTTTCATCAGTTTCCCAATTATTTTTTATTATCTAATTTATTAATCATACCTATTACTAGTATAATACTTATAGGTTTAATTGCCCTTATTGGCCTAAGTTGGATACCTTATGTTGGCCTTATTTTAGGAAAATGCATTTGGGTTATTATTTGGTTTAATAACTGGTTGGTAATAAAGATAGATGAATTGCCTTATTCATATATTAAAGGCATACATTTTGATTTTTTTCAAATGATATTACTTTATGCTTTAATGTTGTTTTTCTTGGCTTTTTGTATCCATAAATACAAAGTGTTACTTACCCTTACTATGCTTTCATTACTTATATTTAGTGGCTATTATGGCTATACCAAATATAGCCAAAGCCAACAAAGAATAATGGTAGCGCATTATATTAAAAAACATGATGTATTTACTTGTCTGCAGGGACATACCGCTTATATTTTTGCAGATAGCAGTTTTATAAATGATAAATTAGCCATTAAATTTTACCTTGAACCCTACTTTTGGGCACATGGAATTACCGAAGTAATAAGTTCTGATTTTAACAAAACATTTATTGGAACAAATATTTATTACAAAAAAAATAGTGGTCTTCAATTTTTTGACAGAATTATGACAATTCAAAATAATGGCAAATTAAATGGTATTAAACATCAATTCTGGTATGTAAAACATACAACTAAAAATTATTTTAATGCTATTGCAATACCTCAAAACAATATTGTATGGTCTGCTAACATTGGGTTTAACAAAACTGTAAAACTAGAACAAGGCTTGAAAAATAAGTTTGGACCTAATTTTAAACTTAACAAAAAAGCAACTGTAATAAAATTTTAAGACAAAAAAATTATCGTAATTTTAACATTTTTTTAATAAAAGGTTTGGTAATTAAAAATGATGCCTTATATTTGGAGGGTTAAAAAATATATAAATATCATAATTATGAGAAAAATTTACAAATCGAAAAAATTCCTAAACACGTTTATTTTAAGCGTATGTCTTGGTGCATCTAGTATGCTCTCGGCTCAAATTACAGGGGGCACAGTAACCATTAATGCTGCATCAGCTACATCTGGCACCAATTACATCAGTTGGGCAGATTTTGCAACAGCACTTAATAGCAACACACTTACAGGTGCTTTAACAGTAAATGTAATGTCTAATAGAATAGAAACATCTGCAATTACCTTAAATGCTAATTCAGGTTCTTCTTCTACCAATACTATTACCATAAATGGTAACAGTTATTCTTTAGAGTCATCTATTACCAACGAAGCATGTATAGTGTTTAATGGTTTAGATTACACAAACATTACCACTTTAGTAGTTAGAAATACGCACGCAACAAATCCATTGGGTATTCGCTTTGCGAATGCTTCTGATTACAATACCATTCAAAAATGTGATATCCAATTTAGTAATATTACATCAGGTTCTACATCCAGAGGATGTTATATTGGATTTACTAGCACTCCAACTTCATTAACCTCTACTGCTTCTTCCTCTATGGGTTCATATAATACCATAGATGGTAATAAAATGAGTACAACCAACGTAAATAGTCCTGGTCCTGGTATTGCTATTGTGATGAATGGCAATACTAATACCTACAGTTCTACTGCTCAAAATAATACTATCAGTAATAATGTTATTCAAAATATTTTTTGGGCGGGTATTTATTGTCAATATACCAATGGATTAAACGTAACCAATAATGATATTTCTAGAACTAACTCTTCAATATACAATTGTAATACAGGATCAAACTATGGTATCTTCTGTAATTATACCTATGCTGCTGATAGATCTACATCTATCACCAACAATAATATACATGATTTCCCATTTGCTGGCGCAACAACAAGTAGCACACAAAGTGGATTTTGGGGTTTGTTTATTAATTATAATTATGGTAGTTCTACCTACCGTTTTATGGTTAATAATAATACTGTAAAGAATATAACTGCATCAAGTACTATTTATGGTCTGTTATCTCAATACAATTACTATCCAGATTTAAATAGTAATATGTTTGATAACCTAGATATGCCAAATTCATCAGGTACATTTTATGGTATAAATAACTATTATCCTTATAATAATTATACAATGAATAAGAATACCGTTAAAAATTGTAATGGTGGTTCTAATTGGTATGGTCTTTATCAAAATTATATCCAATCAGCTAATGGTCCTTCTGATGTTATTGGCAATACTGTAACAGACAATACTACCTATAATTTATTCAGTGGTATTCGTATGGAATGGAATTCTAATATATCAAGTGCAACAAATAAAATATGCATGAATGGAAATACTGTAACAAATAATACAACTTCTCAATTTGGTTATTCAAATGTGTATGCAATGGTATCTCGTTACTACGGTTTTTATGAAATGAACGATAATTTAATTCAAAACAATAGTTTTTCTACCTATTATGGTTATTTCTTTGGTTCAGAATGGTACACAAATAATAAATTACAAAGAAATAGAGTAATAGGAAACAAAGCTAATAACTCTTCTGGAGGTCAGGCTTATTGTTTATTTAGTTATTATGTTTATAATACAGATATAACAGATAATTTAATTGTTAATAATGTCGGTTATTATAGTACTTTTGGTATATATGCATATTCATTTGCTTCAGGAACTTATACTGCCAACATTCGTCAAAATACTGTATCTATTGATGGTAGCTTATCTTCTAACAACTACCATTATTCTTATCCAATTTATGGTTATTTATATTATCACACAGCTGTAAGAATAATTGGTAATATTATAGATTCTAAAAACGGTTACGGTTACCAATATTACTGTTATAATCAAAATTCATCAAATTTAACTATCAATCATAACAGTTACCATGTTAGAAATCACTCTTATACCTATTGGGCTACTCCTGCTGGTGGAGGAAATACTTTTTCTAGTTGGATAGGCACAGGATTGCCGGGAAGTGGCGAACTAGATGCAGGTGCTACAGGCGGCCATAATTTTGCTAGCAATTGGGCAAGTAACCGTTTTATCAATCAAAATAATGTAACTACTTTATCTTCTATTAATGATAAAGATGCTTATGGTGTATTAAGAAATCCTTCTAGCTCTGATAGAGGTGCTGTAGAAGGTATTTTAGATATTCAACAAGTAAGCAATACTTTTACGCCAAACCCTTCTGAGTGCGCAGGCTATACTACGAGCCCTACATTAACATTACAAAATAATTTTTCTGAAGCTGTTACCGGCTTTAGAGTTGGATGTTCTGATAATGGTGTATTAGTTGCTACGGCCACTGTTACTGGTAGTATTGCTGTAGGAGGAACAAGTACTGTTACATTTGCACCTATTAAATTTAGCAAAACTGGTAGTAGAAAAATCAAATTCTTTTTATTAAGTGCTGATGATGTGCCATCAAACGATACTATAACAACTACATTTACTATTAATTCGGCACCAGGTGGTGGTTTATTAACTAAAAATAGCGGTTCTGCAGCTAAAGCATTATTCTTCTTAAGTGGCAAACCAGATGTAACTACAAATGGTCAAGCTATTATATACGATTTAACTGCTCCAGCTACTGTTGGTTACACCAATGCTGATTATGGTACAAAATGGATAGCTACAGTTAGTGCTGTTGATGAATTGGGTAATAATGCTAATTCAGAAGTTACTTCTAATTTTGCTGCGCCATTAACAGTTACTGTTAATCCAACTTTGGCTTTTGTAGATAGAACATTAACTATCAGTATTAAAATAATAGATTTTGTGTCTGGTTGTGATTCTATATACACTCGTAAAATATTAGTAGCACCACAAGCGGTACCTGATTTTACATTACCTGCTTTATTATGTGATAAATCTGATATATATTTTGATAATACATCTACTGTTTCTAGTGGTGCTATACTAAGTAACTGGGATTTTGGTGATGGTTCTCCTACAGTAGATGCTACTAGTCCTTCACATTTATATTCTGGTCCTGGTGCTTATACTGTAACTTATACTGCTATCACCTCTCCATGGGGATATGAAACAGTAAAAACACAAATAGTTAATATCAGCGATATTCCAAGTGCTGACTTTAAAATTGTGAATGCTTGCCAAGGAAAATCAGTAAAATTAACCAATGCTACTACTATACCATCTGGTGTATTAAGTTATGAGTGGAATTATGGCGATGGTTCTCCATTATTCAATACTAGCAGTGCTGCTATTATAAATAAAACGTATGCTGTACCTAACGGATATGCTGTAACACTTACTGCTTCTGCTAATGGATGTACAAATGCTATTACTAAAAATGTTTACACTTTTGCTAGACCAGTTGCTCGTTTCGTAAAACTAGAAGGTAATTGCGATAATGAAATGTATAATTTCAAAAATGCATCTACTATACCTAATGGTACTTTTGGTAACTATTGGGATTTTGATGATTCAGGAAGCAAAGCTACTGTAGCTGATCCTTCATACAATTTCACAACTGCTGGAACTAAAAATATAAAATTAAAAGTTGTATCTGAGTTCGGTTGCGATGATTCTCTTACAACTACAATAGTTGTTAAACCTGCTTCAGTTTCTGATTTTACTTATACTCCAGTATGTAGCAGAACTCCAACAGCGTTTACAAACACTTCAGCCATACCAGCAGGTACTGTCGTATCTTCTTACACTTGGGATTTTGGAGATGGTACTACTACCTCTGCTACAAGTCCTACAAAAGGATGGTCTTCAATTGGTCCTAAAATTATTTCTTTAAATACTGTTTTAAATAATGGTTGTAAAGATGCTATCAGCAAACAAGTTAACGTAGGTGTTCAGCCTTTAGTTGCTTTCCAAGTTGCTGACCAATGTGCTGGAACAGATGTACCATTTGTAAATTTAACTAATTATACACAAGGTAATATTAAATACTCTTGGACATTTGGTGATAACCAAAGCTCAAGTGATGCTTCTCCTAAACATATATATAGTGGAAGTAGTGTTATAGCTCAATCTTATACTATTACTTTAAAAGGTGAAGTATTAGGTGGTTGTGCTGATTCTTTAACTAAAATCGTTACAATTAACCCATTGCCAACTGCTTGTAGCTTTACAATGGATAGAGATTATAACACTTCATTAACTGCTTATAAATTTACACCAGTAGGAAGTGCTTCAGGATTAACTTTCTCTTGGTTAACTGGAGACGGTAACCAAGTAAATACTAATGGTGTTGGTACTTCTTATTCTTACCAAGATAAAGGTAAATACTGTGTAACTATGATATCTAAAAACAACGCTGGTTGTGAGTGTTCTTCTACTAAATGTGCTACTTTAACTTTAGGAACAGATAATATTAGCTTAAACAAAGCTATCAGTGTATTCCCTAATCCTACTAGCAGCGTATTTAGCGTGAGTGTAAATGCTACAGTTACTGATGCAATGGTAGTAAATGTTTATAACACTTTAGGTGAATTAGTAAACACTGTAAGTGTAAATGCTAATACAGCTGATATCGACATGAGCAATTTTGCTTCTGGTATTTATGTAGTAAAAGTAATTTCTGGCAACCAAATTGGTACTGCTAAAATTACTGTTGCTAGATAATATTTAGTCAATAATAAATAAATAAAAAACCCTGAACTTAAAAGTTCAGGGTTTTTTTATGCAGTAAAGTCAAACATTAACACATCACTTAAAAAACCTTACCTTTGGGCTAAGGGTTTTGTGCTAATATGTATCATGCAAGAAAATTATATTATAGATGCTGAATAATTTTTATAAAGCCAAAAATTTTCAGCATGATACTATAGCAAAACTTATTGTTAATCAAAAGCAAGGTCATTACGCAATTTTTTTGTTTCAATAACTATAAGCAATCTTTATTATTGAGCAAAGTCTGTTTATTTAATTTTCGCTTTGGTTATTTCAGCACGAACTATCATTTATAAATCAATACTAAACCAATTCTCTCCACGTTCCTTTTCTAATATTGTACTTTAAGGTGGAGTATAGTGCTTTGAAAAAATAAGGGCTTAGCTCAGTAGCAAAACTTGGTTGCATATAGCAATTTACTGTACAACCTTGACATTGTTGATACTTGCCCTCCATGTCTATTAATTTTTGTATAGGTGGGCTTAGCCATGTTTTATACAAATTATTATTTATATCTACTTGCTCAAGGCCTAAATGGTAACATGGTAACATGAGTTTATTTTCTGGAGATATGACAATGGTAGTACTTGCAGCATTGCAAACGGCATTGTTTATATCATTTCCTCCCCTTTCTCTTAGTGTAATGAATCCCTCATTTAGATAAACATTCTTTTTTTTACCCCAGTGTTTTAATATTTCTAAATCTGCTGGGGTTAAACTACTGCCCACATCGCTATACTCAAATACTGGATTTAATATCAAAAGCAGATTGTTAGGTAAGCAATAAGTATTATATACTGTTTCTATTTGATGTATATTGGAACTAAAAACCGTAAATAGTATATCGGGCCACTCACCTATTTCTTTGGCTATTGCAATAGATTCTTCAAACTTATCAAATAACTTGACCCCACGGCTTTTGTTATGCTCATCTTCATTAGGTGAATCTAATGAAAAATGCAGCATATCTATTAAACCTTTTAACATATGTGCCATTTTAGGATATAAAAGGGCATTGGTAGTTACAGTGGTAATAAAACCCAGGCTTTTGGCAATGGCCAATAAATTGGGCAATTGGCGATGAAGTAAGGGTTCTCCGCCTGTAAAGTCTATAACATTAACACCTAATCGCTTTAAGTCTTTAAGATTGGCAGTTGCATTTTCAATGGTAATATAAGGCGATGGTTTTTCCCAAATATCACAAAAACTGCACTTGGCATTGCATCTATAAGTTACATAATAATTACACAAAATGGGTTTATGTGTTAATTTAAGTAATCCCTTATCTCTTAGAAATTTCATGGATTAATAACCTCCTTCATATTTTCTTACAAACCACTCTAATGCTAAGAAAGCTAATATTAAAAAGAAAAGCCCTTTTACATTAATTAAGTCTTCTATCTTTTTTTCTTTATAAGATACAGATGTAATAGTTGTATTCTCTTTTACTGCTTTTAAAGCACCGTTTAAATTATTAATGGTATAAAATTTTCCATTACTATTGACAGCCATCTGCCTTAATAAGCTAAAATTAGCCCTTGTGTTTATTAATTCAGATTGCAATGGTTTTACTAGTAATTTCCCGATTATTACTTCTTTAATTCCGCTGGCAATGGCTTTGTAGGTATAAATGCCTGCAGGCAATAAGCCTAATTCTAATTGATAAGCCTTATTACTTGGACTAAATGTATATTCAAATGCTTTATTATTTTCATTTGATAACGTTAGTTTTACATCTGTGGTATTTACCAATTCGTAGTTGCTATTGTACAATTCAGCTACAAATTTTACAGCTTCATCTTCTTCATACACATTCTTAATTGGATAAACTCTAAATTTACGTTTATCTTCTTTTACTGCCAAGTATTGTATGGTTTTGCTTACTAATTCGTTAGTTGCTAAGTGATTTTCGTTTTTAACAAAATCAACCATTCGCCATTGCCAAAAGCCTTCGCCAAAGGTAAAAGCTGTTTTTTCGCCATTCATATTAGAAAATGCCCATAATGGTATTTTAGTATCTATTCCACTAATTTTTTGAAAACTTAAAATATCCATACCTGTAGCTGAGTAATTTCCATAAGGCGATTTCATAGGAGGTAAACTAGCTAAAGTTTGTTTTGTATTATCTTCAAGTGTAAACGTATTAAAATTTGCATTGAGTAGGCCTTGGACTTCATTGGTTCTACCTCCTCCTCTATCTATTCGAGCTGCTGGTAATACATTAGGTAAATAATCTATTGCTGATTGCCCTCCCACTATACACCAAATTGGTATTTGTTTTAATTTACATGCATTTAACATTTCCTTAATGGGAAATGTTCTAGAAGGTAACTGATGTAATATCACTACGCTGTAATTTTGTATATCGCTTACTTTAATTTCACCCATACTTTTGGCTATTACTTCATAGTTTACATTGGTTTGTATAGCTTCTTTTAAGGCGCCAATGTCAGGATGAGAACCATTATAGGCTAATAAAATCTTTTCCCTACCATCTATAATTTCAATAAAAACATCTTTTCTATTATTAATTTTAGATACCTCGCCTTCTAATAATGATAAAGTGGCTACAATATGCTTGGTTCCGGGCTTATCGGCAGTAATATTAACGACAATGTTTTGATAAAAATCATTGGAGGTATAATTAACAGCCTTGGAATAAATATTTTTGCCTTCACTTGAGATATTCAAAATGGCATTTGAACCCATACACGAAAAAGCCGCTAAGTTTATTTCCAAAGGAAAATCATTGCCGAGGTATGCTATTGCATTTGTATTTATATCTTTTATAATTACATCCTTTTTTACACTGCTATCGCCTATTCCTAATGTATAAAGTACAGCATTATTCTCCAGTTTTTTATAAATTGGATTGGTGCCAACATTATAAATACCGTCTGATGCCATTATTACTGCGCCTACATTTTGTTTTACAAATGCATTATTAATGTAGGTGTACAATTCACCAATATTGCTTCTTTTTTCATTAAACGTCAAACTGTCATTAGGTGTTGGTTTATTACCGAAACTTATATATTGTATATCATAATCGCTTCCTAATACTTGTTTAGCATTCAACCAGGCTTGCTTCATAGCCGTTTTGTAATAATTAGAATCCTTATTAGCTAATACAGATTGAGAATTATCCATTGCCATTATTATTATTGGCTTTTGAACGGTACTTATTTTTTGAACTAAAACAGGGGCTAATAGGAAGAAACTGATAAAACTAACTGCCAAAAATCTTACAATGAATAAAACCTTAGACCATCCATTTTTCCATTTCGGCTTATATAAAATATAGGCATATACTAGTCCAGCTAGAACACAAAATATTATAAACCACCATGGGCAAGACGAGATTAACTGCACTAAGGGCAAAGTTAAATGAAATTAAGTATAAAAATAAAGACAAAATGTTAGAATGTTATTTTAACTTTGAAGTCAATATTTTTGAACAAAAAAGTTATCATAATAGGATCAGGCATTGCAGGCATTGCTTCCGCAATAAGGCTTACTGCTAAAGGATATATTGTATCGGTTTATGAAGCCAATAGCTATGCAGGTGGTAAATTAAGTGAAGTTCGCTTGAATAACTATCGATTTGATGCCGGTCCTTCTTTATTTACTATGCCCCAATTTGTAGATGAATTATTTATTTTACTAGGTGAAGTACCTTCTCAAAAATTTGAATATTTAAAACTAAACAATGGGTGCAATTACTTTTATCCTGATGGCACTGCTTTTGAAGCTAGCTCAGATATAGATAAATTAAGTGCTACCCTGAATCACAAACTCAATGAAAATGAAGCTACAATAGCCAACTTTTTTAAGAAAAGTGCGCTTTTATATAAAATAACTGCTCCTGTATTTTTAGAAAACTCTTTACATAAACTAAGTACTTATTTCTGTAAGAATGGTATTTATGGGATAGCTAATCTTTGGCGTCTTAATCTTTTAAGCAATATGAATTCTATGAATTCGAAAACTTTCAAAAACTCAAAAACTGTCCAATTCTTCAATAGATTTGCTACTTATAATGGGAGTAATCCATACTTAGCACCTGCCACTTTAAATATCATTCCGCATTTAGAATTTGGTTTCGGTTCTTTTTTCCCTAAAAAAGGTATGATTGATATTACCAATAGCCTTGTTTCTCTAGCTGAAAGGCATGGTGTTGAATTCCATTACAACCAATCTGTTTCTGAAATAATAGTAGAAAAAAATAGTGTTAAAGGCATTAAAATAAATTCTGAAATAGTAAATGCAGATATTGTTATAAGCAATATGGATGTATTTCCCACTTATAAAAAATTACTAACTCATTTTAAGATGCCACGTAAGGTTAAAAATGTAGAATCTAGTAGTAGTGCATTGATATTTTATTGGGGTATAAAGAAAATATTTCCGTCTCTTGATTTACACAATATTCTTTTTTCTGAAAATTATGAAACAGAATTCGATAGTATTTTCAAATACAACACTATTTCGTCAGATCCAACTGTTTATATCAATATCTCTAATAAATATAAATTAGATGATGCACCTATTGGTTGCGAAAATTGGTTTGTAATGATAAATGTACCATCCAATACGGGTCAAGATTGGGATAGTTTAATACATACTGCTAGAGAGGCTATAATTGCTAAAATAAGCAAGATTTTAAATTGTGAACTATCTGAACTAATAGAATGTGAGCAGATATTAGACCCTCGCACTATTGAGCAAAAAACGAGTAGCTACCGAGGTGCTCTTTATGGCAGCAGTAGTAATAAAATGATGGCGGCTTTTTTTAGACATTCCAATTTCTCTTCATCTATAAAGAATCTCTATTTTTGTGGCGGTAGTGTTCACCCTGGTGGGGGTATTCCTTTGTGCTTATTAAGCGCTAAAATAACCAGTGATATGATTAAGTAAATTTGAACCTGTTTCAGTATTTGTTAATTAAACACTTTTACTAATTAAAGATTCTGACTAAATTCTTGCAGTATTTTCCAGAATGACACAATCCTTACTAATGAGCCATTTTATGTTAAGCATAAAGTACTGAACTTATTTTTAGGTTAAAATAATCAGTTATTTATAAACGCAAAAAAAAGGGTGGAAGTTTTACTTCCACCCTTTGGTATTTAAATATTAATTAAATATTATTTAGTGATAACTACACGTTTAGTTACTGTTACTCCGTTAGCGATT
>JABMMZ010000044.1 GCA_013205405.1 Bacteroidota bacterium | reverse complement strand
TATTTTAGCATCTTTATCTAATTTAATAGCCAAAACTTGTGTATCATTATTTCTAACAACTTTTACATTTACTTTCTTGTTGGCATAATTAACAGCTCTTAAGCCTAAATCTTGATGAAATTGAATAGCAGTATCATTAAATTCAATAATTCTATAGCCTTTTTTAAGTCCTGCTAACTCCCCTGGTGATTTTGGTATTACAGTATCTACCTCGCAAGGAATAGCAGCATCGAACATAGCGCTTTTTTTATCTGATACTTTATCAATAATATCCTCTGGCAATGGCAATTTAATGCTTTCTCCATTTCTATTTACATTATAAAAATTACCAGAATTAATAAGAATAGATGGTTTTTTTAATTCATCAAAGTATTTAACATTCACATCATTTACACCGGTAATGTTATCACCTGTTTTTAATCCAAAACTTTTACCAATATCGTAGGCATACACGCCATATTTTACTTTTTCAATCGGTAATTTTTCTTCGCCATAATGCCAAGTTGTACAAATAAATATAATAAAGCCTAAAACAAAATTTACTACAACACCGCCAAGCATTACAATTAAACGTTGCCAAGCTGGCTTACTTCTAAATTCCCATGGTTCAGCAGGTTTTTTTAATTGTTCAGTATCCAAACTTTCGTCTATCATACCGGCTATTTTTACATATCCACCTAATGGCAACCAACCAATACCATATTCTGTATCGCCTTTTTTAAATTTTAATAATTTAAAACCCCAAGCATCAAAAAACAGATAAAATTTTTCAACCTTTATTCCAAACATTCTTGCTGCTGCAAAATGCCCTAATTCGTGCAAGGTAACCAAAATAGCAAGAGCCAATATTATTTGGCTGGTCATTATCAATATTTCCATTTATTCTTTTAATAGGGTGCGAAAATAGGTTTTTAATTTTAATGCAAAAAATGATATATCGGATAGATAAGCAAAGTAAACGAAAAAAACTCACTCTAATTATTCTTATCCTCTTAGTTTATAAACCCTTACCCAATCAACTACAAATTTATTACTTTTAAATTTAACAGTCAGATATTTCAAATATTCTAATTGAAAACAATTATTAATTATAACAACCATTTCGTCATCAAGCCATTTGCGCATTTTTTTATTTACCCTGAAATAACGCACCAGTTTGCCATCTGTATAAAATTTGATAAATTTAGGCGACCAATAACAGCCGTAGACATGAAAAACGGTATCGGTATTATTGGGCAAATTAATTTTCTTGGTTAAATAACCTCTGCTTTTAGTACCATTTTTACCCCAATGTACTGTAGCATATTGGTTGTGAATTTTGCCGGTACCTTTGCCTCCATACATTTCGAAAATATCTATTTCGGGTGGCCATCTGTGAGCCCCTGTTAACCAAAAAGCAGGCAATGTAGCAGCACCTTGCGGATTTTTACTCCTAATTTCAAAGTAACCATATTTCTGCTGAAATGAAATATCGGAATTTATTAAACCAACAGCATAAGGTATAGTTAAGGCGCTATCTTGGTTTACATACGTTTTAGGACTGTAACTACCTCCTAAATAAAGACATCCATTTTCAACCTTTATTTCATTATTACTATAATATTGGTGTAAATGTTTGGGATGATACTCTCCCCATGGTTGACCCCTTCGCCATTTACTTAAATTTAAACTATCAAAATTATCTGAAAATGTTTCTTGCCATTTTAAGTTAAATTTTATAGAATCTCTAATTTTTAAACTTTTATTTAAACCATAATCTATTGCCAATGCAGCATTTCTAAAAGTTAAATTCTTTTTTAAGAATAATGTTTTTAATGGCTTTTTGTGTGGCTTTAGCGAATCTAAAGTTTGAGCAAATGAACTTGAATAAAAAGCAAAGAAGGCTAAATTAAGGATGAATTTAAAACACATTATTTAACTTCTTGCATTAGTTTTTTAATAACTGGTGAAATAACAATCAATAATAAACCTGCAATTAATGCATAAATACCAAGCTTTTGATACCCTTCTGTATACACATTAAGTTTTTCTAGATTTGAAGCATTTTTTGAAGCTTCTGCAATATTTGCGCCTAGTAATCCAGCAAAATATTGCCCATAAGCACTTGCCAAAAACCACATTCCCATTATAACAGCTTGTGTTTTTTTAGGCGACAATTTAGTCATGGCACTCATGCCAATTGGCGACAAACATAGTTCACCAAATGTAATAACAAACCACCCAAAAGTAAATAAGCCAAGTGAGGTTCTTCCGCCAAAGTCGGCTAAAAATTTTGTGTAATAAAAAACATAAAAACCCCCTGCTAAAAACAAAAAGGCTAATCCAAATTTAATAACTGTGTTAGGTTCAATTTTTCTTTTATTCAGCCATAGCCATATAATTCCTACTAATGCAGCAAATACAATTACAAAAAGGGAATTTGCTGAATTATTTACACCATTCGGACTTAATTCTATTCCAAAAACTGCGTTGTTTAAGTTATTGGCTGCAAATAAACTTAAAGATCCTCCACTTTGTTCAAAAAATGCCCAAAACAGAATCGAAAACAACATAAAAATCACAGCCGCTAATAATTTTTTATTTTCTGCATTTGTAAAACTATTCATTTCATATATTAAATACACTAATGCAAAAGGCCCAATTAAATACATAAAATAGTCTGTGTACTTAGTATTTGAAACCATGATAATGATAATTGGTATTATGATAATAGAACCTAAAT
>JABMMZ010000043.1 GCA_013205405.1 Bacteroidota bacterium | reverse complement strand
GAATAATTGAAAATGAAAAAACGCCAATACCTCTTAAAACAATAACCCAACTGCTTAATTTGAATTTTTCGTAGTTTAATGTTTTAGGATTAAATAGATATTTGGTTTTTGCCATTGGTTTAATCTTTTGGTTTCTTTATTTTTGTAGCTTAACTTTTTTCAGACTTCAAAAATAGCAGTTTATTTTAACATACAATGATTACCGCCCAAAAAATACGATTAACTTTTCTAGAATTTTTTCAAAATAAGCAACATACTATTGTGCCTTCTGCACCTATTGTTGTAAAAAATGATCCTACATTAATGTTTACAAATGCAGGGATGAATCAATTTAAGGATTATTTTTTAGGCAATAAAAAAGCGCCATATAACCGTGCTGCTGATACCCAAAAATGTTTGCGTGTAAGCGGTAAACACAATGATTTAGAAGAAGTAGGGGTTGACCATTACCACCATACTATGTTCGAAATGTTGGGAAATTGGAGTTTTGGCGATTATTTTAAGAAAGAAGCCATAGAATGGAGTTGGGAATTGCTAACAGACATATATGGCATTGATAAAAACATATTATACGTATCTGTTTTTGAAGGGGATGAAAAAGAAGGCTTAGTATTTGATCAAGAGGCCTACGACCATTGGGCAAAACTGATAGACCCGAAAAGAATTTTAAAAGGCAATAAAAAAGATAATTTTTGGGAAATGGGCGATACTGGTCCATGTGGCCCATGTACAGAAATACATGTGGATATGCGCAGTGATGCCGACCGAAAAGCCATAGATGGTGCTACATTGGTAAACAACGACCACCCAGAGGTAATAGAAATATGGAACAATGTGTTTATGGAGTTTAACCGAAAATCCGATGGCAGTTTGGAGAAATTACCAGCGCAACATGTCGATACAGGGATGGGTTTTGAACGATTAACAAGAATTTTACAAAATAAAAAATCCAATTATGATACTGATATTTTTCAACCCTTAATTAAAGAACTTGCAATCATAACTGGCAAAAAATATGCCGGTACAGATACTAAAATAGATATTGCATTTAGAGTTATAGCCGACCATGTGCGTGCTGTAGCCTTTTGTATAGCCGATGGACAAATGCCTAGTAATACTGGCGCTGGCTATGTTATTCGTAGAATATTAAGACGAGCCTTGCGCTATGGTTATAGCTACTTGGGTATGCGTGAGCCATTTATTTATAAATTATTGCCTGTTTTAAGTGCAGAGTTTGGTGCTACTTTTCCAGAATTGTTGGCACAAAAAGATTTTATTGCCAAAGTGATACAAGAGGAAGGCAATACATTTTTAAAAACACTTTCTATGGGGCTTGAAAGAATTACCAATTATATTGAAAAAAATAAAGAAGTTGTTGATGGTAAAACAGCTTTTGAATTGTATGACACTTTTGGCTTTCCATTAGATTTAACACAATTAATAGCCTCTGAAAATGGCTTTACTGTGGATGTTAAAGGCTATGAAGCCTTATTGTTTGAACAAAAAACAAGAAGTAGAGCAGATGCAATAAAGGAAACAGGTGATTGGCAATATTTAATAGATGATGATTATGAAGAATTTATAGGCTATGATTATTTAGAAGCCAATGTAAAAATAGCACGCTTTAGAACTGTAAAAGCCAAAGATAAGGAACAGTTTCAATTGGTATTTAATGTTACCCCTTTTTATGGCGAAAGTGGTGGACAAGTGGGCGATACTGGCACCATGAAAGGTATAGTAAATGGCGAAGAAATAGCTATTATTGATACCCAAAAGGAAAATGATTTAATTATCCATTATGTCAATAAATTGCCTACAGATACGCAGCAAAGTTTTGAGGTAAAAGTAAATGAAACAAAGCGAAATTTAAGCATGAATAACCACTCGGCTACACATTTATTGCATGCTGCATTAAAGCAAGTATTGGGCAACCATGTGGCACAAAAAGGTAGTTTAGTAAATGCCGATGGTTTGCGTTTTGATTTTAGCCATTTTACCAAAGTAACCGATGCTGAACTAACCCAAATAGAAGATATTGTTAATGCTAAAATTAAAGTTTACATACCTTTAGATGAGCAACGCAATATACCCATTAAAAATGCAGTTGAAAAACTAGGTGCTACTGCCTTATTTGGCGAAAAATATGGCGACTTGGTACGTGTTATTACTTTTGATAAAAACTACTCGGTAGAGCTATGTGGCGGCACACATGTTAAAAATACAGGCGTTATCAATGCGTTTAAAATAATGGCTGAAAGTAGTGTGGCTGCTGGTGTAAGAAGAATAGAAGCTATTACCAATATTAAAGTTGAGGCTTATTACAAACAATTGGAAAACCAAATAAATACCATTAACCAATTGCTAGGCGAACCTAAAAACATAGAAACAGCGTTAGAAAAACTGAAAACCGATAAAGCAGATTTACAAAAAAAATTAGATATTTTAGAATTAGAAAAAGCTAACGAAGCCAAGCAATATTTGGTTTCTAAAATTAATACTGATAAAGGTATTGCTACTATTTTTGAGCGTGTAGACAATATCAGTGCCGAGCATTTAAAAACCATTTGTTTCCAAATGCGCAATGAGTATGAAAATATATTTGGTGTGTTAGCCTCTGTGATAAACGAAAAGCCTATACTTACAGTGTTTTGTAGCGATAAATTGGTTGCCGAAAAAGGTATTAATTGTAGTAATATTGTAAGCCAATTGGCTAAGCACATAAATGGTGGCGGTGGGGGACAAGCATTTTTTGCTACCTCAGGTGGTAAAGATATAGAAGGATTGGGTAAGGCTTTGGAAGAAGCAAAAACAAATAGTAGAACAAATAAAATCTATGAACTTTGGTGAATAGTTATGCTCAACAAAATTAAAGTAATTGAAACAATCAATACTTTTCCAGACAATTTTTCTATTGATGAATTATTTGAAAAAATGGTAATTATATAGAAAATTGAAAGAGGAAATCTGCAATCGTTGAATAAACAAGTAATTTCAGAAAATGATTTAAAGTTAAAAATGAACAAATATCATAAAAAAAAGAACTTCTATTTGAAAAATTAACAGCAACTGCTATACTTGGCAATTCTATTACTTTTATCGTAGCATTGTGTTTAATAATTTTTTGGCTTGCCAATAAAATGTTTTACAAGCAAAATATAGATGATGTAATAAGATACATAATACATGGAGTAGCGTTTATAAGCTTATTTATTATTCAAAAATTATTTATAGATTTTCTGCTATTCTTCATTTAAAAGTCAATGAATTAGTTTCATCACAAGAATCGGCTAATAATTCAGTTATGAATTTAGGAGTAAAAACAGAATAAGAATTAAGCGAAATGTCAAAAAAAATATGAAGATTTAGAAAATGATGAGAAATAGTATTTTTAATGTATTGTGATATCCCGAATACGCAAATAAATTACTTTAATTTACTATCAACACCGGTATATTAATCTTGTGGCGCACGCTTTCTATGGTTTGCCCATATACAAAGTCCATAATACCTTTATGCCCATGAGCACCAAGAATAATTAAATCTACGTTTTCTTCTTTGCAAATACGCACTATTTCGTCTGCACGGTTGCGGTAGCCAAGGCAAATAATGGCATTTTTACCCAAGCTCTCAAAGTTAGTTTTGTAAATATTTAATTGTTCAAAATCTTTTAAGGTTTCTTCATCTGCTGCATTATTGCCCAAGTACTTGGCATTAGCACTTTCTACAATATGAATTAATACAAAAGTAGTGTTGGCATTCGATTGTTTAAAAGCATGTGGAATTATGCGGCTATCCATTTCGCTAAAATCTAAGGCTAATGCTATTTTATTATAATCGTTTAGTGGCTGTATATTTAAAGAAATATGTTTTTTATGTATAGTGTTTTGACGCTCTTTTCTTCTTTTAGAAATCAATGGATAAAGTATAGTGATAGCCAATAAGGTAGCAAATAAAATAAGCCCAATAATAATTGAAAGTTTAATACCAAAACTCTCTGTACCATTATAAAATGAAAGCGCTTTATTCATTACCATTTTTATATTTAAATATAATATAATGCCTGTAATAACTACTGAGACAATAATCAACCAAGGCTTGATAACAAATTTACCCATCATTTGCTTATTGCTAACAGAATACACCAAAGGAATTACTGCAAAGGCTAACTGAATACTTAAAACCACTTGGCTAAATATTAATAAATCTGTCATTTTATCTTCGCCCGCTATTAATATAGTAATAAACGCTGGAATAATTGCAATTGCGCGGGTAAGTATTCTGCGCAACCATGGATTAATACGGATATGTAAATAGCCTTCCATTACTATTTGCCCAGCCAAGGTACCTGTTACGGTGCTGCTTTGGCCTGCAGCTATAAGGGCTATGGCGAATAGCATAGGCGCCCATTTATTTCCTACAAGCGGTTCTAAAAGTTTGTGCGCATCTTCTATACTTGCTATTTCTGTCATACCATTGTTATGAAAAGCGGAGGCAGCAAGTATTAAAATAGCAGCATTTACAAACAAGGCTAAGTTTAAGGCAACCGCACTGTCTATAAAATTCCATTTAATGGCTTTTCTTTTGGATTCATCGTCATCGCCAATTTTACGTGTTTGAACCAAGGCAGAGTGCAAATAAAGATTGTGCGGCATAACGGTAGCACCAATAATACCAATGGCTATATAAAGTGCATAATCATCAGGCAAACTAGGTTTTATACCACTAAATATACATACAATATCTGGCTTTACAAAATAGAGCTCAATAACAAATGAGGCTGCTATAATAATAATTAAACTAATAATAAAAGCTTCCATTTTACGAATACCTAATTTTTGCAAATACAAAAGTAAAAACGTGTCTAATATGGTAATAGATACACCCCAAATCATAGGCAAGCCAAATAATAAATTTAGCCCAATGGCCATACCAATAATTTCGGCTAAGTCGCAAGCTGCTATGGCTAATTCGGCTAAAATATACAAACAAAAATTAATAACAGGAGGGTAGGTTTCTCTATTTACTTGAGCTAAATCTTTTTTGTAAATAATACCTAAACGCGCACTGAGTGTTTGCAATACAATTGCCATAATGTTGCTCATTACCAAAACCCAAATAAGCGCATACCCATATCTACTGCCGCCTTCTATATCAGTAGCCCAATTGCCAGGGTCCATATAGCCAACCGCTACTAAATATGCTGGACCAAAGAAAGAGAAAATTCTTTTCCATAGACTTTTTTTAGCCAAAGTATCCACACTTGCATTTACTTCTTCTAAGCTTTTGGAAGGTATATATTTATGGCTCATTTCTTATCCTTTCAGGTATTCCCAATCTTTAATTGGTTCAAATTTTTTGTACCCATCTGTTACCGATGGATGGGTTAATACGGATTCAACTGAAACCTCAGGTATTAGGGCATCTGCTAAACCATTTTTAACAAAAATAAAATTAAATCCCAGTTGATTAGCCGCCACAAGTCTGTATCCTTTGCGTTTAGCTAAATTATTCATCGCTACAGGCGAAGCCCCATGGTATATTGCGTGTTTGCCAGGGTAAAAGTAATTGGGATTATAAGGCACCACAATATCATTTAAACCAAACTCTACATGGGTTTCTATTATGACTACTTGAGGTTGAATAGTATCTATAGCATCCCATATCCAATAATCGTTGCCATCTATATCTATTGAAAGCAAGCCAATTTCTCCTTTCATATCAGCACTGTTTATTAATTGATTGATATTTTCGCGAGTTACTTTTGAGCAAATAAATTTTGGTTTGTAATACCAAGGATGCGGATATTTATTGTAAAATTTTTCACCTCGTTTAATAGCATTTGAATTGCCATCTATAAATAAGCCATGCCAACCAAAATTAAAATATAAATTAGCCGAATTACTATTCACACCATCATCGCTGCCTATTTCAATAAATGTTTTGTGAGACATGCTTAATACCGAAAATATATACAATAAGAGGCCATCTTCTTCAAATTGAGAAAATACTCTAAATCCAGCATTTTTAATAGCGGGCAAAGTATTTTCTGCCGCTGCTTTTTGATAGTTTTGTAGCATTTGCACTTGTGCTATTTGCACCGATGGAATAAAACGGTTTCTAATTTTTGCAATTAAAAATATATCTTTAAGAAAGTTCTTAATCATTTTTTTCAAAAGTAAATTTTTTACATCATAAATGTAAATTTATTTTCTATCACTATAATACTTCCATTTCTTATATTTTGAGCTATTGTTTTTGCTACATAATTTATCAAAATACTTTCGGCTTGTATTTGCAAGTTATATTTTAATGTGTTGTAAATATTGTTACTATCGGTATAAATCGATTTTAACTTATAGCATAAATACGTTGCTATTTTAGGTAATTCTTTTTTCTGAATATTTATTGGCTCAAGCTTGGCATCGGTAATCTGTTTTGTTGGAAACACTTTTTTTTCGTTAAAATAATCCAACTAATAATTTTTACTATTTTATTGATTATTTTTTTGAGTAAAAAGCGATTAAAAGTCATACGATAAGTGCTTAAGTCTTTAAAACTTATTCAACATATATTTCAAAAGCAGAAACTGCGCCTAGCTCTATCCATGCTACTGTATTTAAACCTAATTCTACAAATAGAACCGGTCTGTCTGCATTTGTCACTTTATCTGCAAAAATTTTAATACTTAATATTTTATACCTGTTGTTACCATACTCAAAAGGCAATATTTTAGCATCAAAATCACCATCTAGGAAGAAATATTCATAAAAATCATCTCCAGTTTCTTTATTGTAAGTAGCATTAGGACTTGGAAAACGTGTTTTTTTATAATATTGAATAAACTGAAATCCATTTTTAGGACAAGCAGATATGAAAATGCTATCACCTACTTGCATAGATCTTGAGCTGTCTGCTGTTTTGGCTTGACAAGGTATTATAAAATAGAAAGTAATAAGAAGTAAAAGTATTCTGTTCATTTGAAGTAATTGATGCAAATTACGTGCTAAAATAATAAAAATTTTTTAGAATAAAAAAAATAATGTTATTTAGCGTACTTTTTAATAACAGATGATGGAAGAGAATAAAGATAAAAATAGTATTTTTTCTAAGCGGGTGAAGGCCGGTAAACGCACATATTTTTTTGATGTACGTAGCACCAAAGGCAATGATTATTTTTTAACAATAACTGAAAGCACACGCAAGTTTGAAGATGGCAATTATGTAAAATCTAAAATATTTTTGTACAAAGAAGATTTTAATAAATTTGTAGAAGCCCTAAATGAAACTGTAAAACATGTCAAAAGCGAACTTTTACCTGAGTACGATTTTGATGAGTTTACCAGAAAAGAATCTACTGATGATTCTGAAGTATCAGCTTAAGGATAATTATTTTCTTTTAGAATTATAAAACTCTCCTAAGTTGCATAAAATACTAAACTGATTGGAATTAAAGCCTGGGAAAAGCGAGGCGCTACCATAGCTAATATTTAATTTACTTATTCTAAATCCTAAGCCCCAACTAAAACCTGTCGTTCCACGTTTTTGCTCAGGTGATATTTCTTTTCTGCGTTGGTGATTATATCCAAATCGTACTACAAAATGTTTGGATAAATTAAATTCTCCGCCTAATGCAAGATGTCTTAAAACATTGTCTCCTAAGGTCATTTTTTTAACTTTTAGGTTGCCATTTTCATCTTTTTCTTTGGTGTTACTTATTTCATAACGCATATCAGGTTTTTGTAAATTATTAAGCACCAAATTATATCTGAAAGGTAAATATTTTAATTTTTTAGAAAATGCAATTGCCATTTCAAATGCCAGTGGTTGTCTACCATTATTGCCATAAGGAATAGCCTGAAAGCCAATATTTCTTGCAAATGCTGTAATATTTAACTGCTTAGCCGTATCGGTATATATAGCCGATAAATCGGTCGCTATTCCGTTGCTTACGTATGCTTCGTATATGGAATAGACGTACTTTAAATTTGCACCATATCTCAGTTTTTCTTTGTAGGCATTGCCATATGAAACTTGAAAGCATTGGTCTTTTACGGTAAATGTGCCAGTAGCTAATCCATTGGGTAAATAACCCTCAAATTTTCCATAGTCTAAGTAAAATATATTGGCACTAAAAGTACCTAGTTTTTTATAGTGTCTGGCATATCCAAAGAAACCTGAGTTAATATCTGCTACGTAATTATTGTAAGAGGCAAAAGCATGGTTATGCATTTTTTCATTCAGTGCAGCAGGATTTTGGTAGCCAACACTTAAATCCTTGTCGATAGCAGATATAAAATTAGTACCCAACGATAAGCTCCTTGCGCTTGGAAACATATTTAAAAAAGCATAGGTACCCTTTCCAGCTACTTGCGCTTTTACAACAATATGAAATAATAAAAATAAGACAACAAAACAATTTTTAATTTTATAGTTAAACACCATGCAAACATAATGCAATATGTTTAAAAATATTGTGCAATTGACATTAAAATGACAAAAAAACTACCCAATTAAGCACGCTAAATAAGAAATAATAAGTCCACCTAAAATAAAAATCCATTTACTAAGACCTTCTTTTTTCCAAAGTGTAGTTTCAAAAACAATGGTAGTACTGATATGTAAAAATGTACCTGCAATAATGGCTGTAATAATTTGAGAAACATTATCGCTAATTATATTTTCGGAGTGAATATAAACACCAAACGTATAACCAATAGGCGTAGCTAGAACATAAAATAAAATAGCTAAAATTAAATTTCTATGAATTTTTAGTTTTTGTTTTAATAATAAACTTAGCGAAAATGCCGCTGGAGCCTCGTGAATAGAAATACCAATTACCATGCTTGAAAGTACTGTGGGGGTTAGGTAATTGCTCAGTCCAGCACTATATCCCTCAAATAAAGCATGCATGTATAATCCAACATAAAGTACCCAAATATTTTTTGGAATCTCATGGCTATGAATATGCCCATGCCCAATACCACCTGTAAAACGTTCTAAAAATAATTGAAATAAAAAACCAAACATTAGCCATAGTCCTGCTTGTTTTATATTGCTAAACAATTCTGGCATTAATCCAAACACAGCCACACCTAATAAAAATGCCCCACTAAATAAAACGGTATTGGATATTATTTTAGTGTTTTTAGGCTTCATTCTAAAATAAATAAAAACACCAAGCAATGGCCCTAATAATAGAATTAAAGCAGGTATAGTTATGCCCATTTTATTTTCCTTTCTATTAATTGATGTAAGTTGAAAAAAGTAAAACCAAGTGCAGCACCAATTAATCCACCAATAAAAACATCTGTAGGATAATGAACTCCACAATATACACGGCTAAGAGCCACCATAAATGCCCAAATAAAGAATGAATATTTAATAAATTTTTGTGTTTTGGAGAACAAAAGAACTAAAAAAACTGAAATAGCAAAATGATTGGCAGAATGAGATGAGGGCATACTACCAGTATCATGACAAGGGTCAATAACGCGTGGAGATAAAGCTTCCACTTGGCATGGTCTTTCTCTTTTAATTAAAGGTTTTATAAAACCACTTGTCAATCTATCGGAAGCAACAACTGCTAGCCCAAGGCAAAGTAAAATGATAATCGCTTTCTTTTTAAATACTTTAATAATTATTACAAATAAAAAAACATACAATGGTATCCAAAAATATTTATCTGAGAATTTAATCATTACAAAATCTAGCCATTCCGCAGTATAACCTTGGTTAATTAGTTTGTATAAAAAAGTATCTATAGATTTTATCATTGAGGGCGCGAAATTAGAATTAATCTTTCAGAATTTTCAGGATTAAATTCATCAAAATTATAATTGCCATAAACATTTAAAATATCTAAACCTACCATGCTATACATAGCCTCAAAATCAGACAAGGTAAATAAGTTTACTTTTTCTTCAAAATGAAAATACATATCATCTGCAGTAAAATTAATACTTTTAACTATCATTTCACTTTCTTCATATTCGCCAGTAATTATCTTTTTTCGTATTTTAAATACTATTCCATCTATTTCTATCTCTTCATATTCTTTCAAGTTACTTTTAATAATTTCAGCATTCAAATAATCTTGAATAAAAATGCCTTCTGTTTTTAAATTGTTTTTTACAGCTTTTAGAGTTTCCAGATTGTCTGAAAAATTTTCAAAATATCCAAAACTGGTAAACAAGTTAAATACATAATCAAAAAAATTGGTTTTATACACTTTACGCATATCTTGAACCTCAAAATGGAGATTGTCATTTGCAAAAGTTTTGGCACATTCAATACTATTTTCACTTAAATCTGTTCCCCACACTTTAAGACCCAGCGATGCTAGGTATTTAGAATGCCTACCTTTGCCACACGCCAAGTCTAAGGCCTTTTCATTTTGCTTACAATCCAACAAATTACATATTTTACTTAGCATTGCCTCAGCCTCATCCTCATTGCGTTTACCATACAAAATATGATAGTATTTACTGTTAAACCAATCTTTATACCAATCCATTTTTTTAGAGTTGCAAAATAACCTTAAAATTATATTATATTTGTATTTAAGTTATGAATAAAAAAAAAATAATTGTATTAGTGCTACTTTCAGCAGGTGTTATTTATAGTTGCAAAGACAAAAATAAAGATCCTGAGCCACCAAAAACACCTGTTTCTACCAAAACAAAACAGCAATTTCTGTCTGATACAACTTGGAAAGTTTCTGGTTTTAAAGCCAGCGGAACTGATATTTGGAATACCCCATTTGTAAGTGCCTGCGACAAGGATAATACTTATAAGTTTAAACTTTCTAATGTTTTAACTTCGTTTGATTTGCCTTCAAAATGCAATCCTACAGATCCTGATTCTACTAATAGTGCCTACAAATTAATTGGGAATGATAAAATGTATATCAATTTAAAATTAACAGGTACTATCATAATTGATGATACGAGTGATATCAATGTATTAGATGCCACTACAATGGAATTAAAAGTTAAATACAGTGGAATTGATGGTGTTGTAACTTTTAAGCATTAGTATTTTATATATGAAAAAAATATTGGTATTAGCGGCTTTTGTTTGCTTTATTAATGCTTGTAAAAAGAAAGTTGATAAACCTATTACACCAATTGTTGTGCCTGTTTTGCCAATAGATAGTACGCTCATTAAGCTAACGGCTAATAAGTGGGAGGTGTACGATGTTAAAATTTCTGATAATAGCATTTGGAATATTCCTGGTATAATTCAAGCTTGCATGAAAGATGATAGTTACCAATTTTTTAAAGATAGTTTTTTAAGTGCTTATGAAAACGCTAAGAAATGCGCAACAGATGATTCTACAAGAACCAAATGGCAGTTTATAGGTGGCACTAAAAGAGTAAAAGCCACGCTTTTAGGTCAATCAGATACTGCAGATATTATTTCTTTAAATGAAACTAAACTGCAATTAGGGCTTGATTACAATGGCAGTCCTGCTGAAATATTTTTTAGAAAGAAGTAACAACTTTAACTCTTTTTAATCCTTCAATTGCTAGTTTTTGGTTTTTATCCAATTGTAGTGCGGCTTGATAATCCGAATAAGCGCCTAATGAGTTATTCATTTTTTCTTTAACAAATCCTCTTAAAGTAAGTGCTTCGGGGTATTCCTTTTTTAAAGATAATACCTCATCTAATAATTTTAATGCTTTTTCATAATTGCTAAAATTAGCATTTATAAACGCTAAATTATAGCGGGCAAAGAAATGACCAGGGTCAATTTTAGAAACTTGTTCGTATAATATGGCAGCATCTCTGTAAGCATTTTGTTTTTGTAAATACAAACCTTTGGCATACATTACCTCTGCACTATATTCATTTAATTTTAAGGCTCTATCAAATAAAATTAAACATTTTTTATCATTTTTTTCTGCATAATAATTACCTAATTGTACTACTGCATCATAATAATTACCGTCATAAACTAAAGTTTTTTCAAACAATTCAATTGATTTAGCTGTGTCTTTTTGCTCCTTTGCCATTAATCCTAAATAAAAGTAAGGAATAGGATTAGAAGGGTCTAATTTACTGGCTTTAAAATAGTTTTCTTGTGCATCGTTATAAGCTTGTTTTGCAAATTGTATTTTAGCTAAATCAAAGTAAGCCTCCACATAATCAGGTCTTAAACGTATTGCTTTTTTATAACAAAATTCAGCAGCTACAGCATCTGCAGTATCGCCACTCATTAAATATTTACCTTTTGTAAAGCAATACAGTGGATTAATAGAATCGAGTTCCATAGCATAATCAATATCTATTAAAGCATCTTTGATTTTTTCTTCAAAATAAAAAGTTTTAGCTCTTTTATAAAATAATTCTGCTTCTTTTGGTTGTGCATTTATTTTTTTAGATATATCTCTAATATCTTTAGTAAAGGTAGTATCAGTGTCGCTAATATATCTATAGCTAGCAGAATCTTTACAAGATTCATTTAAAAATGCTGTTAGAAGTATTATAAATAAAAAACAAATTTTATTAAAGTTTAACATGTTTACAAAAATGATTAAATTTACCCACAAATTTAAAAGTATTTTTATGCCATTTTATTATAAAGCTGGAAAAATTCCTGCAAAAAGACACACACAATTTAGAAAACCCAATGGTAGCTTATATTCTGAGGAGTTAGTAAGTACCGAAGGTTTTTCAAGTATTTATTCTTTGGTGTACCATTCTCATCCACCTACTTTGGTAAAAGCTATAGGAGAACCAATAGATGTAGCGCCTAAAGCAGCAATTGCAAACAATATGCAAAATAGAAGTTTTTTAACTTTTAATAGTTTAGCTAACGATGATTATTTAGAAAGCATAGTGGTTCAATTGTTTAATAAAGATGTCTATCTGTCTAGCGCAGCGCCTAAGAAGAGTATGATTACCTATTTTTACAAAAATGCAGATGCTGATGAAGTTATTTTTATTCACCAAGGTTCTGGTGTTTTAAAAACCTTATATGGTAGCATACCATTTGAGTATGGAGATTATTTGGTAGTGCCGCGTGGTGTAATTTATCAAATGCATTTTAACGATGAAAATAACCGTTTGTTTATTATAGAATCTTTTAGCCCAATTAGAGCACCAAAAAGATATTTAAATTCTCTGGGGCAGTTTTTAGAACATTCGCCTTATTGTGAGCGCGATATAAAATTACCTGAAAATTTAGAAACTCATGATGAAGAAGGTGATTTTAAAGTGATGATAAAAAAAGGCAATCAATTATTTCCCTATACTTATGCAACACATCCTTTTGATGCCATAGGTTGGGATGGTTTGGTATATCCATTCGGTTTTAGTATTCATAATTACGAGCCTATAACAGGGCGTGTGCATATGCCACCACCAATTCATCAAACTTTTGAAGGACATAATTTTGTTATTTGTTCTTTTGTACCCCGTTTGTTTGATTATCATCCAAATTCAATACCAGCTCCTTATAACCATAGCAATGTAGATAGCGATGAGGTTTTATATTATGTAGATGGTGATTTTATGAGCAGAAAACATGTAGAAAAAGGTATGATAACTTTACACCCTAAAGGCATACCTCATGGACCACATCCTGGTACTGTAGAAAAAAGTATTGGCGCTAAAGAGACTAAAGAATTAGCTATAATGGTAGATCCTTTTTATCCTTTACAAATAACCCAAGCAGCTATGAATATTGAAGACCCTCGGTATTATTTAAGTTGGGTAGAATAGTTTTATTGCAATAAACCGGCACTCCATTACAGTGCGTAAATAGTTTTATAGTATTTTGTTTTTAGTTCAATGAGTTTTTCTAAAGCTTCTAAAACTTTATTTTTCTGCTTAATGTATTGTTTAATTATAGAAATTCTATTGAAAAACAAAATAGAAATGAGAATAGGATGCATAGCTTTAAATCCTTTTTTATTAAAATAAATCTAAATATATAGTAAGTGATTGTGCCATAAAGCAAATCGCCTATGAATAAAGGTATAAGGATGAACTGGTGTGATAATAAACCTAAACAAATCGTTCCTATAATAAATAACAAATAATGTAATTTTATAGGGTTCATTATTCGTAATATAATTTACATTTCTAATGTAGCTTTTTTTAAGTCGAGGATAGAAAAGGATGATTCTACTGCTTTTATCGTACTGGTAAGTTTTCCTAGTCCTGTTATTTCCATTTCTACTATATCATTGGCTTTAAGCCATTGTGGAACAAAACTTTTATCATTTAATAATCCTGTACCGTTTAATTCTAAAAAGCATCCTGTGCCAACTGTTCCACTGCCAATTACATCGCCTGCAATTACATCAACACCATACGCACAACGTTCTATAATTTCTGCAAAAGTCCAATCCATTTGAGCAACATTTCCGCTACTTACTTCTATTCCGTTTACCCAACATTTCATATCTAAGTTGTGGCTATTTCCAGTATGATTGGCTTTAGCAGAGGTTAATGTTTCTTTGATTTCATCTGGTGTTACCATGTAAGGGCCTATTACAGTTGAAAAATCTTTGCCCTTTGCTGGTCCTAAATTTAAAAGCATTTCTTCCATTTGTAAAGTACGTGCGCTCATATCATTCATAATGGTATAACCTGCTATGTATTCATCTGCTTTTTCTGCTTTAATATTTCTACCAGTTTTACCTACTATTACTGCAACTTCTAATTCAAAATCTAGTTTTTGAAAATGATCTGGCATACACCAAATATCACCAGGACCTTGAATGGCATTATGATTGGTAAAATAAAAAATGGGATATTGATCAAACTCTGGAATCATTGGAACGCCTCTATTTCTTCTAGCAGCAGCAACGTGCTGCCTGAATGCATAGCCATCTCTGCAACTGGTTGGATTTGTAATAGGCGCTAATAAAATTGAATCTGAATAGGGAAGGCCTTCTTGATTGGTTTTACCTTCTTTAATTTCTAATTCCGCTTGGCGCATTTCATCCATTGCAGATTCTCCTCCTTGCAAAAGTGAAAGCATATTATTAGGCAATTTCCCATTATGGGCATTTACATCATAAATTTTACCATTGGTATAAATACCTAGTTTTTGAGTATTGTTTAATAAAAAAGTAACTAATTTCAAACTGTTAAAATGTTTTTAAGAAATTTTTTAAGCCCATTATGTTTGATACATTCATTCTATCTGAACCATTTTTATCACTCAAATAAATGGAATACCAATCTGTAATATAAATAGCTTTCAGTAATTCAGTTATAGAAGCGTTTGCCAAATTTATTTCAAACACTTTATTTCCTTGTTTTTCTAACAATTGTTTCAGGTAAGCAAAACGTCCTGTATTTCTATCATTTGTAAAACTGTTTAAAAAAATAAAATTAGTAGGTAATACACCATAGTATGTTTCAAAAGCATTGTGGTTAGCCTCAGGCAATACATTTACAAAACATTCTGTTTTGGCATTTTCTTGTAATTGTTGACAAAAACGTGTTCCAATGGCCTCGGTTGCATTATCTGTAATAACGGCATATTTATTTTCAAGCGTTGATTCAAAAAAGGAAATCATTTGAGAAGCCGTACCTTTATGTTGTTCTTTATCAGCATACAATAAACTTGTGTTTTTAAGTTCATCTTTTGTATTATGATTAAATAATTCACCTAAAATTAAAAGTAAGTAACTAAATGAAAAACCTAAAGCCATTCTTGGTTGATAACCCAATTCGATTGGATAATAATTTCTTTTGTCACGAATAGACCAATCCGTTAACTCCCCTCCTGAAGAAATAACAATAATATCACAATTAATAACAGCAGCTTGTTTATACATTTCTAAAGTTTCTTCTGTAAAACCACTGTAAGAACATAGTATTAATAAACTTTTAGACGATGTGTAAAATGGCAAACTGTAATCGCTATAAACCTCTATTGGTAATGTTGATTTATTAGAAAAATAGGCTTTGGCAATTCTTCCGCCAATACCACTTCCGCCTAGTCCACAAATAATAATATTACTATAATTCTCTGATTTTAAACCATGCGTTTTATAGTTGTTTAAAGCAAATTGAATTTGATTATAAAACGTGTCTAAAGATATTTCGTGTGTTATTTCTGACATATAATTAAATGCAAAAATACAAAACTAAAAGATATTTTATATTACATTATTAATAATTGATTTGTTAAGTTTTTGATTTTAGTTTTACCTTTGTATCATAGATGGAAGATTTTCTGGAAGAAGAACAAGAGCTGTATGAACATTTTAAGTTTATAGCTGATAAAGGGCAAAGTCTAATTCGGCTTGATAAATTTGTAACCAGTAGGGTAGAGAATGCTACTAGAACCAAGGTTCAAAGGGCTATTGAAGTGGGGAGTATTTTGGTAAATGATAGAAAAGTAAAAAGTAATTATCAGGTAAAACCAGCAGATATAGTTACAATTGTACTTCCCAATCCACCTAAAAATCCAGAGCTAATTGCAGAAAATATTCCTATTGAAATAATATATGAAGATAATGATTTATTATTAGTAAATAAAAGTGCTGGCATGGTTGTGCATCCGGGTTTTAATAATTATACAGGGACTTTAATAAATGCTTTATTATACCATGTTCAAAACTTACCAGCCTACTCAGATGAAATGCGCCCTGGATTGGTACATAGAATAGATAAAGATACAAGTGGACTATTGCTTATTGCTAAAACAGAAAATGCATTGGTATATTTGGCAAAACAATTTTTTGATCATAGTATTAGCAGAGTTTACAATGCCCTAGTTTGGGGAGATTTGAAAGATAATGAAGGTACTATTAATGCTAATCTATCGCGCGATTTAAAAGACAGACGCTTGGCAGCCGTTTTTTTAGATGAAACAATAGGTAAAAAAGCTATAACACACTACAAAGTATTAGAAAGGTTTGGTTTTGCTACATTAATAGAATGTAAATTAGAAACAGGTCGGACACACCAAATACGCGCACACATGAAATATTTAGGACATCCATTATTTGCCGATGAAACCTATGGAGGAATGCAAATAGTGAAACAAAGTAAAATGCCCAAATTTGAACAGTTTATAGACAATTGTTTTAAAATTATTCCTCGCCAAGCGTTACATGCCCGTACTCTAGGTTTTATTCATCCAACATCACTAAAGCCTATTCATTTTGAAAGCGCCTTACCAAATGATTTTAACGAAGTATTGATAAAAATTAGGCAATATGTAATTGCCAATACCTAGTTTTATAACAACTACAATAAAATAAAACTGAAGGTATTTTTTACCTCATCTCCATCTTTTAATTCTACTTTGTATTTACCTTTTTTGTAACTTGGTTTTTGAGTAAAATTAATATTTATTTTTTGCATTGTACCATCAAATTTTACAGTCTCTATGGCAGAAAATACATCATTGCTATCCATCAATTTACCATTGTTATTGCTCAAAACAATACCATCTGGATCTTTAATTCTTACTGTGTAGGTTTTATCAACAGATGTTTCAGTTAATTTATTACCTAATACATCAAAAGTGATTTTAAGTTTTTCTACTTTTTTAGCTTTGTATTGCGGTATTTGTTCTCCTTTTTTTGTATACATTGGCGTTACTATTACAGGACCCAAATGTGGTTGAGCAGCTTCAGTTACCTTATCGGAGAGTTTTGTATTTACTGTATTTAAAGAGGTTATTTTCAGCTCTTTTTCAGCCAACATAGCTTTGTAATTTTCATTATCAGCTAATAATATTTGAACCTTGTTTTTAAAATCTGTATTTTCGGTTTTTATTGCTAAAATACTATCTTTTAATGCTCTTAGTTTACTAGTACTGCCACCGCCACTAATCTGACTTCTTAAGGAAGCAATTCTACTTTCTTTTTCAGAAAGAATTTGTTTAAGACTATCGTTTTCGCCTTGATATAAGGCTATTTCTGTTCTTAAGGATGCAATACTTGCTGCTTCTTCAGCTATGGCGATGTATAAACTATCTTTTAATAAACTGTATGTTTTAAGAGAATCAATTTTACTTTCAGCAGCAGTTGTAGCTGTTTTTTCTTTATCCCAAAGCCAAAAATTGGCCGCGGCAGAACCACCAAGTAATAATGTTAAAAGTCCAATTGCAATGGCCTTACCTAGACTTTTCTTTCTTTTAGGCGCTTCAATCTGTTTGTCAAAATCTTGCATGGTTATATTTTATTTTCTTGCAGCAAAAGTAATAATTCTGAAGGACTTATTCCAACTTGATTTACCTTTAGTTTTTTACGCGTTAAAATACCTGTAGGATAATTTTCAATGAATAATTTTTTATTTATTTTGGCAGTGGAATAACCAATAAGCCAATTAATATTCCTTCTGGTTTTCATTCTTTTAATAATAATCGGCTTTTCACCATAATTTAGAGTGACTATGTTTATTATATCAGAATATTTATTTTTAATAATACGCAAAGACAATGTGTCAGCCATAAAATTATTTTCATCTAAACGCCAAACATAAATGTAGGTTGGCTTTTTCTTAAATTTCTTTATTGATATCTTCTTTTTTGTGGTATCGCTAGTTGCAAATTTAAATTTTTTTATTTTTTTGCCAATTACTAAAGCATTTTTTATTTTTACTCTAGCATTGTTTTTAATAATAATATATTTACCTATTTCGTCAACACTTACAATATCATAATGTTTCCCATTTTTTTCAAAAAATGCATTTTTTTTAGAATAAGGAATACTAATTTCGTTTAGCTGATTACTTTTATAACCACTAATCAAAATAATATCAACACCTTCATCGGTATAAATACCATTACAATTGCCATCTTTAAGCGCTATTCTAAAACTATCATTGCCGGCTTTGTAATCTCCTGCAATTGTATTTAATCTGGTTTCTTTAAATGAATAATCAGCACCTACAAACTGTTTAGTGCCACTATTGTCTTTATAGTAATCATTTAACATGCCAATATACACTGTATTATTATGAAAAGAAAATCGACTTATTCTAACCGTATAGATAGCATTTGTATTGGTAGGGTTTTTAAAAGAAATATCCTTACTTAAATCAGTATACTTTAAGGTGTCAGGATTTCCATCGTCCGTCATATCCATATTAAAGTTTCTATCTATCCACAAAATACAAGGTGCTTCACGTCTTTTATTGTTAACTAATACAGTTAAAACATAACCGGGCAAGTCTTTTCTATTTGCTACACCACCATAAAAAATATAGGCATAGTTAGTATCCTTATATCCAGTTAGATTAGGTAATTTAGCGTAAAATGTACCAGCTTTTTTTTTAGTTTCTAGCCCTATTAAGAGAGGATCTTCAAAAGGTTGTGATTTGTATTTAAAAACTGGAATTACAGCTTGTATTTTTCTGTTTTGCTCGTCAAAAGTTTGGCTGTTTAAATCTATTTTTATAGATTGAGTTTTACCAGAAAAGATGGTTGAAAATATAAGCAGTAAGATGAGAAAATATTTCAATCTTTTATTAAGGAAATAACATTAATCTCTTCTTAAGAAAATAGAAATAAAATACATTAAATTGGCTAATGCGCCTAAAGCAGCCACTACATAGGTCATAGCTGCCCATTTTAATGAATCTTTTGATCCCTCATACTCAGATGAAGTTACAATATTTTTATTTTGCATCCACGCCAAGGCTCTTTTACTTGCATCAAATTCTACAGGCAAGGTAATCATTGCAAATAATGTTAAAAATACATTGGCTGCTATCAGAACCATTAAAAGTGTGGTTCCCATAGCATTTCCGTTGTACATTAATGCAGCACCGCCAAATAGCATAATCATATTTGCAAACTGCATAATACGTGAACTAATATTAACAACGGGTACTAATTTACTGCGTAACCCTAACATAGCATAAGCTTCAGCATGTTGCACTGCATGTCCGCACTCGTGAGCAGCTACAGCAGCAGCAGCAGCATTACGCTGACCATAAACTGATTCACTTAAGTTTACAGTTTTGTCAGCTGGGTTGTAATGGTCAGTTAATTGACCATCCACTTGGGTAATTTTTACATCACTTAAGCCATGGTCGGCTAGCATGCGGGCGGCAATTTCTGCACCACTCATATTATTTTGTAATTGAATTTGAGAGTATTGCGCAAATTTGCTTTTCAATCTGCCACTAACCCACATGCTTACGAGCATAACTACAACTCCTAAAATTAAAAATCCTGTCATTTTGTTTTATATATTATTTTAATATTTTTATCAGTACTACAATTATACCAATTAGAAACATAGCTATTGAAATTCGATTAATACTATGCATCATGCTAGTAAACTTCCTTTCTGGCAGTTTTATAAACCCTTGTTCTGAATTTTCGTCAGTAGTTTCTTTACCTATGCTTTGATTATATTCAGATTCAAAATCTGGTTGTTTTTGAAATGAAATATAACTCCATATTTTTTTAAGTATCATTTTTTATTTTTGTTGGTACAAATATACAACACTAAAATTAGTATAAAAAATTAAAGTATTTATTGGTTTGTAAAACCCAGCAAAGTCTCTGGTTTATTCTAATTTAATTTATCATTAAGTTAAAAACAATTTATTTTGATATATGATTGATGAAAGAATATAATTTTTTTTTAAAATATTGAAATATGTAAATATATATATATATTTGTATTTAATTAAAAATATATATATGAAAAAATTAAGTATTCTATTAATCATTGCAATAGTAGCTATAAGCTTTACTGCATGTAAAAAAGACAGAGTTTGTGAATGTACAAGTGACGGTATTATTACCAAAGTTACAATTAACGAAGCTACTAAAAGACAAGGAAAAGCCAATTGTATTAGTACTACATCAGATGATGGCAATGGTGGCTTTGAAAAAGAAGTATGTGAATTAAAATAATATATTTTATGAAAAAATTAAACATATTATCAATTATTGCAATTACAGCAATTACTTTAGTTTCTTGTAAAAAAGATAGAGTTTGCGAGTGCTCAGTTGGCTCTCAAGTTTATAAAACTACTTATAACGAGACTACAAAAAGAACAGCAAAAGATGCTTGTGTTTCATCTACTGTGGATTTTGGACAAGGATCTGCAGTAAAAATTGAATGTAAATTAAAATAATTTAAAACAACTAAATTAAAAAAGCCTGAATTCTTTTCAGGCTTTTTTTATGCTATATTTAACTATGAAATTTAAAATTAAAAAAGTTGTTATTCATCTTTTAAGTTTTATAATTGGAGGAGTATTTATTTTTTCTGCTTTAAGTAAGTATTATCCAATAGAATCTTTTGAGTTTACAATCGTAGAGACGGGTTTTATTGGTTGGAAGTTTTCGCTCATTTTAGCGCGTATTATTATTGCAATAGAACTTGCTCTTGGTATCTTATTTTTATTTTCATACCAATTAATGCTAATTTCTAAAATAACCTTAGGCCTACTTTTAGTTTTTACATCCCACCTTGTTTATACTTTAATTATTAATGGTAATTTAGGCGATTGTGGTTGCTTTGGAGAACTACTGCCTATGACACCTTTGCAAGGAATAATAAAAAATGTAGCTTTAATTGTTTTGGTATTTATTTTATTTAGAAGTAAATATCAACTAAAATCAAAAATAGAATTTTTGCCATTATATACTTTTATATTAAGTAATATTTTTATATTCACTCAAAACGCTGTAGACTATACCTATTCAACTAATTACTTAAATAAATCTTTTGAAAATTTTAAATTAAATATTGATACCATTTACAATACACCAAGTTATGAAAAAATAGGAAAACCAATAAAAGATATAAGAAACGAAAAATTAATAATTTGCTTTTTAAGTTCGAGTTGCGAACATTGTAGAATTGCGGCCAAAAAATTTGCAGTTATCAAAAAATTTAATATTAACATTCCACTCTATTTTTTTATAAATGGAGATGATGAAGATATTGAAAATTTTAAAAAAAGAACAAATATAGAAGCCATACCAAGTAGTAAATTAAATGGTGAAACATTTATTAAATTAGCAGGTGTGCATTTGCCAGTAATTTATTATTACAACAAAGGAATAGTAGAGAAACAAGTAGACTATTATACATTAGAACAATATCATATTGAGCAATGGTTAGCTAAAGAATAATTTATCAATTATATCTTTAAATTTAAAATAAATTCCATTAATTTAAACAAAAAAATTATAATGTGGATTTGTAATGCAAACGCAAAATATTTATTCCTTAGTTTATGCTATATTTTTGCGTTTTAAATAGGAATAATGGCTAGTAATAAAGGTAATAGTTTTAGAAATGCTGCTGACGATTTTCAGCCTGAGGAAAAAATAAGTCAAAAACCATTGGCCACAGGTAAATTAGCTTGGCTTAAAGATGAGCGTACACACAAAATAATGGGTGCGTTTTTTATCTTATTCTCTTTATTTCTTTTCGTGGCTTTTACTTCTCATATTTTAAATCTTTCTGGATTTGAAACCGACCAAGATATTTTACAAAGCAGTAATTGGAATTGGTATAAATCTAATAATGAAAAAGGTGCTAGCAATATGATGGGATATATTGGCGCTTGGTTTGCCCATTTATTTATTCACAAATGGTTTGGAATAGCTTCTTATATTTTACTTATTACAGTATTTACATTGGGTACCAAGTTGATTTTTAACTGGCAATTTAGACCTATGACAAAAATATTGCGTTATAGTTTTTTTACAATAATATGGCTGTCAGTAGTATTAGGTTATATTTTTCATACCACTAATTTACACATGGGCGGAGGCTTTGGCTTTTTTGGTTTTATGTGGCTTAAAAATTTAACGGGATATGCCGGAACCGCATTGGTATTATTTCTATATGCTTTGTCATTTTTAGTTATTGTGTACAATATAGATTTAAGGTTTGGTAAAAATATTATTTCTAACATAAATGAAGTAGATAATAATGCTAAAATAGCATATAGTAACCAAGCAACTGAGGCAGAAAATATAAATAATCATTATGAGAACATTCATACAGAAATAATTCCTGAAACTCAATTGCCTGCAATTGATAATAGTAAAGATGACGGTATACAACTAATAACATTGCCTGAGGAAAATAGCACAGAGCAAGAAGAAAGTTCTTTACCTATAAATTTTGATGTAAATGTAACCAAGCCTAATAAAAAAGAAGTACCCGTTTCTAATTTTGAATTAAAAATTGAAACTATAGAAGAAGAGGAGTATGTGCCACCAATAAGTGCTGCTAAACTATTGGAAGAGTTAGAGGATGGTAAAGAAAGAGTGCCCAATTTAGATGAACCATATGATCCAAGATTAGATTTACCAGGGTTTCAATTTCCAACGATAGATTTATTGCAAGAATATGAATTTACAAAAGTAGAAATAGATAGAACTGAGCTAGAATTGAGTAAAAATATGATTGTAGAAACTTTGAAGAACTACAATATTGCTATTTCAGAGATTAAGGCAAACATAGGACCAACGGTTACGCTTTATGAAATAGTACCTGCACCTGGTGTTAAAATATCTAGAATAAAAAATTTAGAAGATGATATAGCACTTAGTTTAGCCGCTTTGGGTATTCGTATTATTGCGCCTATTCCAGGAAGGGGAACTATAGGTATAGAAGTGCCAAACAAAAAACCTGAAATGGTGCCAATGCGCACCATGATAGCGAGTAAAAAGTTTCAGGAATGCAATTTTGAATTGCCAGTTATTTTAGGCAAAACTATTTCAAATGAGCTGTACATGGCAGACTTAAGTAAAATGCCTCATTTGCTATGTGCAGGTGCCACTGGACAAGGAAAGTCAGTTGGATTAAATACGCTTATCATTTCTTTACTTTACAAAAAACATCCTTCAGAATTGAAGTTTGTATTGGTAGATCCTAAAAAAGTAGAGCTAACATTATATAATAAAATAGAAAGACATTACTTAGCCAAACTGCCTGGTGATGGCGATTCTATAATAACAGACACCAAATTGGTGTGTAACACACTAAATTCGCTATGTATGGAAATGGATGAACGTTATGAATTGTTAAAATCGGCAGGTAAGCGGAATATTATTGAATATAATACCAAGTTTAAAGAAAGGAAATTATTACCTACAGAAGGACACCGTTTTTTACCGTACATAGTTGTAGTGATAGATGAAGTGGCCGATTTGATGATGACAGCAGGTAGGGAAGTAGAAACCCCTATTGCCCGTTTGGCGCAATTGGCAAGAGCTATAGGTATTCATGTTATATTAGCTACACAAAGGCCTTCTGTCAATATTATAACAGGTACTATCAAAGCAAATTTTCCGGCACGTTTAGCCTTTCGAGTAACTTCTAAAATTGATTCAAGAACTATTTTAGATAGCAATGGTGCCGATCAATTAATAGGAAAAGGGGATATGCTATTCAGCACTGGCAACGATTTAATACGTTTGCAATGTCCATTTGTAGATACGCCTGAGGTAGAAAAAATAACAGAATTTATTGGAAATCAAAGAGGATATTCTTCTGCGTTGCAATTACCAGAGTTTAGAAGTGATGATGAGGCAGGTGCAAGAGATGATTTTAATCCTGATGAAAGAGATGCATTGTTTGAAGATGCGGCCCGTTTAATAGTTCAAACACAGCAGGGTAGTACTTCGCTAATTCAACGCAAATTAAAATTAGGTTATAACAGAGCTGGTAGGTTGGTAGACCAGTTAGAACAGGCTGGTATAGTAGGTAATTTTGAAGGAGCCAAGGCCCGTAAGGTTTTAATTCCTGATGAGGCAAGTTTAGATATTTTCCTAGATTCATTGTATAGAAAATAATTTTTAATACCGGTATTTTAATGCAAAATTTACCAAAAATACCCCAATTAATAGACCTTTAAATTCTACCTTGGTTCAATAAATTAGAAATGGCGGAAGATTGTGTAAAGCAGGTTCAAAAGGATTTGGTGAGTTATGGAATTCAGTTAACCTACTCAGGAAATGTTCATAGTGCTTACATTGAATTATTTAATCAATTGGAACCTCAACTTAATCAATTGTTAAAAAACGGATCTCATACAATTTAAGAAATATTGTACCGAGTAGATGTAAATCAAAGTGCTGTCAATAAAGCCAAATTGAGCGATGAGCCTTTGAGCGAAGCATTGAGTTGCTTAATTCTATGGCGTGAATTACAAAAAGTAGTTACTCGGTTTTTAATTAAGCAGAAATAGGTTTTAAGCTTAAGCATAAAAAAAGCCTGACAATATAATTGACAAGCTTTTTTTATAAGTTTTTGGTATATATTAAGCAGTAGCTTGATCTTCTAATACTATTCCTGAAACACCTTTATAAGGCGATTGTACATATAGAATTTGATTTACATTTTTTAAATTAGTTTTTCTAATTCTTGTAAATTCTTTATTTCTTCTATCTTTTCTTTTTAATCTAGTAACGGCCATAAGTGTAAAATTTTGAGGTGCAAAAGTAAGTATTTAAACCAAAAATACAAATACTTTTTAAAAATATTTTTAAATACTTAGTTTCATCGCATTTTATTATTAATTCTTTAAAATTAAATTATCATTAATTACTTTTGTATTTTTATTATGTATTCAAAAGAAGAGTGGCTTTTAATTATTTCTATACCAATATATGCGTTATGTATTATTACGGAATTTTTTATAGGCTTAAAACAACGCAAGGAATTATATGATTGGAAGGATAGTGCCATAAGTATTTGGCTAGGCGTAACAGGTGCATTTTTGGATATTATTATAAAAGTAGTCACTTTAGGTGTTTTAAATTGGTGCAATCAGCATGCTTTGTTTAAACCCGATTTGCTAACTTATTATCCAATATTAGCGTGGTTTTTAGTATTTATTGGTCAAGATTTTTGCTTTTATTGGCTGCATAGATCAGAGCATTACAGCCGTGTTTTATGGGCTGTCCATAGCAATCATCATAGCAGCGAGAAGTATAATTTTACTGTTGCATTGCGTTCTTCTGTGTTACAACCACTCTATAGATTTGCCTTTTATATTCCAATAGCATTTTTGGGTTTCGATGGACTTACTATTATGTTTATGTTCGCTGTTAATCAGTTTTATCAGTTTTTTTTACATACTGAAACTATTGGCAAATTGCCTAAATGGTATGAAGCCATCTTTGTAACGCCATCTCATCATAGAGTTCACCATGCCAGTAATATTAATTATTTAGATAAAAATATGGGGCAGGTACTTATCATTTGGGATAAACTGTTTGGTACTTACCAAGCGGAATCAGAAACGCCTAAATATGGTTTAACTACTAATCTTAAAACATACAATCCATTGCGCGTTATGTTTGAAGAATGGATAAAAATATATAAAGACCTTGCCAAAACAGGGTCTTTAAAACAAAGAGTTAAATATTTAATTATGCCGCCCGGTTGGAGCCATGATGGTAGTACTAAAACGAGTAATCAACTAAGAAAAGAGTTAAATAAAAAGCGCTAGTTTTTTACTCTAACTGTTTTTTGTTCTATACGTTTCTCATAATTTTTGCCTTCAAAAATTCTATGAACATAAATACCTGGGGTATGAATATAATTAGGGTCTAAATCTCCGGCTGGCACTAATTCTTCTACTTCAGCAATGGTGATTTTACCAGCCATGGCCATCATAGGGTTAAAATTTCTAGCTGTTTCTTTAAAAATTAAATTGCCATGCGTGTCGCCTTTCCAAGCTTTTACAATGGCATAATCGGCATCAAAAGCATATTCCATTAAATAGGTTTTACCATTAAAATCGCGTGTTTCTTTACCTATAGCCACTTCAGTGCCAACACCAGCAGGGGTATACACTACGGGCATTCCGTAGCCAGCCGCCATACATCTGGTAGCCAATGTGCCTTGAGGTATCAATTCTACTTCTAGCTCGCCACTTAATAACTGACGTTCAAATTCTGCATTTTCGCCTACATAACTTGAAATCATTTTTTTAACCTGTTTTGTTTTTAGCATTAAGCCAATACCAAAATCGTCAACCCCTGCATTATTACTAATACAGGTTAAATTTTGGGTACCTTGGTTTACAAGTGCGGTAATACAATTTTCGGGAATACCACATAAGCCAAAGCCACCCAACATAAGTACAGCACCATCTTTTATATCTTTAATGGCCTCTTCAGCATTCGAAACAACCTTATTCATGGCTGCAAATTTAGTTTTTTTATGATTAATTATATCGCATGACATATTTATATTTACTTTGCAAAATGAAATCTATATTGGTATTTGGCGCAGGACGCTCCAGTTTATATTTATTAGAATACTTGCAAAAATGGTGTATAACGAATACCGCCCAATTAATAGTTTGCGACAAGGATACAAGCTTTGCAGCGCAACATATAGCAGAAAAAACCGCTATTACATTTCAAGAAATTGATGTTTTTGATATTGAAAAAAATGCAACTAAAATTCAAGAAAGCATATTGGTG
>JABMMZ010000042.1 GCA_013205405.1 Bacteroidota bacterium | reverse complement strand
TTGCTGATGATTTAGGTACTGATTATTTCGGTTTTAATGAAGACCATCAAGATACAGTTAATGTGCCTAATATCACAGCCTTATTAAAAAAAGGGGTTCTTTTTTCAAATGCTTCTTCTAATCCTGTGTGTTCATCAACCCGCTCAGGCATATTAACAGGAAGATATAGTTTTAGAACAGGTGTGGGTGGTATAGTAGGCGGAATTGGTGGTTCTAATCAACTAGACACTACTGAAGTAACAATTCCTCGATTATTAAAAATGTATAATTCTAACATTGCTAAAGCAGATATAGGTAAATGGCATTTGCATCAACCCAATCCAGCCAGTAATTTATTAAATCCAAATAGAATGGGATATGATCAATTTGAAGGTCCTTTTATAGGGCAATTACCAAGTTTTACGAATTGGACAAAATATACCAATGGTGTGGCAAGTAATGTTAGAAATTATGCAACATCCGAGAATGTTAACAATGCTGTAACTTGGTTAAAGAAACAATCTAATAAGCCATTTTTTCTTTGGTTAGCCTTTAATTCGCCACATGAGCCTTTACATTTACCTCCTGCAAGTTTACATACTTATTCTTCTTTATCTGGTGCAGCAGGAGATATTAATACCAATCCTAAATCTTACTTTAAAGCCATGATACAATCTTTAGATCATGAAATTGGACGCTTATTTGATTCTTTAAAAGTTCTCAATAGATTTGATAGTACCGATATCATTTTTATTGGCGATAATGGTAATACAGCTAAAACAGCTCAAATAACAGATTTAACAAAAGCAAAAGGAACTGTTTATCAATATGGTGTTCACGTGCCATTTATTATCTCTGGACCATCTGTAATTACTGGAGGCAGAACAAGCAAGGCCTTGGTGAATACAGCCGATATATTTGCTACCTCTTTAGAATTAATGGGATTTAATAATTGGCAATCTAAAATTTCCGTTTCAAAACCTGTTGATAGTAAAAGTTTATTGCCCATTATCAAAAACCAAAATACAGATGTTAGACCTTGGTCTTTTTCAGAAATTTTTAAATTAACCACAGATTCATCAGATGGAAAGGCTATGCGTAATATGTATTATAAACTTATTAAATTCGATTATGGGAAGCAAGAATTTTATAATTTAAGCACTGATCCCTTGGAGAGCAATAATTTATTAAAAGGATTTTTAAATGCAACAGAATTAATAAACTATAATTACTTATGTAATGAAATGAATAATTTAGTTGGAAAAGGCAGCTTTTGTGACTCTAAAGTAGGAATCACGAATCGTGTTATTGATAAAAATGCAACTGTATATCCTAATCCATTTAGTTCATACCTTAAAATTTCAAACTTAAATCAAAAATATGAAATGTTAGATTATGTTGGAAATTCTATTTATAAAGGGTATCAAATTGAACAAATAGATTTTTCGTATCTACCAAAAGGAATATACTTTGTAAGGAGTATCAATCAAATTAATAATGTTTTAGTAAAGTTAATAAAAGAATAAGATTACTAAGAAGGAATAAAATAAAAACATCGTCAAATAGAATATAAAAATCAGTTAAAATGAAAAAGAATAATTTATTATTTATTGCATTAGTGTTTGTATTTAACATTTTTGCTCAAGGCCCAGCCATCACTTCATGGTTGCAAAATACCACAGGAATTACAGGAAGTCATTATGTGAGTGGTAATTCTACGGCTATTAAAGATGCAGATTCAGCCAATGTGCAAACAGTATTATATTCTGCTAATTGGGTATATATAAGAACAAAAGGTATTCCTGCATATAAAACAGGACCATTTTTAGATGGTAATCCATCATTTACAACCAGTCAAAATGCTATATTTAAATTTCCGCTTAACCCAGTTAAAAAAACAGGAACATTTACCAGTACTACTGCAGGAAATATTGGTAATTTCATTAATGGAGTCGCTTTGTTCGATTATAGAGATGGCGTGGCTTGGAATACTGCCACTGGTGCATTATGTGGAGGCCCACCAGGAGGAAATCCGCCATGTCCAGTAGGTCCTGGCGCCAGCATGCCATGGAATAGAGATGCTATACCTGCTGAGAAAGCTGGTTTCGATTGTTCTAAAGGACATCCTGCAAAGGGTAATTACCATCATCACCAAAATCCAAGTGCTTTTAAATTAGATAAAACAGTAATTTCTACTATTTGTAATTTGTATGATGCCGATGGATTATATGTTATTGATTCAACCAAGCACTCGCCTTTAATTGGTTTTGCATATGATGGGTTCCCAATTTATGGTGCTTATGGTTATAAAAATGGAGATGGTACTGGTGGAATAACCCGCATTAAATCAAGTTTCCAAAAAAGAAATATTTCTGTTAGAACACATTGGGCAGATGGAACGAATGTAGACGATGGTCCTACGGTAAATGGTACTTACTTTCTAGGTTATTTTAGAGAAGATTATGAATATATTGCTCAAACTGGAAAAGAAGATTATTTAGATGAACACAATGGTAGATTTTGTAAAACACCAGAGTATCCGAATGGCATATATTGCTATTTTGCATCAGTGGATGCTAATTGGAATTCTGCCTATCCATATGTTGTAGGGCCTACTTTTTATGGGGACAAAACAGCTCAAATAGTAACTTCTATCATAGAGTCGGTTACAAAATATTCTGCTCCCAATAATGGAATTTCAGATATTAAATTAACAGATGTAAGTATTTTTCCAAATCCCTCCAATGAATTTTTAGCCATTCAATTAGGTACATTAAATTCTGAAAACGTGGATTTAGTACTTTTTGATATGATGGGAAAAGAAATTCAAAGAACAACTATTTATCAAGGAAGTACAGTAGCTTATTTTGATATTCGCTCGGTGTACGATGGTCAATATTTTATAAAAATTATCAACAAAAATTCTAGTTCAACTCAGAAATTTATCATTGCGCATTAAGCATTTAAATATGAAAAAAAACAAAATATTACTTTGTTGTTTATTGACAATCTTTGGCATTCAATTAAATGCCCAGTACAATAATATGTGGATTCCTGATACGCTTTCAGGAACCAATTTTAATTTAACTATTAAAGATACTTTTGCCCAAATTAGGCCAGGCAATCAAACTATAACAGGCGGTATTAATGGCAAGTTTTGGGGGCCTACATTGTTTTTTAATAAAGGAGAAACCGTTCACTTAAATGTCAAAAACAAATTAAATGATTCTACAACCATACATTGGCATGGCATGCACTTGCCAGCAGTAATGGATGGTGGACCGCATCAAGTAATTCCATCAGGAACTACTTGGCAACCCTATTGGAAAGTTACTAATAATGCTGCTACTTATTGGTACCATCCGCATTTGCATGAAATGACCATGGAACATATTAGTAAAGGTATAGGTGGTTTAATTATTGTAAGAGATAATATAGAATCGGCATTGCCATTGCCAAGAAAATATGGTGTGGATGATATTCCTGTGGTTTTAACAGATAGAGATATTAATTCATCAAACCAATTTGTTGTTGTACCATATGGTGACAGTATGCTAACCAATATGACTTTAAGAGCACAGTATAGTGTGCCAGCACAAGTAATCAGATTAAGATTATTAAACGCTGCTATTGAAAGATCATTCAATATTGGGTTTAGCGATAATAGAACATTTTATATTATAACTTCAGATGGCGGATTATTAAATGCCCCTGTAGCATTAACTAAATACATATTACATGCTGGTGAACGTATAGAAATATTAGTGAATTGCACTGGACAATCTGGAACAAAAGTGGATTTAAAAGCTTATAATTCGCAGCTTGGTAATTTTATAGCAGGGGGAGAGAATTTTACAAACGGTCCTTTTGCAAATGCTCTAGGTAAAAAAGACTTCAATATTTTGCATTTAAATATAGGAGCCCAAACAAGTTCACCAATAACTTCAATTCCTTCCACCTTAACTGCCAATGTGCTTTTAAGTTCAGCTAATGCAGCTATTACACGCAAATTGGTAATAAATGATAGTGCTATAAGTGGGGGTCAATTTGGACCTAATTTATTTGTGATAAATCACCACTTATTTAAGCTTAATTACAACGATTATAATGTGCCTTTGAATAATACAGAGATTTGGGAAATTACAAGTAATTCTGTGTTTGGTCATCCTTTCCATATACACGATGTAGAATTTAATATTATTTCTGTGAATGGGGCTTCGCCAGTTGCTGCGCAAGCTGGTTGGAAAGATGTGGTATTTATACCTGGCAAAACGGGTAATACATCTGCAGTTGTTAAGTTTATTGCTAAGTTTGATGATTTTGCTGACCCTTTGCATCCATTTATGTTTCATTGCCATATTTCATTGCATGAGGATGAGGGTATGATGGGGCAATTTATTGTAACAGATAATTCATCTAAAATAAATCAAATAATTAATTTAAGTAATGGTTTTTCATTGTATCCAAATCCTGCTAATAATAGACTTTATATTAAATTTAATAATTTAAATAATAAAGCATATTATATTAATGTAGTAAATACTGTTGGTAAAACTGTGCTTATGTTACCAAAACCTGAATTACATAATGGTATTGATATAAGCGGTCTTTCTTCTGGTGTATATTTTATACAATTAACAGATGAAAAAACTAAACAAGTAATCACTCAAAAATTTATTAAAGAATAGCCTTGTTAATCCCCAAAAGTGTTTTATTAATCTTTCTAATATTCATTTTAGGATTTAAACCTAAGTTAAAAAGTAGTTCTTCTTTGGGAAATATAATCGTTAATTTTTCATTGAAAAGTACAGATAATAAATTAGTGGCTTTAGATAGCTTTAAGAATGCGCGTGGTTTTATTATTATTTTTACGTGTAATCACTGCCCATTTGCCAAATTATACACCCAAAGATTTAATGAATTGTTTCAAAAATACGATTCACTTGGGGTTCATTTATTGGCAATAAATTCTATGGATACGGCCATGTACGAAGAGGAAGGTTTTGCGAATATGCAAGATAGAGCTAAGATAGAAAAGTATCAATTTACTTATTTGTATGATGCCAACCAAAAGGTTGCCAAAATGTTTAAAGCAGCCCATACTCCCCAAGCTTATGTATTATGGAAAACCGATTCTGCATGGAAGGTGAAATATTGTGGAGCCATAGATAATAATGGTGAGCAACCTGAGTTAGCTACTTCTTTTTTAGGAAAAGCAACAGATGAATTATTAAATGACAAAACAGTAAGCAAGCCAGAAACGGAGAGTTTTGGATGTAGGATATTTTATAGGGATTAACTGATAAATTACATCTATTTTCCTCGGCCTTGTATCATTATCAGTATGGTATAAACCATTATTTTAAAATCGAGCGCAAGGCTATTGTTTTCAATATATAAAATATCATAATACAGCCGTTGAATCATTTCATCTATATTTTCTGCATAGCCAAATTTTACTTGCCCCCAACTTGTAATACCCGGGCGTACCTTGTTCAATCGACTGTAATAAGGCGCTCGCTCCATTATTTGATCAATAAAATGCTGCCTTTCGGGTCTTGGCCCTACTACACTCATATCGCCTATTAATACATTGTAAAACTGAGGAAATTCATCTAAACGTGTTTTGCGTAAAAAACGCCCAATTTTAGTAATGCGTGGGTCGTTTTCCTTTGAAAGTTGAGGGCCTGTTAATTCAGCATCTGTGTGCATACTTCTAAATTTAATTATTTGAAATGGCTTACCCTTGAGTCCGATGCGTTCTTGTTTAAAAAAAATGGGACCTTTACTTGTAAATTTTATTAGCAATCCAATAATAATTAAAAATGGAAATGATAAAATAAGTACAAATACAGAAAAGAAAATATCAAATACACGCTTGGCATTTTTCTGCCATTCGGGCATTACCTCAAAATCTACTTCTATCAATACTGCTCCTAAAATATTATTCATTTTAACCATTCTTGTAAAAATAGAATACATATCAGGTATTATTTTTATAAAAATAGATTCATTTTCTACTGTCGTAAAAATGCTGCTTAATTGATTGTGTTCGGTAGTTTCTAAAGCAATTACAAGTTCTTCTACTTGATGGTTTTTAATAAGTTGAGGTAAGGTTTTAAAATTACCTAATAATGGTAAGTGTTGCTTTAAGATTGATGTATCTTCGCCATTAACTGATACAAAACCAACAAATTTAAATCCATTGGTTATTTTAGCATTTTGTAAATCAAGATAAAGTTTTATTGCTTTCTCATTACTCCCTACCAGTATCGAATTGAAACCATAAGTACGATTTTGAATTTTCTTATTAGTACCAGTTGATAAAATAAATCGGCCAATATATGTAATTAAAATTTGAAGAATTAGCAATAAGAAAAAAGTTTGATAATAACCTTTGTAACTGCTTACTGAATCATCTAACAATAAAGTAAAAAAGATAATAAAGCAGCCAAAAAAAGATGTGTAAATTGTTTGTTTTAACTCCCTTAAACGAGAGCGTCTAAATATATTCTGATAATAACCTGTAAAGTAATAAAGTATTAACCAAAACAATGGAATAACGAGAACGCCAAGTAATAATTTTACGTCTCTGCTTAATGGAATTTGATAGTCGCTATGGGCAGTATCTATATAATGTTTTCTGAACCAAAATAATAAGAACCAAACAAACCCTGCCGTTAAATAATCGGATAAAATATATTTAAAAGTTTGCTTATTTTTATGCATTAGTTAAGATAAATAAGTTTTAAATTATCTAAATATACCTTAGGAGCAGTTGTAATATCACTTCCAGATTTATAAATTCCAAAAAACAAGCGTATTTTAGAATTAGAACTCAAAGTTCCTGTTTCTGAATTTAAATTAATGTATGCTTTTTTCCATTTTGTTTCGGTATCAAATATTACATAAATAGGTATTTCTTGAATAGTTGTGCCATCGTCTGTATAAATACCTACTTGTAAATTCACATTGGTTTTAATATCCATTTCTAAATATACGTCAGCACCTTTATTAGGCACTGTGTATTGATTGAGGGTGTTGCGTTCAAATATTACTTCCTTATCGCTTGCCGCAATGTCTATTAAACCGCAATATTTAGAACCAGAAAATGGTTGATCTACACCATTGTTTGATGTGGGTATAATAAGCAAAGAATCATTTGTGTTGCTACTACCAGATTTTTGTAAGGAGTTAGCTTGGTCTTCAAAGTCTTCTAACCAAGCAAAATTAGCATTACTTCTATATCTAATTTTGGGTCTAATAGAGTCTATTTCATTTTCTGCCAAATTCAGTGTATCTATAAAATACAAATAAGGCGAATAATTGACACGCTTGCTAGAACTTCCGTTTTCTTTTATATTAGCCAATACTAAAATTTCTACTTTATTACCTTTTACTGAAATGGGTATAGTGATAGGTAGTTCAAAAGAACCAATTTCTTTTCCATTTGCAAAAACTTTCGCATCCGAAATTTCTTGTGTATTCAATCCCTCTGTTAAAGGATTAGTAGTTAATATAAACTTGGTAATATGCAAATAAGCTGGAACAACCTCTTTTTTGCTATCGCAGCCAGTAGTTAAAATAAATAAAACAAAACTTAATATTATTAAATTATACAAATTCTTCATATTCACTATATTGTAGTTGTTGTAAAACATTTGCCACATCTATCAATTCCTCTATACCAACCAAAGGAGAGATGCGGTGAGTTATACAATCTACAAAGTTCAGCAAATCTTTTTGTATTGCGTCAAAATAAAGTATTTTTTTTTCAAAAACTTCAACTTTTGGATTTAAGGCTAAAATAGTATTTTCGGACGGAGTAAAACTTAATTGATTTTCAATTTGCACGTCTAGTCTTGTTTCTTCAACTTTATGGGAATCTAAATGAACATTTATTATTTTTCCTTTTTGATATAGTGTAAACAATTGACTGCTACTTTGACTAAAAGTATTGTAGATTATATCGGCCGTGCAGCTGTTCTCAAAAAGAATATTTATTTTCAGTACATCCGGCTGTTCATTGAATATATACTGACGATTTACCTTTACTTTACTTACTCTGCTATTCATACTGCGCAGTGTCATATCTAATATTTCTGATAAATGCTGTTGTTTGGCATTTATCGTTAATTGCTTGCGATAGGGCAATAAAATATTTGCCGATAAATGAGTTGGTTTAATAATGTATTGTCTAGCAGCAGTATATTCTGAAGCGGTTCCAAAAACATCAGAAATAAATAGTTTTATATCTGCTTCTTTAATTAATTTTTGTAAAATTAAGAGCTGATTACCATTAAAATTGGGAAATTTTTGAAGAAGAATATGTTTGCTATGTTTTATACCTTCTGATATTAATTCAAATAAATTATGATGTATTTCACCACAAAAAATAATGGCATCTGTTCGTTTTATAAAGTCAGTAAAGGTATTTAGCCCATAAAAATTTTCAAAATTTCTTTCATTTGAGCTATCAAAAGTTCCAATAAGTGAGAAGGTCGAAGAATTGAGGACGTATGGTAAATACTGTTCAATATTTTTAGGATTTCCTGCTATACCGATGTTTATTTTAGACAAATGTTACAAAGATTATTTGTTACAAAAATGCAGTACCTTGTTATTTGCAGCACAATTTTGTTATAAACGGTGTACTAAACAGCATACATAATCAATTTGAATACCTATCAAGATACTTATAAACACAGAGGCTTAAGAAATGGCCTTGTTGCCAAACTTAAAATTAAGGGCATTACAAATACTTTGGTTTTGGATGCAATTGGTAAAATTGAACGTCATTTTTTCCTCCCTTCCGAGTTCGAAATGCATGCATATGAAGACAAAGCTTTTCCAATTGGAGAGGGGCAAACTATTTCACAACCATATACCGTAGCTTATCAGACACAGCTATTAAAATTAGAACCTAACGATAAAATTTTAGAAATAGGAACTGGCAGTGGTTATCAAACGGCTGTTTTGAACTTTTGCAATGTTATAGTATATAGTATTGAAAGGCATGAGGCATTGAGTAAAAAAGCAGCTTATATTTTAAATAAGTTGGCATGTAAAAAAGTAAAGTTAGCTGTAGGTGATGGTACAAAAGGGTGGTTAACCAATGCGCCTTATAATAAAATAATTGTAACTGCAGGCGCTCCAAGTATTCCTAAAATATTGATTAATCAATTAGTTGAAGGCGGTATTTTAGTAATACCTGTAGGTAATGAAAATATACAAAAAATGGTACGCATTACTAAATTAGCAAATAATGAATTAAAAACTGAAATTTTTGAAGACTTTAGTTTTGTGCCTTTATTAGGGGAAAATGGTTGGAAAGGGAAATAAAGTTAAATATTTTTTTTACTTCTAATTTTAACTAACTTTGTATTACTATGTTAAAATTTGTTTTATCCTTTTATCTTTTTGTTTACACTTTATCTATTTTTGCTGTTACACCTAAGCCAAATTCCAAAGTTCAATTAATTGTAAAACTGAGGCAACCATGCAGTGCAGCTATCTTAAACGAATTAACGACTTATAAATTCAAACAATTTCAAAATTTAAATATTGAAAATACTCTTTTTGGAGTAAGTTTTAATGAAAATGAATTGTCTGAAACAGAAGCCATACTAATACTTCAAAAACTTCCAATATTTGAGTTGATTCAAAAAAATCATATTTTAAATTTTAGAGGAACCACACCTAATGATTCATTTTTTAATCAACAATGGTTTTTGAATTTAATACGTGCTACCGAAGCTTGGGACCTGCAGCGCAGTGCAACCAATAGGAGAGGAGACACAATTGTTATAGCAGTAATTGATGATGGATTGCATATTAATCATCCTGATTTTAAAGGCAATATTTGGATAAATTATGCAGATATTAAAGATAATGGGATAGATGATGATGGCAACGGCTATATTGACGACCATTATGGATGGAATTTTATGGGTAGAAATAATGATATAAGCGATAGCACTAATTACAAAGCATTGCATGGTAGCCAAGTGGCTGGAATAATTGGCGCAAAAACAAATAATAGTATTGGTGTGAGTGGTATTATGTGGAATGTTAAACTAATGATGGTGAATATTGCAGATACAAGCTATTATAAAATTGGAATTTTAGAAACCGATGCCATAAGAGCTTATAGTTATGTGTTAAATCAAAGAAAGTTATACAATGAATCAAATGGCTTGGATGGTGCTTTTGTAGTGGCTACCAATGCGAGTTGGGGTATTGATAATAAATTTGCAAATGATGCGCCTATTTGGTGTGGGATGTATGATAATTTGGGTCAATATGGCATATTAAATGTAAGTGCAACTTCTAATAATTTAAATGCTATAGATGTGGTTGGAGATTTACCTAGTTTATGCACGAGTCAGCATTTAATGGTGGTAGGTTCAAGCACACAATCAGATGGTTTTAACAATTGTGGGTATAGTAGTTTAAATGTAGATATTAGTGCGCCTGGAAGTGGAATTTTTACAACCAATAATTTTGTAAAAAGTAATATTAATAATAATTCCTTATACACAGTCGATCATTATGGTACCTCATATAGTGCGCCTATGGTAGCTGCAGCTATTGGCATATTGCAAGGTTATGCTTGCGAAATAGTTTTAGATAGTATTAAGCAAAATCCAGCAAAAGCGAACTTAATGTTACGTCAATTTATATTAGAAAGTACTGATGAATCTCCAGCATTGTTAGGTAGAAATGCAACTAATGGAAGATTGAATATTAAAAAAGCGATGCAGAAAATGGATGCCTTCTGTTATAATTTAAGTATTCAAAAAAGGAATTCTAATAATTTTGGAATTAACATTTTTCCAAATCCGGGTAATGGAAGCATAACAATAGATTCAAAAGATAAAATTACTTTGGTAAAATGTTACGATATTACTGGTAAAGAAATAGCTTTTACTTTAAAAGAAAAAAAGCTTACGCTAGATGCTTCTAAAGGTGTTTATTTGATTGAAATTAGAACAAGTATTGGTGTTAAAATATTGCGGTATATTTTTAATTAATAGTAAAACTTCCATGCTACGCCAAGTCTAAATCTCCTCGGTGAAGAAGGTTGGTTTGGTGAATTGTAATAATAATTTTCAAAACCGTTCATGAATGCCATATCTTGGTTAAGATGTTCCATTTTAAAAAATAATTTAGCTGTTTTTATTTCCGCATTTATAAAAACATCAATGAAAGGATAATTACCTACTTGGGTTTTACTGCGCTGAAAATTTTGCGTAGAAGGATTGTAAAAGTTAGCTGTGTATGAATTGGTATAATTTACGTCCGTTCCAATTTGTATGAATGTCGCCTTTTTAAACGCATAAAATTGATAATACAAACTGGTTTTAGAAACAAAACTAGGCAATAGCAAATATGTTTTTATTTTTTCTGAAAATATTTGATAAAATAGTTCTTGATGCAATTGAAATTTCTTTAGATTAAGGTGTTTCATAGCAAAAAATTGTAATACATTTTGGTCAGGGGAGCCTACCTTAGGTTTTGAATCGTAATCGAAATAAATGTAATTGCTCGTTAAAGTATAATTAACAATAGCAGCAAAAGATTTTTTAGGAATTGAGTAACTGTAAGCATCATATAATTTAGGTTTTATTATCTCTTTCACTATACCAATACTTAGTATTTGTGTGGTAATTTGATTGAAATTGTTTTGCCAAATAAAATGATTTGAAATATTGTTTTGTGCTATATAATCCGGTCTTCTAGCACTCGAAGTAATTGAAATTAAGGCATTAATTTTCTGTTTTTTAAGAATAATGATATCATTTTTCCATTTTAAATAATAGTCTTTTTGATTATACCCCGTAGTATAAAATTGAGCAAACGCATCAGAATTAAAAAGTTTTAAAAAATTAAAATTCAACTGACCATATAAGCTGGTGTTATTGGTAGAAAGCTTTCTATAATTCATACTATTGGCTTGCTGGTGGTAACTTATATTATCTATTCTGGCACCAGCTGAAAATGATATGCCGTTCTGTTTAATAGGTGAAAACAATTCAAAAGCATTGCTAATGTGTCTGCAACGCATACTATCATTAGTGCCATTAGAATTAAAATAAAAAATAGAATCAAAAATTACACTTTTGTAATCAGAAGCTAAATCTGTATAATAATTAGATATTTTTTCAATCTGCAATACATGTCTTACACCTAATTGGGGGCTATATTCTTTTAAAGTATCATCAGAATATTTTCCAGCTAGCCAATAGGTTTGTGAGAGTTGATGTTGCCTAAATTTGTTAATATTTTTTGCATTATTTAATTCAACATCTACAAATTTAACAGGTGTAGTAAGCGCTCTAAAAAGCGAATCAGTAAAATTACCATCTTGCTTCAATCCACCATTTTCTTGAAAATTAGTTTTATTATAAGTTAAAATTCCAGAGGCCAAGTATCTTTGATTTTTACTTTTATAATAGCTAGTAAGTTGTATATTTTTCATCACATTGGTTTGTCGTTTGTAATACCCAGAATTGGTAGTACTGTGGTAATTAACCGAAAAATTAAAATTTTTGCCAATATTTTGAGTATGAGAGGCATCAAAAGCAACTAAACCCTGAGAAGTTAATCCTCTGCCTTGGGTATAATAAAAATAAGTATAAGGTAATTTTGCATTGTAAAACTTTGCATTTTCTATATAAAAATAATTCTCTTTAAATGGATTAAAACCAGTATTAAAACCACTTTTTAAATTTGGTGTAAAAACTAAATCTAGATAAGGTGTAGACATATCGCCCAAGTCTTGAATACCAACGTTGTTTTTTTTAGCAAAATAATACTGATGATGCAACATCATTTGACTGTCTGTTGGCTCTTTGAAAGTTAGTTTTCTATGAAAGTTATGGTATACAGAATGGTATGGGTCTATTCTTTTAGCAGTATCAAATACCACCTCTTGTTGTGCGAAAACAAGAGAAAAATTAATTACAAGGCAAAAGAATAAAGCAAAACGCATGGATATGTTATATTTGTTTACAAAAGTAATGCCATTTATATATTATAACAATAAAGAATAATTCAATACAATATCTTGTTAATTTTACTAATTTTATATATCTTTACAACATATTATTTCGCTAATGGGAAGAAAAATACTCTTTTTTGTATTATTATTTCAATCAATATTTTTTACGCTTTTTTGTAAAAGCCAAGCCAAGGCTCTTCCTAAATTTGCTATAAGTAAAGACACAATCTGTGTAAACGAGTCTATTGATATTTTTGATAACAGTATTGGTGTAATTACAACATATCAATGGAATTTTGGTTCCGATGCTTTCCCATCTAATGCATCTGGAAATGGTCCTTTTACCATAAAATATAGGAGCGCAGGTTTTAAAAAAATAACCTTAACTTTAAATGGAGATACTACTTTAATTAAAGATAGCATTATTTATGTAAGACCCACACCCAAAGCCCAATTTACAGTAAATGATACTGATCAATGTATGCCTTCTAATACATTTTTTTTGAGTTCCAATTCCATTTTTATTGGCAATGTTATCAATAAGTGGATTTTAGGAGATGGTAATACTATAATCAAAAATAATATAACCTATAGCTACGCAAATAGCGGCTATTATAATGTAAAATTAATTTCTAATTCTAATTTTTGTACCGATACTGCTAGTATGCTTATACATGTTTTTCCAAAGCCAATCGCCCAATTTAATGTGATAAAAAGCAAAGTATGCTTAAACGATAATTCTTTTATTATTGAAAATTTGACTCTAAATAAAAATAAATTCAATACTATTTTTTATTTAGGGGATGGAAACGGCAGGTTAGATAATAACTTTATATATAAATACGATGCTGTTGGGACATTTTATATTTTATTGACAGTAGGTTTAGGTATTGATTGTCAAGATACTATTAGTCAACCTGTTTCTATTTTCGAAAATCCAAAATCTGTTTTTACTATTGTAAAACAGTTTCAATGTTTGAAAAGCAATTTATTTGAATTTACTAATTTATCTCAAAAAACAACTTCTTTAAAATGGATATTTGGAGATAATTCAACATCCAATATTAGCAATCCTGTGCATACTTATAACAATGATGGCACTTTTAAAATTCAACTAATTGCCAGTGCTATAAATAATTGCGTAGACACCTCTTTTATTTATACAACCGTTTATCCAAAACCAAATCCGCTTTTTACAGTCAATGATACTGCACAGTGTTTTGCAGATAATTTATTTAATTTTACTGCTATATCTAACATTAAAAATGGCACTATTGAAAATGCATGGATACTGCCCAATGGCAATAAATTAATTAAGGATGATTTTGTTCAAAGTTTTGATGTTTCAGGTTATTTGCCAATTACACTTATTGTTGCCAGTGATAGAGATTGCAAAGATACCTTAGTTAAAAATATTTTAGTTTATGACAAAATAAATCCTTTTTTCAATATAGAAACCATTGACTTAGAAACAAAAAAATTTACAGCCCTAGAAAAACCAAGTTTTAATTTTAATTGGAAAATTTCTGATGGAAGTTCTTATTCTGTGCCAAGCTTTAATCACTTTTTTTCTAAGAATGATAGTATTTATGTTAATTTAATAGTTTCAGATACTAATGGATGTAAAGATTCCTCTTTTTATTTCTTTAATATAAATAGCCCTGCACTAAAAGTAACGGATAACCCTTTTAATTATTATCTCTATCCGAATCCAACACGTGCTAAAATTAATTTTAAAATAGAGCTAACCCAATCAGATTTTATCAATTACCAAATTGTTAATTCAGAAGGCCAAATAGTTGTTTCTAGTAAGTTAGATAATTTAAAAAGTGGCATCTATTTTTATGAATTTAACTTTAATGATTACAAGTATTCAAAAGGCATTTATACGTTATCAATGATAACTTCTAAAGGAAAATTGACCGAAAAAATAGTGTATCAATAGTTAAAAAATTAGGAATCAACATTTTATTATTTTATTAATTATTTCTTAATTTTAAAAATTTAGTATATTTTTACGCCTTAAATTAATTGTAAAAAAATAAATAAAATGAGAAAAAATTTACTACTAGCAACTTTAGTTTTGCCAATTTGTCTTTTATCACAAAATAAAGCGATAGTTGTTCCAGCAAAAACCGACAATAGTTTGGCTGTGCCTTATCATAATGAAACATTTATAGATCCTAAGGTAAGCGATTCTGTAAAGGTTCAAAATCCTAAACAAAGTACCACTCGTAAATTGGTAGGAGCCAAAAGAGATTTCCTAAATCTTAATTTTATTATATTAGGCAATACAACCTATGATTTGCAGACAAATGCAAGTGTGGGAAGAAGAATTATTTTATTACCAAACGGCAATATTTCGGCTGTTTGGACAGCATCAACAGAAAATTCAAATACGTTTTCTGAAAGAGGAACAGGTTATAATAATTTTAATGGCACAGCATGGTTCAATAATCCCTCTCCTACACCAAGATTAGAAAATAGCAGAACAGGATGGCCCTCAATAGGTTTTAATGGCAATACCGAATGGGTAATGGGACATAATGCTGTTACAGGTGGTTTTGTTAAATCTAATAATACCGCTATCGGCAGTCAAACTTGGACTAGTGGTCCTATAATACTAGGTCAAACTAACAGAAGGCCAATTTGGAGCAGAACTGTAAACAGTGGCGATACTTTTCACACTATTTGTAACTATGCTGATTCTGGTGTTGCTGGAGAAAAACGCGCACCAACAATCAATGGTATTTTTGCTCCATTTACCTACAGTCGCTCTACTAATGGTGGAGTAACATGGTCTACACAGCATATATTATTACCTGGTTACGATAGTTCTAGATATGTTTCTGGAGGAGGCGATCAATATGCAATAGATGTAAAAGGTGATATTTTAACAATTGTTTCTGGCGATTTGTATGAAGATGTGGCCATGTGGAAATCTATAGATGGGGGATTAACTTTTACAAAAACAATAGTAGATACTTTTGATTATGCTCCATACAGAGATACTGTTGTGTTTAAAAACAAAGAGCAGCCTTTTGTATGCGATGGATCTTTAAGTGTAGCTATAGATAATAATGGAAAAGCACACGTTAGTTGGGGAGTGTCTAGAGTAACTAAATATAATAGAAGCAAAGATAGTGCAGGTTTCTATCCTTCTACAGCATTGCTTGGCTACTGGAATGAAAATACTAAAAAAACTAAGTTTATAGCTGGTGGAAGTCAATTTCCTGCAGACAAAAATGCAGATTTAAATTTCGGAAATATGTCAGATACTACTTGGTCTGTTTACCCTGGTACTTGGCAGGCTAAACCTACAAGTGTAAGATTAGTAGATAATACCACTCAGCCAGTAGGTGCGGCTAGAACAGGAGGTACAAGTTTATTGCACATGCCATCTATAGGCATAGGTGCTAATAATACTGTTTTCATAAGCTTCTCTTTACCTGTTGCAGGCGATGTGGATGCTGATTATTGCAATTTTAGGGATGTTATGATGGTAGCCTCTACTGATGGTGGAACTACTTGGTTAAATCCAATTAACGTAACTAAAAGACAAGAAAAAGAAGATGATTTTGCTTGTATAGCCAAAGTAGTTAATAATTTTGTTCATTTAATGTTTCAATCTGATGATTTAACTGGAACCAATTTACAAAATGATGCAAGTGGATCTAAGCCAGTATCTAGCAATGATATTTTATATGCAGCTATTCCTGTAAGCAGAATTCTAGATGGTTCAATAGGTATTACAAATAATACAAGCATTAATGCTCTTAAAGACAGCAAAGAAATTTTTATTGTTTCTCAAAATCAGCCAAATCCATTTAGCAATAATACCAATGTATTGGTATGGTTAGATGGCGCAAGTGATATTACTTTAGAAGTAACTAATATTTCTGGTCAAGTTGTAAGTACTCAATCTTATAAAGAACTTGGTGTTGGTAATCATAACTTGAACATAGAAGCCAACAACTTAGCAGCAGGTATTTATTTTTATACTGTTAAAACAGCTACACACAGTGTAACTCAAAAAATGATAGTACAATAATTTAATAATTTAATTTATTAAAAAAAGGACTTTTACATTGTAAAAGTCCTTTTTTTATGAACCAATAAGAATATTAGTTTAACAATCAATTCACTATATTTTATTTTAAAAATGATTTGGAAAAATCATTTTTCCGCTTACCTTTGCACCACTCTAAAAAATTGAGTGGAAAGATTCCTTAGCTCAGCTGGTAGAGCAT
>JABMMZ010000009.1 GCA_013205405.1 Bacteroidota bacterium | reverse complement strand
TTTGGTGATTTTTTTGGCAATAATAGCCGAGGAGGCAGCAGAAGTAGAACCAATGTTGGCAGTAATATACGTATAAAACTTAAACTTAATTTTGCTGATATTAAAAATGGCGTAGAGAAAAAAATTAAGTATAAAAAACATGTCGTTGCCAAAGGTGTAACCTATAAAAATTGTACAACGTGCAATGGTACCGGACAAGTAAAACGTGTTACCAATACTTTTTTGGGGCAAATGCAAACCGTAACTGGATGCCCTACTTGCGGAGGCAATGGTAAATCTATAGCCAATCGCCCAGTAGGAGCTAATGAGCAAGGATTGGTTAATGAAGAAATAGAAACAACTATAAAAATCCCTGCTGGTGTGCAAGAAGGTATGCAATTATCTATTAATGGTAAAGGCAATGCCGCTCCTGGTGGAGGTATAGATGGCGATTTATTAATTCTAATTGAAGAGGAAAAACATCCTGAATTAACGCGCCAAGATAACCATGTAATTTATAATCTTTTGATTAGCGTTCCTGATGCCATTTTGGGTTGCTCAGCAGAAGTGCCAACTATAGATGGCAAAGCTAAAATTACTTTAGAAGCTGGCACGCAAAGCGGAAAAATATTGCGATTAAAAGGCAAAGGATTTCCTGAAGTAAATGGCTATGGTACTGGCGATCAGTTAATTCAGATACATGTATTTATTCCTAAAAAAGTAAGTAAAGACGAGGAAGCAATACTTGAAAAATTAAATGATTCAGAGTATTTTTCTCCTGCTACTGCTAGAAAAGACAAAGGTTTTTTTGATAAAATGAAAGAATGGTTTTAAGTAAATTCAACCTAATGAGAATTGGACTATTAATGATGTTGGAACGGTATTATTTTAAGGTTGTAAAGAAACTTTTAATCTCTGTCATAGTTTGAAAGCATTAACTTTTGTGACAGGCATCTAACCGCTAATGACTAAGAATAAAACTTTTGTGAAAGACGACTAAGCTAATTTAACTAAATTAATTTCTCTTCAAAACAACCATCAGCTCATTTATTTGAGCTTTTAAAAAGGCATTTTCTTCTTTTAATATCTTATTATCACTTTCTATTTTTAAAGTGTTAATATAGCTGTAATTATTATTAACTGAATTCTCAGAATTATTGAAAAAATTACTAATCCCATTGTTTAGTAACTCATTAAAATCAACTTTATACAGTTCTGCTAGTCAAAAGGTTTTTAAAATTAGAAGCATATAGTACAGACCTTATAATTATAGATAAAACATTGTATTATTTAATTTTAGAAAACAAAGAAACTAAATTAGAAACATTAATTTTAGATTAAGGAACATAAATCCTACAATTTTATCCCTATATTTAAATAAAAATAAAATCTTATCTTTGCCATTATGTCTCAAAATATGGCACAAGACAACGAAGGGTTGAATATCGAGGATTTTAAAGCAGAAGTTTTAAACGATTACAAAATAGCATTTGAAAGCCGTCAGGCAAGTCTCTTAGGGCGAAAAGAAGTATTAACTGGTAAAGCTAAATTTGGTATTTTTGGTGATGGTAAAGAAGTAGCTCAAATGGCTATGGCCAAAGCCTTTAAAAAAGGAGATTACCGCAGTGGATATTACCGTGACCAAACCTTTATGTTTGCTACTGGCATGAATACCATTCAGCAATTTTTTGCGCAGCTATACGCACATACTGATGTAGTAGCGGAACCCAATAGTGCTGGCAGAAGCATGAATGGCCATTTTGCATCAAGAATGTTAGATGATAATGGCAATTGGTTGCCGCAAACGGATAGATACAATTCTAGTTCAGATATTTCGCCAACAGCAGGACAAATGCCCCGTTTACTAGGTCTAGCTTTAGCCTCTAAATTATATAAAAACAACGAAGCTTTGCATCAATATACTAATTTTTCTGATAAAGGGAATGAAGTAGCTTTTGGTACCATTGGCAATGCCAGTACCAGCGAAGGCGGTTTTTGGGAAGTAATGAATGCTGCAGGTGTATTGCAAGTACCCTTAGCCATGAGTGTTTGGGATGATGGTTATGGTATCTCTGTGCCTGCCAAATATCAAACTACAAAAGAAAATATTAGTGCCATTTTAAAAGGTTTTAATAGTGATGAAAATGGTGTAGGTGTTGATATTTTTAATGCCAAAGGTTGGGATTATGCAGAGCTTTGTAATGTTTATCAAAAAGCAATTACCCATTGTAGAGAAAATCATCGCCCAGTTTTAATTCATATTAATGAGGTAACACAGCCACAAGGACATAGTACTAGTGGTTCGCACGAAAGATACAAAAGCGCTGAACGCTTGCAATGGGAGCAAGATTTTGATTGTATTAAAAAAATGCGCGAATGGATAGAAGAAAATGATATTGCCAATGCAGAAACTTTAGATACAATGGAAAATGAAGCTATTGAAATTGTAAATGAAGCTAAGAAATCCGCTTGGGAAGCCTATTTACAGCCGCTAAAGAAAGATGTAGCAGATACTATTTCAATACTTGAAGGTATAAACCATGAATCGGCACAACAAGCAATAAAAGATTTAAAATCTACTAAAGATGCCATTAGAAAAGACATCGGCATAGCTGTCAACAAAGTTATGGTAGCAACCATTGGCTTAAATACACCAGAAAGACAAAATTTAAAGCAGTATTACAAACAATTTTTAGCAGATAATTTTGAAAGATATTCTTCTACGCTTCATAGCGAATCAGATCATAATGCTTTAGCTATTCCAGAAATTAAACCGATTTATAATGATGAAAAATTAGTTGATGGAAGAGAAGTGGTATTGGCATGTTTTGATGCCGCTTTAGAAAGAGACCCTAGAGTATTTGCCTTTGGCGAAGATGTAGGTGCTATTGGTGATGTAAACCAGGGTTTTGCAGGTATGCAAGAAAAATATGGAGAAGATAGAGTAACAGATACTGGGATCAGAGAATTGAGTATTATCGGTCAAGGTATAGGTGCTTCTATGCGTGGTTTGCGCCCCATTGCTGAAATACAATATTTAGATTATTTATTGTATGCTGTGCAGATAATGAGCGATGATATTGCAACTATGCAATACCGAACCAAAGGTGGTCAAAAAGCACCAATTATTATCCGAACACGTGGACATAGATTAGAGGGTATTTGGCACAGTGGCTCTCCAATGGGAATGATTATTAATGCAGTAAGAGGTATGAACGTATGCGTGCCACGCAATATGACGCAAGCTGCAGGTATGTATAATTTATTACTAAAAGCAGATGAACCAGCCTTGGTTATAGAGTGTTTAAATGGCTACCGTTTAAAGGAAAAAATGCCAGCTAATATTGGTGAATTTACCATACCATTGGGTATTCCAGAAATATTAAATGAAGGTACAGATATTACCATTGTTGGTTATGGGAGTTCCTTGCGCGTTATTCAAGATGCCATGGGGAAATTAAGCCAAGTAGGTATTAGTTGTGAATTGATAGATGTTCAAACACTATTGCCATTTGATATTAACCACAGTATAGTTGAATCACTTAAAAAAACCAATAAAATTATATTTGTAGATGAAGATGTGCCAGGCGGTGCTACAGCTTATATGTTGCAACAGGTATTAGATACCCAAAAAGGATATTTGCATTTAGATGCACCGCCTTTAACCATTTCTGCTAAAGCCCATCGCCCTGCTTATGGTACCGATGGCGATTACTTTAGCAAACCCAATGCGGAGGATATATTCAATGCTATTTACAATATGATGCATGAATATAATCCAAGCAAGTATAGGGAGTTGTAGTAAATGAAATACTCTGTTTCTTTATTGTTGGTTGTTGTATTTAGTTCTATTGGTTGTAAATTTAACATTAAACAAACCATTGTAAAAGAGGAACCTAAAAGCAATATTGATACAACGTATAAAAATTTAAATTCGAATATTTATACTCTGGATTAGGATTTAATATGGGTAGTATGAAACCTCATTTTATTGTTAAAGGGACTTCGTTTTTGTGTCTATATTCTCAAAATAGCTATTACAACGATCAACCTAAATTAAAATCTGATACCATTCAAATAGGGCGAATCCGTCACTCTTCTATTGACTCAATTCTAAACTTAGTCACTGAGCTCAAGGATTCTAATGTTTATGTATCTAATCAAAAATAATATAAGTGGAGGCTTACATACATTGCAAATAAGAAGTGAGCATCATGAGTGAATTTTACTTTACATAATTCCTATCACACTTTGGCTCAAAAAATCATTGAAATTCTGAACCCTTGTATTTTACAAAAAAATAAAAAGCTATGGTTATTTAAAGAAGAAAAATTTAAATAAATATCTTTCTCAAAAACAAATACGCTGCCTATTTTGTAATTATCTTTGCGCTCCCCAAAAATGAACCAACAAGAAAACATTGAAATTATAGGTGCTGCTGAGCATAATTTAAAACATATTGATTTAACTATTCCTCGCAATCAATTGGTTGTTTTTACAGGGTTAAGTGGCAGTGGTAAATCTAGCTTAGCTTTTGATACTATTTTTGCAGAGGGGCAAAGAAGATATATTGAAACTTTTAGCGCTTATGCGCGTCAGTTTATTGGCGATATGAAACGTCCTAATGTTGATAAAATTGATGGACTTTCACCCGTAATTAGTATTGAGCAAAAAACGGTTAGCCGAAACCCACGCTCCACAGTAGGAACTATTACAGAGGTTTACGATTTTTTGCGCTTATTGTATGCCCGTGCCGCTGATGCCTACAGTTATTTAAGTGGCAAAAAAATGGTACGCTATAGTGAAGACCAAATTTTAAGTTTAATTTTAGAAAAATTCAGTAATAAAAAAATTACGGTTTTAGCCCCTGTTATAAAAGGAAGAAAAGGACATTACCGTGAGCTTTTCGAGCAAATAAGAAAACAAGGATACCGAAAAGTACGGGTAGATAATGTTATTCTAGAAATAGAAACAGGCATGCAATTGGATAGATATAAAATTCATGATATAGAAGTAGTAATAGATAGAATAGAACCCAACGATGCCAATAAAAACCGTATTAATGAAAGTGTAAAGACTGCTTTTAAAATGGGAAAGGGTACTTTGTCTATTTTAGATATTTCTGATAATTCAATTCATTTTTTCAGCCGCTTTTTAATGGATCCTGAAACTGGCTTAAGTTATGATGAGCCCCAACCCAATACCTTTTCGTTTAATAGTCCTTATGGTGCATGCTCCAATTGCAATGGTTTAGGAATAGTGAGCGAGGTTAACGTGGATCATATAATTCCAGACAGAAATAAAAGTATTAATAAAGGTGGCATTTTGCCAATTGGCGAAGTAAGAGAAAACTTTACTTTTTCACAATTAAGAGGATTGGCTAAAAAATTCAAATTTAGTTTGGCCGACCCAATTAATAAATTATCAGATGGGATATTAGAAATAATACTGCATGGCAGCGATGAGAGTTTTAATATTACCCATGTAAATTACGAGGGTAAAACTGTCTCATATGAAACAACATTTAAAGGCATAATTCCTATAATAGAGGAGCAATATTACGAAGGCAATAGCGAAAGCTTAAGCAGATGGGCAGAGGAGTTTATGCATACTAAGGATTGTCCTGTTTGTAGCGGACAACGTTTAAAAAAAGAAGCATTATTTTATAAAATTAATGATAAAAACATTGCTGAAATATCTTTAATGTCTATCAAAGATTTAAGCGCATGGCTAAAAACCATAGAAAGTAAAATGACTGATAGGCAACTTATTATTGCTACAGAAATTATTAAAGAAATAAGCACCCGTGTTAGCTTTTTAGTAAATGTGGGATTAGATTATTTAACCATGAATAGCCCTGCTAATACCTTAAGTGGAGGTGAGGCCCAGCGTATCAGATTGGCTACTCAGATAGGTTCTCAATTAGTAAATGTTTTATATATTTTAGATGAGCCAAGCATAGGGTTGCACCAAAGAGACAATGAAAAGCTAATAAACTCATTAAAAGAGCTGCGAGATATTGGCAATAGCGTAATAGTAGTAGAACATGATAAAGATATGATAGCCGAAAGCGATTATATTGTTGATATTGGTCCTGCGGCAGGTGTGCATGGCGGAAAAATAGTAGCACAAGGTACTTATCCAGAGTTTTTAAAACAAAATTCTATAACTGCTCAATATATTAATGGTTCACGCAAAATAGATGTTCCCGCTAAGCGAAGAAAAGGCAATGGTAAAAAACTAACCTTGAAAGGCTGCACTGGACATAATTTAAAAAATGTTTCTGTTGAATTTCCTTTAGGTCAGTTTATTTGTGTTACAGGCGTTTCGGGTAGTGGAAAGTCTTCTTTAATTAATGAAACATTGTATCCAATTTTAGCTAAACATGTGTATGATAGTAAATACCAATGCTTGCCCTACAAAAGCATTACAGGACTTGAGAATATAGACAAAGTAATTCGGATAGACCAATCGCCAATTGGTAGAACACCTAGAAGCAATCCTGCAACCTATACAGGTGTGTTTGGAGATATTAGAAATTTGTATACCATGCTGCCAGAAGCCAAAATAAGAGGCTATAAACCTGGTAGATTTTCATTTAATGTAAGTGGCGGAAGGTGTGAAACCTGCAAAGGTGGGGGTTATAAAGTTATACAAATGAATTTTTTACCTGATGTGGAAGTGCTTTGCGATACTTGCAACGGGAAACGCTATAACAGAGAAACTTTAGAAATAAGGTATAAAGGCAAAAATATAAACGATGTATTGGATATGCCTATTGAACTAGCGGTAGATTTTTTTGATAATATGCCCCAAATAAGCAGAAAAATGCAAGCCTTAAAAGATGTAGGTTTGGGCTACATAACACTAGGGCAATCTTCTACAACACTGAGTGGAGGTGAAGCACAAAGAGTAAAATTAGCAGAAGAATTAAGCAAAAAAGAGACTGGTAGTACTTTTTATATATTAGATGAACCTACCACAGGTTTACATTTTGAAGATATCAATGTATTGCTAGGAGTATTGAACAGGTTGGTGGAAAAAGGCAATTCAGTATTGGTAATAGAGCACAATATGGATGTTATTAAAGTAGCCGATTATATTATTGATATTGGCCCCGAAGGGGGTTATGGTGGTGGCGAAATACTGGCTATTGGAACACCAGAAGAAGTATGCAAAAGTAAAAAAAGCCATACGGCTAGGTTTTTGGCTAAAGAGCTCATGTAATTTTTAATTTTTAGAATTTCGATTTTAACCCAATCACGTGGCCAACTAATTCGATACTTAGCATTGAAATTTACGTGCATGGAAGTGACATAAAAATGGAACAAGTAGTCACAATTTATTATTATAGATTTGTGTTTAGGTAGTTTTTGTTGAATTATAAAAGAATTATAAAAATTATTTTAAAAAAATAGCAGGCTTTCTTATTATTGTCTAAAATCAAAATTCTAAAAATTAAAAATCAAAAATTCCTTTATCCCCAACTTTTCAATATTACCAATATAATAAGGGTTTTTTGTAAATTTGCATCTTTATTTAATAAAAAGAATATTCAATGAACAATCAAGATATTTTATCAGGGGTAATTTCAAATGCTGCATCAGCTTTCATTAACCTAACTACAGATGAATTAGTGCAAAAAGCCTTAGAAAGAAATGAAGGTATTATTACAGATGCTGGTGCTTTAGCAGCCGATACAGGTGAATTTACTGGCCGCTCGCCAAAAGATAAATTTACAGTATGCGATGAGAAAACAGAAAATACTGTTTGGTGGGGTGATGTAAATTTTAAATTTGAGCCCTCTAAATTCGATGCATTATTAGCTAAAGTATTAAAACATTATGAAGGCAAAGAATTATTTATTAGAGATGCTTATGCTTGTGCGCACCCTGCACACAGATTGAATATCAAAGTAGTAACCGAAACAGCTTATCAAAATTTATTTGCAAAAAATTTATTTTTACGTCCTGAGGCTAATGAAAACCAAGAAACTGAGTGGTTAATTTTAGCTGCGCCAAGTTTTCATGCCTTAGCTGCAGAAGATGGTACCCGTCAACATAATTTCTCAATTATTAATTTTACTAAAAAAATTATTTTAATTGGAGGTTCAGGTTATACAGGTGAAATTAAAAAAGGCATATTTACAGTTCTTAATTATATATTGCCTCAAGAAAAAGGCGTACTTTCTATGCATTGCTCTGCTAATATTGGCGAAGAGGGCGATACCGCTATTTTCTTTGGTTTGTCTGGTACCGGTAAAACTACCTTATCTGCTGATCCTAAAAGAAAACTAATAGGAGACGATGAACATGGTTGGGATGCCGATTCAGTGTTTAATTTTGAAGGTGGATGTTATGCTAAATGTATAGATCTAACAGAAGAAAAAGAACCTCAAATATGGCATGCAATTAAGCATGGTGCTTTGGTAGAAAATGTTAGATTTTTTCCTAATAGCACTAAAGTAAATTATGAAGATACTAATGTTACAGAAAATACACGCGTAGCTTATCCAATTGATTTTATTGATAATATTGCGGAGCCATCTATCGGAAAATCACCAAAAAATATCTTCTTTTTAACATGTGATGCTTATGGTGTTTTGCCTCCAATATCTAAGTTAACTGTTGGCCAAGCTATGTACCACTTTATATCTGGCTATACCAGCAAAGTAGCTGGAACAGAAGCGGGTATTACAGAGCCACAAAGTACTTTTTCACCTTGCTTTGGTCAAGCTTTCTTACCAATACATCCAACAAAATATGCAAAATTATTGGGTGAAAAATTAAGTGCCAATTCAGATGTGAATGTGTGGCTTGTTAACACAGGCTGGAGTGGCGGAGGATATGGTGTAGGCAATAGAATGAAATTATCTTTTACACGCTCTATGTTAACAGCTGCGTTAAATGGGGAATTAGCAAAGGGTGAATTTTTACAGCATCCTGTGTTTGGTGTGTTAATGCCAAATGCTTGCTCTAATGTATCAAAAGAAATTTTACATCCTCGTAATACTTGGGAAGATAAAAATGCTTATGATACAACTGCCAATAATTTAGCAGACAAATTTAATAAGAATTTTGATAAATTTTCTGAAGGCGCAAGTGAAGATATTAAAAATGCTGCTCCAAAATCAGTACTTTCAAATGCATAAATGAATTATTTTAACATTTAATAAAGTTTGGCATAGTAATTGCTTATTATTTAGAAGTGTTTTCATAGTTTTAGTTTTTTGTTAAAAACCATAGCCGAAAGGTTATGGTTTTTAACTTTTATAGGTATCTCTGAGTTTGTTAAAATTGGCCTGTATTTAATAAAATCAGGGTGCAAGCCTCTTCATAAGCAATATTATTTCTTTTTAGGTCATCATAAAAATCTTCATTTTCGGTGCCAGGATTAAAAATGACCCTTCTTGGTTTTAACTGAATAATAAATTCTTTATACTTTTCCTGGTTTTTTGAATTAACGTATAAAGTAACCGTATCTATATTTTCTTTTTTTAAATCCTCCGTATTGGTAGAAAAATCTATTGTATCAATATTTCCTGCTTTAATTGCCAAAGCAGATACATTGTAGCCATTTCTATTTAAAAGTTTTATAGCTTTATAGGCATATCTTTCTGGATTTTCTGAAGCTCCAATTACCAAAACACTGGTATTCTTAAAATTTGTCATATATTATTTAATATTTATACTAACAAAATAAAGATTTTATCAGATATTCGCCTAATAAAAATTCAAATAAAATGAATATAGGAGAAAAATTGTTTAATTTTAAACTACAAGCCACAAATGGCGAATACTTTACCAATTTTACATTTGCAGATAAATACGCACTTTGCATAGTACTAATGGGCAGTAATTGTAAGTATAGTGAAGCTTATTGGAAAAGAATTTTGAAATTAAGCGATCAATACGAAGAAGACAATATGGGTGTAATTGCTATAAATCCAAATGATGAAAGTAAAGATGCCTCTAATTCATTGGAGGGCATGAAACAAAAATTAAAAACATACCAACATCCTAATTTTGTTTATTTAAAAGATACAGAGCAAATGGTAGTGAAAAAAATTGGTGCAGAAAAAACACCCGAGGTATTTTTATTTAATTCTAAACGCGAATTAGTTTATAAAGGCATAGTAGACGACAATTGGGAAAATGAGACACAAGTGATGATGGCATATTTAGAGGATGCTATTGAATATTGCTTGGATGGAATAGATATTGACTATCCTGAAATGCCAGGACAGGGAAGTAATATTATTTGGAAATAAATGGCTAAAACCATCATTATTACTGGTGCTTCTAGCGGAATAGGAGAGGCGTTGGCTTATTATGCCGCCAGTTTGCAATACAATATAGTATTAGCTGCAAGAAATTTAGATAAATTAATTACTGTAAAAGAGCAATGCATGTTAAAAGGTGCTAATTGTATTGCCGTAAAATGCGATGTAAGCATAGAAGAGGATTGTAAAAAATTAATTTCAGAAACAATATCTCAATTCTCAACTATTGATATTTTAATAAATAATGCTGGTATTAGTATGCGTGCCATTTTTAATGATTGCGACTTGAAAGTAATAGAACAAGTAATGGCTATTAATTTTTTTGGCGCTGTATATTGTACTAAATTTGCATTGCCTTATGTATTGAATAATAAAGGTTCGGTAGTAGGCATTTCATCTATTGCAGGTATTAAAGGACTACCTGGCAGAACCGGATATTCGGCTTCTAAATTTGCAATGCATGGTTTTCTAGAATCGTTAAGATTAGAGAATTTAAAAACAGGTTTACATGTGTTAATTGCATGTCCTGGTTATACAGCCTCCAATATTAGAAATACAGCCTTAAATCAAAGTTGTAGCAGCCAAGCTGAAAGTCCTTTTGATGAGAGTAAATTAATGCAACCTCAACAAGTAGCAGAAGCCATATTTAAAGCTATTGGTAAGCGTAAAAATTATTTGTATTTAACATTTCAAGGAAAAGTAACGGTTTTTTTAAGTAAGTTTTTTCCTAAGTTGTTAGATAAACTAGTTTATAAAACAGTAGCAAAAGAAAAGGATAGCCCTTTTAAATGAAAAAATAATGAAATACATCTTTGTTTTAATTAGCTCTTTTAAAATAGAACGTTTTCTTTTGTATCATAATTAAAATGTTATGGTTGCATTTTTTTATTTTTAAAGAAACAAAATTATGGTACAAGCTAATCTCATTTAAACAGAATTAGTTTTTATTTGCCCTAAATTAATTTCATCCCTTATCTTTGCTGCATGGAAATAGCTATAAAGCAAGGTATTGAAAATGCTTTTAACTCTAAATACAATGAAATTGTAGATTTAAAACTTATAAAATTAGAGCCCACCAATGCTGATTTTAGAGGAGACTATACTTTTGTTGTTTTTCCATTTTTGAAAATTTCTAAACAAAATCCTGAACAAACAGCGAGTCAAATTGGTGAATATTTAAAAGAAAATATTGCTGAAATTACAAATTACAATGTAGTGAAAGGTTTTTTGAATATTGAACTTTCTGACAGCTTTTGGTTAGAAAAATTTAGAGATTTTTCTCTAATTATTAAAAATATGAATAGTGGGAAAGTAATGGTTGAATATTCTTCACCAAATACCAATAAACCACTACATTTAGGACATATCAGAAATAATTTATTAGGCTATAGTGTTGCTCAAATATTAACCTATAGTGGTTACACTGTAACAAAGGTTAATTTAATAAATGACAGAGGAATACATATTTGTAAAAGTATGTTAGCTTGGCAAATGTTTGGCAATGGCGAAACACCTGATAGCATTGGCTTAAAAGGCGATCATTTAGTAGGCAAATACTATGTAGAGTTCGATAAAAAGTATAAAATAGAAATAAACACACTTATTGACCAAGGCATTGAAAAAGATAAGGCAGAAAAAGAAGCCCCTTTAATGTTAAAAGCCAAAGAAATGCTCTTAAAATGGGAAGCTGGCGACACAGAAGTGATAGCCCTTTGGGAGAAAATGAATGGATGGGTATATAAAGGTTTTGAGGCCACTTACAATCAACTCGGTGTTAATTTTGATAAATATTACTATGAAAGCAATACCTATTTATTAGGGAAAGATATTGTAAATGAAGGTCTAGAAAAAAATGTTTTTTTCAAAAAAGAGGATGGTAGTATTTGGATAGATTTGACTTCTGATGGGTTAGACGAAAAACTGGTTATGCGGGCGGATGGCACTTCAGTATACATCACTCAAGATATTGGCACTGCTCAACTTAAATATGAAGAATTTGGATGCGATAAAAGTATTTATGTGGTGGGAAATGAGCAAGATTATCACTTTAAAGTTTTATTTTTAATATTGCAAAAACTTGGTAAAACTTGGGCCAATGGTTGCTATCATTTAAGTTATGGCATGGTAGATTTACCGAGTGGAAAAATGAAAAGCCGAGAAGGCACTGTGGTAGATGCCGATGATTTAATGGCAGAAATGATTCAAACAGCGAAAGAAAAAACTGAAGAATTGGGTAAAACGGAAGGTATGCCAGAAGAAGAAAAAAACCTTTTATATAAAACACTTGGAATGGGTGCTTTAAAATTTTTTATGCTGCGTGTAGACCCTCAAAAAAGAATGTTATTTAACCCTGCAGACAGTATTGATTTTCAAGGCGACACAGGTCCTTTTGTACAATATACGTATGCACGTATTAATAGCATGATGAATGCTGCCAATCAAGCGGAGCTTAAAGAATCGTATACAATTTCTAATGCTAATGAAAGTGAATTAGCCCTTATTAAGCAATTAACGGAGTTTGAAAATTCTATTTTAGAAGCAGCCAAAACTTACAATCCTGCAGCCATAGGAATCTATTCGCTCAATTTGGCAAAAGCATTCAATAGAGTATATAATGATGTTTCATTCTTAAAAGAAAGTGAATTAGAAAAACGAAAATTCAGATTGCAATTGGCTCAAAAAACGGCTTTAACCATTCAAACTTGTTTAAACTTATTAGGCATCACTTGCCCTGCAAGAATGTAATTTCTTTTTTAAGAAAAAAGCAATACATTTGCATTCCTAAAAAATGGGGGATTAGCTCAGCTGGCTAGAGCGCTTGCATGGCATGCAAG
>JABMMZ010000041.1 GCA_013205405.1 Bacteroidota bacterium | reverse complement strand
TTGAAATATTTCTTCATTTTTATAATCCTTTTAGTGGCAGTGTAAAAAACAATCAAATAATTTTACCTAAAAACGCTCAATATGAAGTTTTAAATATGCAAATTCCTGGGTTAGGGTCTAACCTACTGCATACCAAAAATAGCAATGGTTTGAGAGGAGAAGAATTGCCAACTGATAATAACTTAAGTAAAATAATATGTATGGGTGGCAGCACAACTGAATGCTTTTATTTGAATGATGGAAAAGATTGGCCCAATTTATTGGCAAAAGAACTTAAAGCGAACGGAAAAAATATTTGGTTGAATAATGCAGGATTAGATGGGCAAAGTGTTTTTGGTAACTTAGTAATGCTAAAACAACATATTTTAAAACTGAAACCAAATTATATTATTTTAATGTGTGGATTGAATGACATTGGATTAAAAACGCCTAGTAAGTATGATATGAATGAAAATAATTGGTAAAAAAAAGCGTATAATTTTTTAAAGTTACCCGCTACCATTACAAATATTATTACAGCAGGTAAAGCCAAAAAAGCAGGCTTAAATGATCAATTTCTTAATTTAAAAACTGCAGAAAAATTGGTACTCTCCGATTCGCAAATACTCCAAAGAATAGCCCAAGAACAACCTTTGTTAGAAAATTATAAGAAAAGAGTAGAAGAAATTGTAAGTGTTTGTAAAACCAATAATATTAAACTTATTTTTGTGTCTCAAACTATCCTTTTTAGCGATGAAACCGATATGCTCACAAATATTGATTTAGGCACTATAAAAACAGGAGATATTAATGGCAAAACGGAAGCATTACTTTTAAAACAATACAATAAAAGTAATTACGATATAGCTATGGCCAACAATTTAATGTATGTCAATTTATCGGTTCGTTTACCTAAGTATTCTCCTTTGTATTACGATGGCTATCATTATACCAATGATGGAGCTGAATTCGTATCTAAGTTTATATATGATGAATTAAAAAATTATATCAAATAACAATGCAACTTATTCATTCCAAATTAAAACAAGCTAGAGCTTTTATTTTTGACGTAGACGGAGTAATGACAGATGGCAGTGTGCTCGCTTCTGAAAACGGACATTTTCTAAGAACTTTTAATATAAAAGATGGCTATGCTGTTCAACATGCCGCAAAAATAGGCTACCCTATTGCCATTATTTCTGGTGGTAAAAGTGATGGAATTATTAAACGTTTTGAAGCCTTGGGTGTAAAAGATATTTATACCGGACAACAGCAAAAGGAAGCTGCCTTTAATGAATTTTTAGCCAAGTATTCACTAATACCTAGCGATATTATATACATGGGAGACGATATGCCAGATATTCCTTTGTTAAAAATAGTAGGTGTGGCTAGCTGCCCTGCAGATGCGGCAATAGACGTATTAAAAATATGTAATTATATTTCACCAGTTAATGGTGGAAGGGGTTGTGTGAGAGATATTATTGAAAAAACGCTGAAACTTCAGGAAAAATGGTGGGTTGATGAAAGCTTTAGATGGTAGTTTTTACTTTTAAAAATCTCTACGCTAAGTTACCTAAAAAACTATTTACTTTGCAATTATAAATGGAAACAGTAGTAAGCGGCATTCGTCCCACAGGAAAATTACACTTAGGCAACTATTTTGGGGCTGTTAAAAATTTTTTACGCATGCAAAATGAATTTAATTGTTATTTTTTTATAGCAGATTACCATTCACTTACTACACACCCTTCACCAAATGATTTGCATAGTTCTGTTAAAAGTGTTTTAGCAGAGTATATTGCCTTAGGCCTTGATCCTGAAAAATGCACCTTATATCTTCAAAGCGATTTACCTGAAACAGCAGAATTATATCTTTTTTTGAATATGAATGCTTATAAAGGAGAACTTGAAAGGGTTACGTCTTTTAAAGAAAAAGCGCGTTCTCAACCCGATAATATTAATGCTGGCTTGCTAACCTATCCTGTGCTTATGGCAGCAGATATTTTATTACACAAGGGCAGTAAAGTACCTGTAGGTAAAGACCAAGAACAGCATTTAGAAATGGCTAGAACTTTTGGAAATAGATTTAATAGATTGTACAACCACGTTTTTTTTCCAGAACCAGAAGCCTTTAATTATAATGACGAATTAGTAAAAGTACCTGGCTTAACGGATAGTGGAAAAATGAGTAAAAGCGCAGGTGAACAAGATAGTATTTATATGGGAGACGATGCTGAAGTACTAAGAAAAAAAATAATGAAAGCCGTAACAGGTATTGTAGATAAGCCTTCAGAAAAAGGCAGTGCAAAACCAAGTGCTGTTCAAAATTTATTTGACTTAATGAAACTGGTAAGTACAAATGAGGTTATAACTCATTTTGACAACACCTTTTATGATGGTAATATTCGTTTTGGAGATATGAAAAAGCAATTGGCAGACGATATGGAAGCTTTTATTTTTCCTTACAGACAAAGAATAACTGATACCTTAGACAATGAAGCATTATTGAGTAAAATAGCAAAACTTGGTGCTGAAAAAGCTAAAGAAAGTGCTCAAAAAACAATTAAAGAAGCTAGAGAAATAATAGGTTTTAAAAAGTTTTAATAAAATTTAAAACTACATGTTAAGTCAAATTTTTTACTTAAAAAAGCATCATCCCCGTTTTTTAGCCCTTACCATAAGTTTACTTTTTTTATATGGCTTACAGTTTTTATTGCGCTCTGAAATTACCCCATTTGGTTATTTTTCAATGTATAGTGACCCTGCTCAGCCACAAAAATTTTATACCCAAATAATACCTGCAGATAGTGCAGGAAAACCCATAGATATATACAACAACAGCTGGTCGAGTTCTTTTATGTTTGAAACGCTTCCTGCGCGATATAATGCCCTGATTCAAAAAAAAAATTGCAGCCAATTTAATTATAAATTAGCATTTTGGGGTTTGCAAAATCAAGCCAATGATTGTGAAAATTTAAAACCTTTTAAAACATGGTTTGTAAAATATGCCCACGCTACTAATTTAGACTTACCTGCTAATTACAAGCTTATCAATTTTGGTTTTAAAAATGCTCAACTTATAAATAATGCTGAAATTATTTTACCATAAACATAAAAGCAATCCAAATTTTTGGAAACGCATTGTAATTGGAATAATTGGCATTGCTTATTTTTATTTTTTTTCACATGGTATGGCTATAAGTCATGTTTATGATTCTCCATTTCAGTTTAAAGGTGGCGATATAACATACTGGCTGGTAAGTTTTACGCAATTGCTAAGAATTATAGTATACAATTATTATTCAGCATTCTATTTTGATTTAATTATTTTCCTGACCTTAATTTCATCTTTCATTTTTACAAAAAAGAGATGGCTTACGGGTTTATTAGGCTTATTAATGCTGATATATCATATTCTATTCAATTATAAAATTGGATACCATGCCCATTATCTTTTTGGCTTTCACGTTGCTTTGTTTCCTTTTTATTTTCATCAAAATTTATTTAATTGGGCAGTAGGATTTGCACGTATTATAGTTTGCTTAAACTATGCAAGTTCTGGTTTTTTTAAAATATTACACAAAGCTTGGGCCTTCCCTGATAATTTTTCTAATTTGCTGCAAGGGCAACATGCTGGTTTCATGTATTTTAATCCTAATAGTTTGCAAACAAAAATATATGCATGGTTAATTGACAATCCATTAATTGGATATGGCATTCTTTTATCTGCAATTGCTTTACAATTATCTTTTTTAGCAGGTATATTAAGTAACAAATACAATAAAATACTTTTCATTTTTTTGATTTTATTTCATGTTTCTGACTGGTTTTTAATGAATTTAGGCATATTTATGTGTTTTTTACCTATGGCATGGGTTTTTGTGTATGATAATAAATTTGAAATAAATTTCCACAATTTTAAGTTAAAGTCCTAATTTGTAGAATAAAACCAATAAGTTTGCAGTAAGATGGCAAAAGGACAAAACAAGGTAATGCATATAGCAGTAGCTGGTAATATAGGAAGTGGCAAAACTACGCTTACAAATATTTTAGCCAAACATTACAATTGGGATATTCAATTAGAGGATATGGACGACAATCCATATATAAGTGATTTTTACGAAGATATGCAACGTTGGAGTTTTAATTTGCAGGTCTATTTTTTAAATATTAGGTTTAATAATATTCGTAAGATTAGAGATAGTAAAAAAACAGTTATTCAAGATAGAACGATGTATGAGGATGCCTGTATTTTTGCCCCTAATTTGCATGCAATGGGCTTAATGAGCACTCGCGATTTTGACAATTACATGGCTTTGTACGACTCCTTGAACAGTATGATTCAACCACCTGATTTATTAATCTATTTACGTGGTAGTATTCCTACTTTAGTGAAGCAAATACAACAACGTGGCAGAGACTATGAAGATAGTATTCGTTTAGATTATCTTAAACGCTTAAATGAGCGTTACGAAGCATGGATAAGCAGTTACAAAACAGGTCGTTTAATTATTTTAGATATAGATGAACTTGATTTTGAAAATGATTCCTCAGATGCCAATTTTGTTATCAATAAAATTGAAGCAGAATTGAACGGATTGTTTTAAAATTTATTTGGTTATTTTTTAATAAAATGTTAGTTAAAACCTTTGGTAGTGCTGTATACGGTGTAAATGCCTACACTATTACAGTAGAAGTAAATGTAAGTGGCGATGGTGCAAGTTATGCCCTTGTAGGTTTGCCAGATAATGCTGTAAAGGAAAGTTGGTTGCGTATAGCTACAGCTTTTAAAAATAATGACTTAAGTGTACCACGAAAAAAAGTAGTGGTAAATATGGCACCAGCCGATATTAAAAAAGAAGGAAGCGCGTACGATTTAACCATAGCTACAGGCATATTAGCAGCCAGCGGACAAATAGAAAGTGAAATGTCTGTGTCGGAATATATTATTATGGGTGAGTTATCACTCGATGGCAGTATTTTACCTATCAAAGGCGCATTACCTATAGCTATTCAAGCACAAAAAGAAGGTTTTAAAGGATTTATTTTACCCTTGCAAAATGCTAAAGAGGCCGCCATTGTAAAAGGTCTTGAGGTGTATGGCGTTGAAAACATAACAGATGTGGTTGGTTTTTTTAATGGCTTTCATAAATTAGAACAAATAATAGTAGATCCAAGAGCTGATTTTGCCAATGCAATATCTGAATTTGATTTAGATTTTTCTGATGTGCAAGGTCAAGAAAATATAAAAAGAGCTATGGAAATAGCTGCTGCTGGTGGTCATAATATTATATTAATTGGTCCGCCTGGTGCTGGTAAAACAATGTTAGCCAAGCGCCTACCTACTATTTTACCCCCTATGACTTTGCATGAAGCCTTAGAAACCACTAAAATACATTCAGTAGCTGGTAAACTAGGCGATAATTCTGGACTTGTAGCACACAGACCTTTTCGCTCGCCACACCATACCATAAGCGATGTTGCCTTAGTAGGCGGTGGCGGTGTACCCCAACCGGGAGAAATATCTTTAGCACATAATGGTGTTTTATTTTTAGATGAATTGCCTGAGTTTAAACGCACCGTTTTAGAGGTAATGCGTCAGCCATTAGAAGATAGAAAAGTAAATATTTCACGGGCTAAATTTTCGGTAGATTATCCCGCTAGTTTTATGTTGGTAGCCAGCATGAATCCTTGTCCGTGTGGTTATTTTAACCATCCTGAAAAAGACTGTGTATGCGGCCCAGGTATAGTACAAAAATATTTAAGTAAAATAAGTGGCCCTTTATTAGATAGAATAGATATTCATATAGAAGTAACACCCGTAAGCTTTGAAGAATTGGCGAGTAGAAAACGTACCAATGAAAAAAGCGAAGTAGTTCGTGAAAGAGTTCAAAAAGCGAGAGATATTCAATCGGAAAGATATTCTGGGAAAAATGGGGTGTATAACAATGCACAAATGGCCAGTAATCAAGTAAAAGATATATGTCAAATAAGTGAAGCAGGTACACAACTCCTTAAAACCGCTATGGCTAAACTTAATTTAAGCGCAAGAGCCTATGATAGAATATTAAAAGTAAGCAGAACCATTGCTGATTTAGCTCAAAGTGAAAAAATTAAAATAGAACATTTGGCAGAGGCTATACAATATAGAAGTTTGGATAGGGAAAATTGGGCAGGTTAAAAAAATGCAATTAAATCATCTAAACTATAACGCCTGCTGCAAATGGCTTATAGTGCCGAAAAGGCTGCTGCTTTTGATTATCAAGGGCATGCTGGCTCGCTAAAAAATAAAGATGCAATAGCTAATGTTCACCAAATAGAATTGGATGAATGGACCCATAGGGCTAAATTTATAGCCCTTATGAATATCTATGAGATTAAACCCTCTCAGTATTTTGAGATTAGATTCTATTTATTTGGTAAATTAATAAGCGCGAGTTGTTATATAATAGGTTGGTTTATGCAATTTTATTTTGCAGGAAGATTGGAAGGAGGCAATGTTTGCTAGTATTTTAAAATGCTACATTATTTTTATTCAATAGGTATTAAAAACCACGATAAAATATTATATAAAATGGGCATGAAAGAAAAAGAACACGAAATATACTTTTACAATCAAATACAAGACCATAAATGGTTCTTTTTTTCGAGAAATTTTTTAAATGGGGGTGCTTATGCATTCGTAAAATGATATAGATATTAATACCACTGAAGTTTCTAAATCGGATGAGTATTGTAAAAAGTAATTTTTACCCTAATATAAACTTAGCCCCTACCCAGTTTTTCTTTACTTTTCTTTCAACAAACATTAAGCCATTCTTTTCACATTCTGCTTTAATATCAACTAAATCATCTTCGTAAAACCCACTTAATAAAAGTGTAGAATTAGGCTTCATACTTTCAACATAATATTTAATATCTGCCAATAGAATATGTCGGTTTATATTGGCTATAAATATATCAAATTGATGCGGGTAGGATTTCAATAGACCAGCATCACCTAAACGCATCTCAAAATTAGAAATCTTATTAAGTGTAATATTCTCTTGTGCATTTTCATAACACCAAGTATCATTATCAATTCCAATTAAATTTTTACAACCAACCATACAGGCCAATATCCCTAAAATTCCCGTTCCTGTGCCCATATCCATAACAGTTCTATCTTTCAAATTCTCTGTTAATATATACTCCACCATCATACTTGTAGTTTCATGATGACCGGTTCCAAAACTCATTTTAGGGTCAATAATAATTTCGTATTTAGCTTTCAAAGGGGTTTCATGAAAGCTGCTTTTTATTAAACATTGGTCGCCAATAACAATGGGTTGAAAATAATTTTTTTCCCATTCCTCATTCCAGTTTTTAGGTGCTAGAATTTCTATTGAGAAATCATCAAAACATAATTTCTTTTCTATTAATTCATTCACTAATAAATTGATATCATCTTCCGTAATATCACTTATGGGTTTATAGGCTTTTACTATTTCATCTTCAGCTGAACCCTCAAAACCAAATTCCCCTAAGTAGGCAGATACTATTTCTACATTCTCATCTACTGGCTCACATACAGTAAGAGTTATTTCGTAATAATTCATTTTCTTAATAATTTTTTAAAATATGGCCAAACTCAAACACATCGGCAAAGCTACTGTATAATGCAACTGGAGCCACTCTTATAACATTTGGATTACGCCAATCAGCTATTACCCCATGATCAGTTAAATAATCAAATAAAGCTTTACCATTTTCATCGGTTAACATACTTATTTGACAACCCCTTTCAGGATAATCTGGCGTTATAATTTGTAAATTTAATTTAGGGTTAGCGTTTAACGCTTCTTCAATCACATATTGCAAATACGCATTCAATTGTTTTCCTTTAGCTGTAATGTTTTCGATACCTGCTTTAGCAAATATTTCTAAAGAGGCCTTGTGTACACACATACTCAAAACAGCTGCATTGCTTACTTGCCAACCCTGTGCTCCTTTTGAAGGTATGAATCCCTTCAACATTTTAAAACGACTGTCTTCATCATGACCCCACCAACCCGCAAAACGAGGTAAAGTATCATCATTGGCATATTTTTCATTGACATAAATACCGCCTACACTACCTGGTCCACTATTCAAATATTTATAACTACACCAAGCTGCAAAATCTACATGCCATTCATTCAATTTAAGCTCAATATTACCCACAGCATGCGCCAAATCAAAACCTGCTATAACGCCACATGCATGGGCTTTTTCTGTAATTTCTTTGATGTTAAATACTTGCCCTGTATAATATTGCACCCCACTAAAATAAACTAGGGCCAATTCATTCTGATGCTCCTCTATGGTATCTATAATATCCTGGTGACTAATGGTATGTTCTCCTTTGCGTGGTTTTACTTCAATAATACTATCCGCTAGATTAAAACCATGATACTTTACTTGCGATTCTACTAAATACATATCGCTAGGAAATGCCCCTACTTCCATTATTATTTTATGTCGTTTAGCTGTAGGTCTGTAAAAGCTAACAAATAAAAAATGAAGGTTGGAAGATAACTGATTCATAACCACGGTTTCAATAGGTTTGGCACCAATAATTTTTGCTGCATTATCTGTTAAAAAATGATGGTAATACATCCACGGATTTGTTCCTTTAAAATGGCCCTCAACACCTAAATTTTTCCAATCATTAAATTCTATTTGAATAGCTGTTTCAGCCGCTTTTGGCATACATCCTAAAGAATTACCGGTTAAATAAATACTTGTTTTACCATTCACTTCTGGAATATAAAATTCATTTCTAAAGTGTCTTAGAATATCATTGCTATCTAGTTGATTGGCATAATTTAAAGAATTTTCAAATGTCATAAAATTACTTTTTTTTGAGTTGCCAAAGGTACATTACATTATCGTCTTTCTTATGGATACTGTCTATTTTTTCGTAAAATTCTTCATAAAAATAATGATTAGGTAATGACCAATAAAAATAAGATGTAGTATGTGTGGTAATTAAAAAATCAGCTTTGGGATGGTTCATTTCGTACCAAATTCTTTCTCGATTTTTGATGCCCAATGGCGTTTCATTAAAATGAACTGACAAAGGCACAGGTAAAAAAGCATGGTGAATATTATTACTTTTTATCAAATACTCTACCGCATAGGCATAATCTACAAAAAGTGTTTTGTTAGGTTCTGCAATTAGTTTTTTAGTAATATTATCTGGTTGATAATCATGTATTTTATAAGTAAATTGCGGTTTTACATAATGGTTTATACTTAGATATGTTAAATAAAAACAAATGGCTATAAAAAGACTATTGGTAAATTTTACACTTAGTTTGTAGCTTTCATAAAACTTGCCTACAAGCACAAAAAACATGATAACAAAAGTTAAATAATAATGACCAAAGAAATAAGGAGATAAAATAAAAAACAAGCTACTTGATAATGTTATTAAAGTAAAAAAAAGATGTTCTACATTTAGTTTTTTCTTTTTTAAAAGCCAATAAAAGAGCATTAAAAGAGCTAAAATTAAAAATATTGAAGGATAAATAAAAGAAGTTCGGAAATCAACTAATTTTTTAAATAATGAAGCCCTCTCTTGGGTATTTATATAGGCAAAATTATATTGAATGGTCTTTATAAATGCTATTAAAGAGCCATTTAGCATTAATAATAAAATAAAATAAATACTTGGTAAAAAAAAGTAAAATAGTAGTTTAAATTGAACAGATTTTTGTTTGTTTTTTGTTATCAATAAACCCAAAATTGACATTGCTGCCAATAAGCAAGGCTCTTTAAACCAAAAAGAAAAACCTGCAAAAATTGCGGCTATGTAAATATGATTTTTAATGGATGGATATTCGTAAAAAACCAAAGCATAAACCAAAAAAATGGCACAAAATAATTCTGTATATAAACCATAGCCGTAAAAGTGAGGCTGAATAATTACGCCAAAACTAAAGGTGCATAAAATTATAGCAACAGTAACAGATTGAACATATTTATAAACCAAAAAATAAATACCTAAGGCTAAAAATATAGCACTAAATAAGGCCAAGCTAAAAAATATATAAACTTTATTTTGGGAGAAAAACATTAAGCCTTGCAATAAATAAATAAGTGCCGGTGGTTTATTTTCCCAAGCAGAAATGTATAATCCACCCTGGGATGTATTCTTATTAGCCACAGCACCACAAATTGCAGAATCAATATCAATATCACCTGGCTGTATCATATTTAAGAATAAGCCATAAGCCACTGCAATAGTTGCCACAATTCCAAAGTAAAAATTGCTTTTACTTGATTTAAATAAATTAGAAATTGATAAAACCTGCAAAGCTGATTAATGCTTTTTACATTATTCCCATTTCTACTTTTGTTCCGCTTCTTCCATTACATTTTTTTCTACCACCACAGGCAGAAACTAATATAAATACAAAACAAACAACAGCTAAAATTTTAATAGTTTTCATAAGGCAAAAATAAGTTATTTATCTTAATAACGTAATTTTCATCTTTTTTATTATCTATAACCGAATAAGAACCTAAATTTGCATACTTTTTTAACACCATGGCTGGCCCAAGACAAGATAGAGATATTCCCAAGGTAAAAATTACCAAACAATCTATAGCAGAACTTTTATTTATCTTTAAATACTTAAAACCCTATAGACGCTATTTTATAGGCGGCTTAATTTTTATTTCTTTGTCTGCATTTAGCACTATGGCCTTCCCATTTCTTATGGGGAAAATTATAGGTGCTGTAAGTAACAATTCTGTGAATTTACCAACTAATGCTGTGACTTCTAAATGGTTTGATGGTTTTAAAATAACAAATGAAAAATGGCCTTTGAATGTCACTTTATTGTTCGTTTTTATACAATTAAGTATACAAACGATTTTTTCTTTTATGCGTGTGTACCTGCTAACTAAAGCAGGCACCAATGCCACAGCTGATTTAAGAAAATCTTTGTTTGGCAAATTAATTAGTTTACCAATGAGTTTTTTTAGTGCGCAAAGGGTTGGAGAACTTAGCAGCAGAATTTCTTCTGATACTGGTCAAATTCAAGACACTGTTTCATTTGTACTAGCTGAATTTCTGAGAGGTGTTTTAACCTTAGTTATTGGCATTAGTTTTATCTTTTTTATTTCATGGAAGCTTGCCTTAATAATGCTTTCTATAGTACCACTTATTGCATTAGCAGCAGTTTTTTTTAGTGGTAAAATTAGAACAATGAGTAGAAAAGAAACTGATATGCTGGCAGATAGTGGCACTGTGGTTCAAGAAACCTTGCAAGGTATTAGTGTAGTGAAAGCGTTTACAGGTGAAGCCATAGAAGGTAAACGCTATAGTAATAATATTAATAGCTTAATTGAATTTGCTGTAAAAAGTGGCGTATATAGAGGGTTCTTTGTGTCATTTATTATTTTTGCAGTATTTGGTGCTATTGGCTTTGTAGTATGGTATGGTGCTCAATTAATTCCCCATGAATTATCAGTAGATGGTTTAATTCAATTTGTTATATACAGTGGCTTCGTGGGTGGCACTTTAGGTGGCTTTGCAGAAATGTTTGGTCAATTGCAAAAAACCATAGGTGCTACACAACGTGTTAGAGAATTAATGGGCTTGGATGGGGAGATAATTGACTCGATAGAAAATACTAATGACTCAAAATTAAATGGCAAAATTGAGTTTAAAAATGTTGAATTTAGTTATCCTTCTAGAAAGGAGCTTACTATTTTAAAAAATATTTCATTTAGCGTAAATAAAGGAGAACAAGTAGCTATTGTTGGCGGCAGTGGTGGAGGAAAAAGTACAATTGCTGCTATGATATTGCGTTTTTATGATGCTGATAAGGGCACCATATTAATTGATGATAAAAATATAAACGCTTATGATTTAAAGCATTTAAGAAGTAATATAGCTTATGTACCACAAGATGTTATTTTATTTGGAGGTACCATATACGATAATATTTTATATGGCAAGCCCAATGCTGCGGAAGCAGAAGTAATTGCTGCTTCAAAAAGAGCCAATGCTTAGCAATTTATTGAAACTTTTCCTGAAAAATTTAATACTTTAGTGGGTGAAAGAGGTATACAATTGTCTGGAGGACAAAAACAACGTATCGCAATAGCGCGGGCTATTTTAAAGAATCCTGCTATATTGGTTTTAGATGAAGCTACGAGTGCCTTAGATAGCGAAAGTGAATTATTAGTACAAGAAGCATTAGAAGATTTAATGCAAAATCGCACCAGTATTGTAATAGCCCATAGATTAAGCACCATTAGAAATGCAGATAATATAATTGTAATAGACAAGGGTGTAATTACTGAACAGGGCAATCACAATGACTTAATAGCTCTCGAAAATGGTATTTACAGAAATTTAAACGCTTTACAGGTTTTATAATAATTAAGCATAATACTTAATATAACTCCAAAACGAAATGAGTAGGATAATGAGCGAGTAAAAACTTAGCCAAAGTCCTGTCCAAATATCGGTATTAAAATACGTTAGCGTAATATTCCCTTTAGCGTTATTAATCTGAATATCTCCATTGTGGGACATCAAATTACCCTTACCACTAATTGTCCAAAAATGATTATACCGCAAATTAACATTTACAGCACTATCACAATCCATTAAAACTATTTTATTAGGCGAAAACGAAACCAATTGTGCACCTTGAACTAAACTATTAGATGTATCGGTAACCTTGCTTAAAAACAATGGTTCGTAAGCATTTTGTATTAAATAATTTTTTTGAATAAATAAAAACTGATGTTTATACTCAGATTTTCTAATTTTAATTGGTTTAACCTCCATATTCTTAGTCACCTTTATATCATCTAAGCGTTTACTATTGGTAAATTTCTTACTTGTAGCATTAAAGTTTAAGGTTTGTGAAATTACAGCAAAGAATAATACTATCCATAATATGTCTGAATATTCTATATCCCGCAATACACGCATTAAAGTAATGCATAATACAAACACTATTATAATACCAAAACGATAGGGTGCCCGTAAGCTAGAAAATATGGGTGCATAAGTATTAAGTATATGCCATAAACTAAAATTCTCAGGTATATTTCCCATACATAACCACAATAAAGGTATTGCTAGAAATAGCCAATATTGATAATTTTTGATTTGCTTGATATAAAGATAAATTATACCCACTAATATCAGACTAAAACCGAGTGAAAACTCGAACCAATCATGCCAAGTGCGCGTATCCGTTTCAAAATCTGCCAGTGATTGGAGCCATACTAATAAATTAATACCACTGTCATCTTTAACCAAGCGCGGTGCATGCTGCCAATATTGAATAACTGGCCATATTTTCCACATACTAATCCCTATACTTATGAGTATTATATTACTGAAAAAAATAATTGGTTTAATTCCCCTTTTTTCAATAAAACATAATCCAATACTCCACATTAATATTAAAATACAGCAGGTTATAAATACGATAGGTGCGCCACTTGTTAAAGTTTGTGCTAGTAAAAAAATGGGGAGAATTACATGACCCATGGTAGGTTTTATCAATATTTTTTGCAGCCCATAAATTATCCAAGGCAATAGGTATAAATACATTACATTACTATGCCCAGCCTCAAATAAATGGCGGCTAAAAAAACTACAGCCAACAAATAAAAAGGTTACTAAAAGCGCTATCCACTTATTATTATTAATTAACTTAAAGCACTTAAAACTGCCCCAACAACCAATAATAATAGCCAATAATAATGATAATTTGTAACCATAAAATGTACCAAAAATTAACACAGGAATAAAGAAAATACCCCCATTTACAGCTTGTGGATTAGCCACTGTATCTGTTCCAAAAGCTGCATAAGGATTAAATATTGGCCATTCTCCATATTCCATAATACTTTTACGAGCAGCCTCAAAGGTGGCATAGGTTAAATCCCAATCGTTATTACCATAAAAGCCCCAATTTCTTGGCAGCCAAAGATTAGATATAAATAAAGACCACGCAATAAAAACTACCCATAAACCTGAGGTTGTTTGTATCCAATTGATTAATTTATCTTTATTCATTAGCTTACAGCAAAGAAAAGGTATTTTTGAATATTACTAAATGATAATAGGAATCTAATTGAATAATAATATCAAATTAGAGTTTTTTAAAATCTAAATATCAATCATTATAGAGATTTCAGCGCCATTGTCTTTTTTAAACTTTAAAACCAACTCAACTCCTATTTGATGTGTTTCCTGATATTGTAAGAATCGTTCTTTATGTATATTTATGCCTAAAGATTGGTGCTGATTAGTTTTGTTCTTTTGCTCTACTATAGCAATTCCATTATCTTTTATTGATATAAATAGTTGTTTTTTATTGTTACTAACTTTTATTTCAATTAATCTTGGTTTCTCTTTTGTTGTATAAACAAAACCATGTTTAATGCTGTTTTCTAAAAATGTTTGCAGTAGGAGTGGAGGCTATAATGTTGACTGATTTATATTAACATCTATATCAATTGTATAATCAAATGTGCTGTCTTTTCTAACTTTTTCTATCTAGGTATAACTTTCTGATTTTTATTTCTTCTTCAAGAGTAATCAAATCTTTAGTTGCGTTGATTAGAATAGACCACATTAATTTAGCGAGATTATTTAAAACTATTTCTGATTTATTGTACTCTTTTGTTTTTATTAAACCGGAAATAGAGGTTAAGCAATTAAATAGAAAGTGCGGATTCAATTGAGAATAGAAAGAGATTAATTTTAATTCTGATACTCTTTTTTCAAGTTGTTTTTCACGGTTATTTTTATTGTAATAAAACAGAATAAAACCAATGAAAATTAGACCTAAAAAAATGTAAAACCAATTGCTTTTATACCAAACTTCAGAAATTTTAAAATTAAAAGTATTTTGCTTCTAAATTTCCTAAAATTCTATAATTAATTGAATAACTGCCTGCCTTTAAACTTGCGAAAGATAGTTTGTTTACTCCTTTATCCAATTGTTTCCAATTTTTATCGCCAGAAAATTGGTGCTCGAAAATAATTTCATCGCTATTAGCAAAATCGAAATTAGAGAATAGAAAGTTAACATCATTTTGATATTTTGGGATAGAAATGCCATCTTTGGGATTGACAATAGAGTAGTTGGCTCCAAATATTTCAGTCAATAAAGCTGCTTCATTTTTTGCATCAATTACAACATTTTTATTAATTTCATTTAATCTGGTTAATATTAGTTGGTTGTTTGGATTAACATATAAAAATCCTTCATACCAACCGTTGGGTTTTTTACTTAATAGATTATCGAAATCAATAAATCTTCCTTGGGCTTCATTAAAATAATAAAGTTCTTTATAAGTATTCACAAAAATTCTTTTACTTTTGTCTTCTTTTACTAAATAAGTAGATGAAGAAAGTAAACCATCGCTAAAAGAATAATGCAAGCATTTTTTTCATTTTGAAAAAAACAATATAAGCCTCCAACTTCTGATGTTAGCCAAACCCTATTTTTACTATCAATGTATAAATTATTTGCATATGTCTTGTTTTCTATTAAATTCTTTTGCTTTTGAAGAGATTGAAAAGTCTCTAATATAATTACATCTGGAAAATGTCATTCTAAATCAACTCTTAAAGAGGCAATTGCCAATGCCTCATCATCCAATATACATGCCTTTAATTGCAAATATATCAAAAATATTATTTTTTCCACATTTATAAAATATTATTTAAGTTTTATGGAAATTTGTAGCATTAAGCTATGGCAGGTAAATTAATTACTTTTTACGGGTGCATGTTTGCAGGAAAAACGACTGCATTACTTAACCATATCCAAAGTTCAGATTATAAATTAAGTGAAATTTTAATTCTTAAACCTAGTCTTGATTTTAGAGCAGGTCTTGATTTTATAAAAACACATGATGGAAAATCTATAGCGTGTAACAGCATTGAAAGAGATAGTAATATTGACGAACTTATTACGCCTTTTACAAAATTAATAGCCATAGATGAGGCACAATTTTTTGATAAAATATTTTATGCTGACTTAAAACGTTTTCTTGCCAAAGGTATTAATATAGCTGCTGCAGGATTAGATAAAGATTATCTCGCTCGTCCCTTTGGTTTAATGCCTCTTTTAATGCAAATGGCTGCTGATAACCACGAACTTTTTGCTAAATGTAATGTTTGCGGGACACTAGCAAATTATACGTATAGAAAAGCAGATAATAAAGTTTTGGTATTAATAGGTGCCGAAAATTATTACGAAGCAAGGTGCGAAACTTGCTATCATTTATAAGAAAATAATTGGAAATAGAAAGAGAGAATCTGCCAAAATATGAACCAAATTTTTATCTCCATTTTTTTTTGATAGTATCCATATTAAAATACTAGATACAGTATAAAATATGGCCCAATTGGCTATAAATGAAACTTTGATATACATACTTAATAGTAAAATAATTGCCAAAATTATAAAGAAAAAAATTGCTAATAAACGGCCACCAATGGAAGTAGAAAGCGACACAAAATGATTCGTTTTATCTATTTCAAAATCGCTTATACTTAGCAAAAACATATTACAAATTACCATTAGAAAAAACAATAAATGAAGTATAGGCTGCATTAAATTTAGCTGTGTAATAATAGGAAATATTGAAACAACAAGCACTATTACTGAGGTAGAGAATATTTCTTTGATATACTTTAAATACCTTTTGGAAATTAAAAAATAAAAAAAAATTAAGGGTATGCTAAAAAGTATTATTAAATAATTTTTAATAGAAAATGCGTGAAAATTTACTACACATAATATGGCTAAAATACTACCTAATAAATATTGAATAATTTTATCATTAGTAGAAAGTGTGTGTCTCGAAACCGTATTTAATGAAAGCGCTTTGGTATCTTTTAATTTATCTATAAAATAAACTAACCAGCAAAAAAAAGTTGCGCCAAAACAAAAAAAATAATCTACAGTCTGGTTATAAAAAACAGAAAAGAAACGAAAACAAATAAAAGCTACTAAAATGGTTAAAAAATTATTGGCAGCTATAAATCTGAATATAGCACGCATAGTATTACTAATCTATAGCTATTACAGATTTTACCTCAGGAAGCACCTTTTTTATAGCTTCTTCAATGCCTGCTTTCATGGTCATGTGGCTCATAGAGCAACCACTGCAAGCACCTAGCAACTTAAGTGTTACTACGTTATTGTCGTCCATATCTATTAATTCTACATTGCCACCATCCTTGGCTAAGAAAGGACGTACCGAGTTTAATGCTTCTTCTATTTTATCCTTTACTTGCGCTTTCATTGTTGTTTTTCGAATTTTGTATAGCTATACTTTGTGCTAATCGTTTGGCAATTTCGGAAAAATTTTTCAAACTTGAACTATTGCTTATTTTTCCTGTATCTAAATCAGTCATTAAATTTTCCTGAATTGGCAACTGACCAATTACCTTAGTGTTAAATTGCTCTGCTAATACTTGAGCACCGCCTTGTCCAAAAATATAATATTTTTTATCGGGCATATCTGTTGGTGTAAAATAAGCCATATTTTCTATGACACCTAAAATAGGTATATTAATACTAGGCATTGCAAACATAGCTGCTGCTCTTTTGGCATCGGATATGGCCATATTTTGTGGCGTAGTTACTATTACAGCTCCTGTTATAGGTAAGGTTTGTACAAGTGTAAGTTGTACATCGCCTGTGCCGGGTGGTAAATCTATTATTAAGTAATCTAACTCTCCCCAATTTACACCATTTATAAATTGTTTTAAGGCTTGCGAAATCATAGGGCCACGCCATACAATGGCTTCATCTGGTTTAGATAAAAATCCTATAGAAAATAATTTTACACCGTCTGCATTTATGGGCTGCATTAATTCTTTGCCCTCCTCCACCACCATTTCAATTCCTTTATTTTGAACACCAAACATTAACGGGATAGATGGCCCATAAATATCTGCATCTAACAAACCAACAGAAGCGCCATATTGATTTAAAATAGCGGCCAAACTTGCCGATACTGTGCTTTTGCCAACACCACCTTTGCCACTAGCTATGGCTATTATATTTTTTACATTTGGTAATTGAGCCGTTGTTTTATTATCGGCCATTACCTCGGCTGTCATTTTTATGTGAACTTTAATATTTGGCGAAATAAAGTGTGAAATAGCGTTTCTACAGGCCGTTTCTATCATTTCCTTTAGTGGGCAAGCAGGTGTGGTTAAAAATACGGAGAACCATAATTCATTATCCTTAATCTCAATATCTCTTATCATATTAAGAGTTACCAAATCTTTGTTTAAATCTGGATCATCAACATGACTTAAGGCTTTTAAAACATCTTCTTTTATAAACATTATTTTTTAGATTTAAATAGATTAACAATTCTGCCGAAGAAACGCTTTTCAAAATTGAAAAAAAATTGAAATTGACCAAATAACCAGCCGTAACCTAATAATAAAATATTATAAATAGGCAATACGGCTATGTAATAAGTTACTCTATAAAACAATGGAGTGCTAAAAGTAATTCCTAATAAATGTTTGATACCTATAATAGAATAGCCTGTACAAGCAAATACAATAATAATAAGTAATACTTGTAAACCCGAATTCACATTCCAACGTTTTTTTAATTTATCTACAACACTCACTTAGGCTTTTTTATAAGGCTACAAAGGTAGATAAAAGCAATAGGTTAAAAAAGCTAGCTTTACTAATATTACTAGTAAGCAACTAAAATTCAATTGATTTAATAAAAAGATAAAGACTTTTCATTATTTCTTCTCTAGTATCTTCATAGAATCTGCCTGCTTGGCGCTATCTGCTATAAATTGATCTCTTGCTTCATCAGCTGCTATTTTTGCATCAACATCCAATGTGTTTTGCGCTTCTTGAATTTTTGCAAGGCTGTCTCTTTCATGCATTTCTTGCTCTTCTGTTTTGGCATTGTTGCTACAAGCGGCTAAAAGTGCCATACTGCTTATTAAAAGTAATTTTTTCATATATATATTATGGTTCAAATATGAGAAATTTATTTTTTTCTAAAAAATATTTTTATGGGCACCCCTTTAAAATTAAAATGTTGACGCAATTGATTTTCCAAAAAACGCTTGTAAGATTCGCCAATATATTGAGGTAAATTACAGAAAAATGCAAAACATACCGACTTAGAAGGCAATTGTTGAATATATTTAATGCTAATAGTTTTACCCTTAACACTTGGAGGAGACGTATTGCTAACAATAGGTAGCATTATTTCGTTCAATTTACTTGTTTTTACTTTATTAGATAAGTTACTTTCTACTTCTACTGCTGTTTCCATAGCTTGGAAAATACGTTGTTTGTTTAAGGCACTAATAAATAATATTGGATAGTCTACAAAAGGCATAGTTCTGTTTCTAATATGGGCTTCGTATTCCTTAGCAGTATTGGTTTCTTTCTCGTATGTATCCCATTTATTTACCAATACCACAATACCTTTTCCATTTCTATGTGCTAGGAACAAAAGATTCAAATCTTGTGCTTCTATGCCTTGGTTAGCATCCAGCATTAAAATACATACATCGCAATTTTCAATAGCTCTTAAACTGCGCATAACAGAGTAAAATTCTATATTTTCATCTACTTTACTTTTCTTACGAATACCAGCTGTATCTATTAATATTAAATCTTTGCCAAAGGCGTTATACCGTGTATGAATACTGTCTCTGGTGGTACCTGCTATATCGGTTACAATATTTCTATCGTACCCTAAAAGTGCATTTACAAAAGAAGATTTTCCTACATTTGGGCGACCAACAATAGCTATTTTAGCCAAGTTCATAGTTTCAGAATTGATAAAATCTTGCTCATCTTCGTCCACCGGCAAAAGTTCTACTATTTTATCTAACAAATCACCTGTGCCGCTGCCTGTGGCTGATGATATAGAATATAATTCACCAAAACCTAAACTGTAAAATACGGCAGCATCATTTATTTGTTCGTGGTTATCTACTTTGTTTACAACCAATATCACTGGTTTTTTACTTTTACGTAAAATATTAGCAAATTGGGTGTCTAAATCTGTAACATCGGTTTGCACATCTACCATAAAAAGCAATAAATTAGCCTCTTGAACCGCTATTTTAACTTGATCGCGTATTGCAGATTCAAATACATCTTTACTATCTGGCACGTAACCTCCAGTATCTATAACACTAAATTTTAATCCACCCCACTCACATTCACCATAGTGCCTATCGCGTGTTACCCCACTGTAATCGTCTACAATGGCTTTTCGCTCTCCGACCAATCTATTAAATAAAGTAGATTTTCCTACATTGGGTCTTCCTACTATTGCTACTATTCTCGACATAAATAAGCCGCAAAAGTAAGCATTTTAACCCATATTATGCCCCAATTTGGCAAACCTCAATTTACCATACATATCCTCCTTTAGTAGAATGCTTAAGCCTAGCTCCTCACAATACAAGCTCAAATCTTTTGCAGTTAAAGGATTCAATTCAAAATATATGACAGGCATTTTCTGCTTAAAAAACAATTGGATAATAGACTTATAAAAGATTAAAACATCATTTTCGGGCGCAAATAAAGCTAAGTGAGGCTCAAAAGCCAACACATTTTTATTCATTTTAGAGCTTTCACTCGCTGCAATATAAGGCGGGTTAGATATTACAATATCGGGCCATTCAAAGTGCCATTCTTCCTGTAAACAATTGTGTTTAGCAAATTTAATTTCTGATGTATTAAATAATTGTTTTTCATTTTTTTTGGCGGTTTCTAAAGCTTTTTCTGAAACATCTGTGGCAATACAATTCGCCAATTTATAATGCTTTTTTAAAGCCAAAACTATACAGCCACTTCCTGTACAAATATCAGCTATTATTTTGGGCGTTTCCTTTGTATCTTCAAGTATCCAATCTAAAAGTTCTTCCGTTTCTGGCCTTGGAATTAGAACATCCGGATTTATATTTATTTTTAACCCCTTAAAAAAGGTAAAACCAATTATATGCTGCAATGGTTCGTAGGTTTTAAGTCTTTTTAATAATTTATTGAGTTTTTCATTTTCATTAAATTCTTTATCTAAAATATTTGAAAACGCAGATTTAGACAAACCAAATACATCCTCAAAAACTATTTCAGCCATAGCTTTAGCTTCCGTTTCTGGGTAAAACAGAATTAACTGTTCTTTAAAAAAATTAAAAGCGCTTTGATTGGTCAAAATAGTAGTTTGAAAATAAAATGTAAAGTTTTAAGTATTTTTGCAATAATACAATGATTGAAGAAAAATATATGCAACGCTGCATACAATTAGCTCTAAAAGGCAAAGGTAAGGTAGCGCCAAATCCAATGGTAGGTTGCGTTATTGTGTATAAAAATAATATTATTGGCGAGGGTTTTCATTCCCAATATGGCGGTGCACATGCAGAGGTAAATGCTATTGATAGTGTTTTGGATAAAACCCTTTTGCCACTTTCTACTGTGTATGTATCTTTAGAACCATGCGCCCATTTTGGTAAAACACCTCCGTGTGCCAATTTGTTGATTGCGCACAAAGTAAAAAAAGTAGTCATTGGTTGTGTGGATACTTTTAGTAAAGTAGCAGGCAAGGGAATAGCACTTTTAAAGGCTGCTGGTATGGATGTAGAAATTGGGATTTTAGAGCAGGACTGCAGAGATTTAAACAGAGCTTTTTTTACTTTTCATGAAAAAATAAGACCCTATATTATTCTAAAATGGGCCGAAACAGCCAATGGCTATATGGCAGGTGAGCGAAAACAAATTAGTGGAAATAATGCCCAACTATTATTGCATAAATGGCGCAGCGAAGAGCAAGCTTTTTTAATAGGCACCTATACTTTAATGCAAGATAATCCGCAATTGAATAGTCGCCATTTTAGCCATAAAAATCCTATCAGAATAGTGATTGATTTTGATTTAAAATCGGAGGGTAAAAACCTTCATTTTTTAGATAATAAACAAGCCACTGTTATATTAAACAGACATAAAAATGAAACCATAAATACTATTCAATATGTAAAAATAGATAATAAAGAACCTCAAACTATTGTCAATGCATTGTATCATATTGATATTCATAGTGTTGTAATAGAAGGTGGAAAGCAATTATTAGAGAGCTTTATAAATGCCAAATTAGTAGATGAATATAGAGTTTTTACATCTACAAAAAATACTTTTATAGATGGCTTAAAAGCTCCAAAATTTAAGGCTCAATTAAAGCAAACTATAGTTTTAGGTGAAGATATTTTAAATATTTATTTTAAATAAAATGCTTTTTACAAACACTTACAAAAAAATTCTTTCTGAAAGCAATTTCCAATCCAAAAGCAAAGTAAGTGAGTTCTTAGCTTTTACTTTTAAAGTAATAAATGAGCAGAAAATAAAAGGATATTTAACACAATTAAAACATGATTATTCTGATGCCACGCAACATTGTTATGCTTATATTTTACATATAGATAAAAATGCTTCGCGCGCCAACGATGATTGCGAACCAAGTAATACGGCAGGTAAACCAATTTTAAGACAAATTCAAAGTTTAGATTTAACCAATGTATTGGTAGTAGTAATACGCTATTTTGTCAGCCCTATGCTTGGTGTGCCAGGTTTAATAGAAGCCTATGGCGAAGCCACTTTAGGATGCTTGAAAGTGAGTGGGATAATAGAAAAAAATACTGAAGAATGTTACCAATTTTCTTGCGATTATGGCTTTGAAAATGAAATTTATAGAATTGGCAAGCAATTTGATTTAGATATTAAACCAATGGATAATGAAGAACACTTTTGTGCAGAAATTAAAATACCTTTGCTACTGAGTACTAGTTTTAAAAAATAATTATCACTGCATTATCACATACAACAAAAATATATTGGCATAGCATGAACAACAAATTTTCCATAATCTTATATTTAGTCTTTTTTTCGACTCGAATTGTCGCACAATCGAATGATTTTTATTCATTAAAGAACGTTGATAAATACAGATTTGACCGTTTAGAATTAACAACTGAAAAAGATGTAACGGTTTTTATAAAAAATACTTCGGACTATAATTTTATTACCGCTTTAAAAATAAATAATACTGTAAACCTGAATGCAGTATTGAATAAACTGAACAATTGCTATGCTTTAAACGAGCTTAATTTAAAAAATTATGAGGGCAATTTTACAAAAAATAGTTTTGACTCATGCCAACAAATAGAGTGGCTGCAAGTAAGTTTAACTGAAAATAAACTTAGCCAATTACCAAATATTACCAAGCTTAAAAATTTAAGTTCTTTGTATTTATTTATAAAAGGCAAGCCTGAAAAAATAGACGAACTAAAAGCACTTCCCAACATAAAAGAATTGCATATTATAGCAGACCTTTTGCCGGCTGATATTGCTAAAATTACAGATTATATTACAGGTAAAATGAATATGCAGACTTTTGGTATTAGCTTAGATAGAATTACAGATTTGCCTAAAAGTATTACTAAATTATATTATTTAAGTACGCTTGTTTTATATGATAATTTATCGCTTTCTATAGCCGAAAATTTAGAAGATTTAACAGAATATGCAACCGCTATTAGTTTTAATATTGCAGATGACTTGCCCAGTATGATTCAGGTAAAATATTATGCTAGCAGTGCTTTAGGTAATTATGAAAACGAGTATTTAGAAAAATTGTATAAAGGCGAAATTATCTCTGATAATACAGCCCTTGAAACTGCTTCTATTGATAACAAAAGCATTTCTTTTAGAAAAGAATTTTCGCCTGATTTCAAATCCTCTCCCGAGTTTAATTATCCTTATAGTAGCGTAAAGCCAAAAGAAGAAATATTTATGATAGATGGCACAACTAATGCCTCTATCCTCTCAGAAAGTGGATTAAAATTAATTATTCCGCAAAATAGTTTTATTTCAACCATGGAAGAAAATATTAAAGATCCTATTTATATAAAAATAGTGCAAATACCACGCGCCATAGATGCTTTATTTTGCGGTTTTAATTTAAAAATAGGCAATAGTAATTTAGCCAATCAATTTTTATTTAATATACAAGCTAGCACTGCTAAAAATGAAGTAGTACTAAAACCAAATATGCAAATAAAAGCCTTATTGCCGGTTTCTAAAGATAGCGCTAGTTATGAATATTACTTTGATTACGAATCCAATTCTTGGCAAGACTTAGCCCTTTATAATTCAGTATTTTCTAATGATTTTACACCCATAGATTTTTATAAAATAGAAACTAATTTGGGTACAAAAAATGCTTACATTTTTGATTCATCGACTTTTGAAAATAGATTATTCTATGGTACTAATTATTTTTTAAATGATAAAAATATCAACACACAATTACTATTCAAAAAACATAAATTTTATACCGATTTAGATCGTACATGGACCAAAACATATAATAACAGTGGTAAAAAAGATGGTGCCAGAATAAAACGTGGAAGAGGCTTAGTAAAAATTCAAAAAGTAACACCTAAAAAACGCAATAAAGAGCGTCAATATTTTAAAATTTTAGATAAAACAGATAAAGCACTTTTTGCAGAATTGAAGCATTTAAAGGCACTTAATTTAAACTTAAAAATAAATTTAGAAAACAAAAAAGAATTAGCAGACAATTATATCAAAAACAAAAAATATAATGATGTAAGAATATACTATTCGCAAGGGAAAGAGACCTGCAAAATCCTTTTAAAAACAGAAGAAGGCTTGCAAGAAATTGAAGCCTTAATAACCGATTCTGAAGATGCTGAAATTATTAAAAAACAAATATCTAAATTTTATAAAGCCTATAAAAAATATGAAAAAACTATGAACAATAGAAAAGAAAGTTTTAATAGTCTTAATAATTTAAGATATAAAGATTACGAAACTTTTTTAAATGCCAAATCGGAAGAATTAATTAAAAACAAACAAACAGCTGAACTCAAAATACACCAATTGGGCACTTTTGGTTTAGTTAAAATGCAAGAACATAACTTTAATACTAACCTTGTAGTGCACTATGCAGATGAAAGAGGCTTGCCCATTGATGTTAAAGAAATATATATGTTAGACGACCGTTATGCCACCCCTATTAAATTAGAAAAAGATAAAATATTCTTAACCCCAATTAATTGTCAATTAATAGTAGCTACCGATTATAATGGCAATATTTACTATGCCAATAAAAGTGATATTATAGCCCTTAATTTTAGCAATAATTCTTTAACCTTTATAAAACTCAATACCTTACGAACCAAGTTGAATAGTATTGAGAGTTTTTTGAATTATAGTAAGTATTAGTAGTTTACTTCATTTTTTAACATACGTTCATAAAAAATTTATTTCATACAATATTTTCTATAAAATTGTCGTTACTTTCGCACTTCACAAGTTGTAATGTTATAAAAAAGTGTCTATCCGAGTAGAAAATTTAACCAAAACCTATGGCAAACAGCAAGCCGTTAATAATATTTCTTTTGAAATAAATACAGGCGAAATTGTTGGCTTTCTAGGTCCTAATGGGGCGGGTAAAACCACTACCATGAAAATATTAACATGTTTTATTCCCCCTACCAAAGGTGCAGCCTTTATTAACGATTTAAATGTAGAAGAAAACGCCATTGCCATTCGCCAACAAATAGGCTATTTGCCCGAGCATAACCCACTGTATACAGATATGTATGTAAAAGAATACTTACACTTTGTAGGTTCTGTATATGGCATTAAAAATATTACCAAAAGGGTTCAAGAAATGGTAGATTTAACAGGTTTGCAAGTAGAGCAAAAAAAGAAAATTGGTCAACTTTCTAAAGGCTACCGCCAACGTGTTGGTTTAGCACAAGCCATGATTCATAATCCTAAAGTACTTATATTAGACGAACCTACAAGCGGATTAGACCCCAACCAAATAGTAGAAATTAGAAACCTAATAACAACCATAGGCAAAGAAAAAACCGTAATGCTAAGTACCCATATTATGCAAGAGGTAGAAGCCATGTGTAATCGTGTAATTATTGTAAACAAAGGCGAAATTGTAGCCAACGGTAAACCCCAAGAATTGAAAGATATTTTTAGCGCCAATAAAGTGTTATCGGTTAAATTTAATATCCCTTTAAACACCCAACAACTTGTTGAATTAAAACAATTAACTAATGTAACTTTAATTGGTGACGGTTCTTATAGCCTAGAGGGATTAAACGAAGAGCACATGAAAACCATTGCCTTTAATTTTGCTGTAAAACAACAACTCATGCTTTCGGAAATGAAACTTCAAGAAAGCAGTTTAGAAGATATTTTTAAAAATGTAACGCAAAAAAAATAAGAAAAAATTAATGTTTAGTATTTTTAAAAAAGAAATCAGAAGTTTTTTAAGCTCACTTATAGCCATTATAGTTATTGTTGTATTTTTAGTTGCCAATAGCTTATTTCTTTGGGTCTTTAAAGATACCAATATTTTGGATGCAGGCTATGCCAACCTCGACCCTTTATTTTATTTAGCACCGCTTATTTTTATATTTTTAATTTCTGCTATTACCATGCGCTCGTTTAGCGAAGAAAAAAAAACAGGTACTTTTGAAATTTTAACTACCAAGCCTATTTCAGATACCGCTATTGTTTTAGGTAAATATTTTGCCAGTCTAGTAATTGCCTTATTTGCCATACTTCCCACTTTTATTTATTACTATACCATTAATACCTTAGCCTTGCCAGAAGGCAATGTAGATAGCGGTGCTATATGGGGCAGTTATCTGGGATTAATACTATTAAGTGCTGCCTACATTGCTATTGGTATATTTTCAAGTATTATTACCGATAATCAAATTATATCCTTTATAATTAGCATGTTCTTATGCTTCTTTTTTTATACAGCATTTGATTATATGGGGGCCTTCGAATTTTTGAAAGGCACTAATTTTTTTATACAATGGATGGGTATTAGTTACCACTACCGTAGTTTAAGTAAAGGCTTAATAGATACGCGTGATATTGTTTATTTTTTAAGCTTAATTGTATTATTTATTTGGTTAACAAAAATTATTTTTAGCAGTAGAAAATGGTAGTAAATAAAGTAAAAAATAAAAGAGGCTACAAGCAGCAAAGCTTTATTGAACTGATACTATTGGTAGTGGTTATTGTAATTGCCAATGTATTGGCCAATCAATATTACACCAAATTCGATTTAACTAAGGAAAAACGTTATACACTATCAGCTACTTCTAAAGAGTTAGCTAAAAAAATAGATGATAGAATGTTCTTTAAAGTTTACTTAGAAGGCGATAATTTATCTGCTAAGTTTAAGCAATTGCGAACTGCTACGGTGGATATGCTAAGTGAATTCAGAGACCTAAGTGGCAATAAAATAGACTACGAATTTGTTAATGTTTTTGCAGACAAAGATGACAAAGAAAAATCCGAAGTAATGAAACAACTGAGTCTTAAAGGATTGAATTATTACAATGATATTGAAAACGAAACCGACCAACAAAAACGAAACTTAATATTACCTTGTGCTGAAGTAACTTATGGCGCAGATAAAGAATACGGCATTAACCTCTTAACTACAGAAAAAGGCATGGCTGGAGAGACCGCTATTAACAAATCTATTGAAAATTTAGAATATGAAATAGCCAATAGCATAAGAAAATGTATTACCAAAACGCAAAAAAAGATAGCCTTTTTATATGGACATGGCGAGCCTGAAGCGATTTATTTAGATGACTTAATGGCCAGTTTGAGTGATAATTATTCTATTGATAGATTTTTATTTAATTTGGGTGATTTAGAATTTCTTTCTCAGTTTACAGAAGATGCTAAAGTAGTGAAAAACTATGATAGCCTGGGTGCCCTTATTATTCAAAAAACACTTAAAAAACTGAAAGAATATGATGGTATAGTAGTTGTAAAACCTACTGAACCACTCAGAAAAGATGAAACTTATATTTTAGACCAATATGTAATGCATGGAGGAAAAACAGTATGGATGATAGACCCAACTATGGCCGAGCATGATAGTCTCCGAAATGCGTTTAAAGGCAAAGCTCAATTTCCAGATTGGAACAACGAAAACCTACGCACGCTATTATTTAATTATGGCGTACGTTTAAATTCTAATTTATTATTAGATTTAAATTGTAACGATGTAATACTTCCCGACCCTTTTCGCCAAGGTCAATTGCGCCATTTTCCATGGGTATATTATCCGGTATTTGCTTTTTCAGGCAATGATCATCCTATTACTAAAAACCTAGAAGTAGTATGGGGACAATATGCAGGTACCTTAAAACCCATTGCTAAAGAAAATCTTAAAGTTACTAATTTATTATTAAGTACCGAAAAAACAAAAATGCAAGATGCGCCTGCCTATGTAGATTTAAGCATAGTGGCCAATAATGGTGACCCTAAATATTTACAAACCTTTAGAAGCGGTAAACAATTGGTAGGTATGCTATTAGAAGGAGAATTTAAGAGTAACTCTAAAAGACCAGATAAAATATATTCGGCACCAGTAAAAGAAAGTTGCCAAAACAGCATGGTGGTAATAGCCGATGGCGATATTGCCTTAAATGCGGTTAAAAAAAGCACAGGCGAGGTATTTCCTTTAGGGTTTGATAGAGAAACGGGTAGAACCTTTGCTAATAAAAAATTCTTACTTAATTGTTTTGATTACCTATTTGATGAAAGCGGCTTAATAGAAGTGCGTACCAAAGAAATAAATTTGCGCCTTTTAGATAAATCCCGTATATCTGCACCCAAGCAAGAGGGCGAATGGCTGAGTGAAAAAACCTATTGGCAAATTTTAAATACAATACTGCCAATTTTAGCAATTATACTATTCGGTGTTCTAAATAACGTTATACGCAAAAGGAAATATGCTAGGTAAATTTAATTCTTTTATGGGCTTGTTACTCGCCCTTTTTTTTATTTTTAAAAGGAAATTCATCCTTATTAATGTCCTAGTAGAACTTTTATCAAATCAGTTTGTTTATTAGTTATATTTAAACTAAAATATTAAAATGATAGTGAATACATTTTTTAATAAATTTTATCTCAAATTGCTTTCAGATAATGTAAAAAGAAAAAGTGAACGCATCATTTTAATAATTGCAATTGCAAGTTTCATTTTTCATCTTATTATTATTTTTTTAGCTGATATTGGCCTAATATCTATCTATAAAAATTCTGAGTTGCTCAATAATCCTATTGCGGCTATTTATACGCCCTTTTCTTTTATTTTGGTGTATGAGGTGTATCTATTAATATATTATTTGCCTAAATCTATCACTACCTATATTGGAAAACAATATGAAATCATTACTTTAATCATTATCCGAAGATTGTTTAAAGACCTTTCCAATTTAACTCTTTCATCCAATTGGTTTAAAATTAAATACGACTTACAATTTACGTATGATTTAATAGCCGCTGTCATTATGTTTTTTTTAATTTATCATTTTTATATACAAAGTAAAAAGAGATATAGAACAATTGAACGAAATGAAAAGCAAAAAGAGGAAATATCAAGATTTATTCAAATCAAAAAGAAAATAGCTACTCTACTGGTTCCAATACTTATTTTGCTCGCTATTTATTCTTTTTTAAACTGGGGTATTGGCATTATTTATCCTAGCAGCAGTGTCTCATTCAAGGATATAAACAATGTGTTTTTTGATCAGTTTTTTTCTGTTTTAATCATAGCAGATGTTATTTTATTATTATTCTCCTTTTTTCTTACAGACGAGTTTCATGTGGTTATCAGAAATTCAGGATTTATTATTTCTACTATTTTAATTAGATTGTCTTTCTCCGTTACTGGTTTATTAAATACTATTTTAATAATATCAGCCATTTTATTTGGGTTATTCGTTCTCATTATTCATAACAAATTTGAAAAACAAATAGCTTTAGAAACGACCAACGATAAACCTAGGCTTTAAGTGCTAAAAAGCTTTCTTATTATACCCTCTTTGAGGAAAGACACAGCTCATAAACTATAAAATACTAACACAATGATTTTAAATTTCATGGCGTGTTTTATAATGAAAATTCCCATCTTTCAATGTGAATTCGTTTATGTTCAGATTTTAAAAAGTTTAGATTCTTAAAATCCCTACATTCATAAATAGCGTGAACTATAACATCTTTAATGTCAATAATTAGGTCAAACGATTTATAAGGATTCTATTGTCATACTTATCCGCCCAAATTTGGCAGGGTAAGATTGCATTGTTAAATACTTTTCAGATATATGTATTTTTTTGATAAATTATCAATGTGACTTTTATTATAGGTTGTAAGATTTTTTAAGTTTAATTGGTCTTAAAGAATTACCAGATGTAAAAACTGGCTTAGCAACTTCTCGATACAAAAATGCAAAGCCATTTTTTTATGCGAAGTGCGAACGGTAGTTGTCAGTTCGAGTGTTCCTTTGCTTTGAAAGGAATGTATCGAGAACTGAAGTATGAAAATCTAAGTATCTGAAATAACCAATCACTAGCCCGCGTAAGGGATGGAAGCCGATACCCCAAAGTAAAATTCAATTTAGCGAGTAGTAAAGGCGTATAAGCCCGACCCTGAAAGGAATACGCCCTCATAGTAAAATAAGTTTATGCGTTTATCTTAGTACTGTTACCACTTGCCTTTTGTATTGCACTTGGCCTTTAAAGCTCTTTATTTTGTACCATACTATGTAGTGTCCTTCAGGTACAAAATCGCCCATAAAAGTGCCGTCCCAGCCTTTGCTGTCTTTGGTTTGGTAAAGTATTTCGCCCCATCTATTGGCTACTATCATTTCGTAATTGGATATACCTATGCCTACTGGCTGTAAAACACTGTTCAAGCTATCTCCATTAGGACTAAAGGCATTGGGTAAGTAATAATTAAGGATATAATTTATTGAAATAGTCTTAGTGCTAGAATCACTGCAGCCATATTGATTATATGCCCACTGTTTGATTGTATAAGTGCCGCTATCTTTGAAATAATAATTAACGGTATCTTGTATAAATGTAGGCCCTTTGCCTATCAGATATTTTACCCATGTAGCGCCTAAGCTTTGGTTGATAAATTGTATTTTAGGATTTACAACGGTGCCTATGGGTGGGTCGGTTATAAATACAGATTTTGGTACCGGGTAAACTCTTACTTTGCCTATGGTATCGTATACACAATTATAACTGGTAGTTATTTGCAGTTTTACAGGATATGTGCTATCGGTATCGTACAAATGGGTAGGATTTTGGATATAGTCTTTATAACCATCGCCAAATTGCCAGTAGTATTTGCTAATAGTGGCATTGGGCACTATAGATACATCTTTAAAAGTAGTGCTTGTTCCAAAGCAAACACTATCCGCTGAAAAGGCTGTAATAACAGGTGGGTAGCTATTAATGCTTTGCTGCACGGTATCTATGCAGCCAAAATCGCTTTTTGCTTTGAATACAACTTGGTAATTGCCTGCGCTAGGAAAATTGTGTTTGGTGCTTAATACGTAAGCAAATGTGCCGTCATTAAAGTTCCAAATGGTGCTGTCTATAAGGCCCACCGGTATATTGGCTGTAGCGCTAAAATTAAACTGATTGTCTCTGCATACATTGGTATTTAAAATGCTTAAGAGTGGTTTTGGAAAAATAAATAAACTGCCTGTGGTATCGTATCTGCAGCCTTCGGTGCTGGTGACAGAGAGTGAAATATTCTTTTTACCATAACTTGAATATAAAAATTGAGGGTTTGAATTGGTAGTGGAATCTAAGGCACTTAGTTTCCATTTTTGGCTACTTATTTGGGTTTTGGTAAAAATAGAATTATTGATAAAAGCAGAGCTGTCATCTAGGCAATTGTCTTGGGTGGTGATTACAGGCGTTATTTTTTGATGCACCATGCTGTATCCAATGGTTGAATCTCTGCAGCCTTTATCGGTTTGTACCCAATACTGAACCAATAAGGTGTCTGCTACTAAATAGCGATATGAAAAATTGGAATTGGTGTTTTGATAACCATTACTCAGTATCCATTTTCGGCTACTTAAAGCACCGGTGGGCACTGTGCTGAGTTCTTTAAATTGGCTTGTTTTGCCATAGCATAATGTATCTGATTGTATAATAGCTCTAGGTAATGGATAAATGGTAAATGGCTTAACAATGGTATCTGCACAACCAAAGGCTGTTTGCACTTTTAGTTCTACATTGTAAGTACCATAGGTAGAATAAAGATGTGTTGTATTTTTTGCTATAACACCCGAATTATCTCCTAAATTCCATTCATTTTGGGTTATACTATCTCTGCTAATTGAGCTGGTATTTGTATAGGTATTGCTATCGCCAAAACACAGATTGATGCCTATAAAATTGGCAATTGGTTTGGGGAAAATAATAATGGTGTCTTTAGTAGTATCAATACAACCAAATGGCGTTGTTACTTTCAATTTTACAACAAAGGTATCGGCCATATTGTAGGTATGAATAGTATCATTGGTATTAGAGGTATTACCATCGCCATATTGCCAATTATGGGCTGTAATATTGCCAATAGATTGGTTTTTAAATTGGCTGGTATTGCCAAAACAAATATTCTGTAATTGGATTTTAGCAATAGGCAATGGTTTAATAGTTACTATTTTTTTAATTGTGTCTTTACAGCCATAAGGGCTTTCTGAAATTAATCGGATATTGGTTTGCAAAGTTTTAGGCACCCAAATTTTCCATGTTTTAGTATCCAGAGTATCTACTAAACTTTGTGTCCATCTGTTGCTCAAAATACTGTCTTCTGCAATAGTGGACGAATCGGTTAGTGATACTAAATTACCATAGCACATAGTATTAAAGGTGAAGTTAGATTTTGGTATTGGTTTAATCGTTATTTTTAAACTATCAGTACTTTTACATTGAAAAGAATCTGATACTAACAAGCGATAATAAGTACTAGCCTGACCAATGGCAATAGTACTTAATTTAGTGCTGTCTTTAACGCTCAATGTTGGAAACCATTTATATTTTAATATACCACTGCCACCTTTTGCTTTTGCGCCTATTTTTACTTGTTGTTTTTGACAAACGAGGGTATCAAATTGTGCTAATTTAATATTAGGCAATGGATAAAGAGTCGCAAATACGGTATCCTTAGAAATACAACTGACGCGCTTGGTGGTTAAAATATAACGCCTTACTGATTTAGAACTGCTAGTATTTCCGAAAGTAATTTTTGTTAATGCATTGGTATCTGACGAAAGCTCTAAGGCTGGTTGCCAAGCATAGGTAAATCCGGGTGATTTTAAAAAACCTAATTGATTAGGCGTTCCACTACAAAATGCTACATCGGGACCTGCATTGGGCAGGCTAGGTGCAGGTATTTTATATTGATTGAAACTACAAGCACACGAGCTACTATCTACAGCTATAAATAAGGCACATGAATAGCCTGATTTTACTTTTATGGTGGTTCCAATATTTAATATCGAATCTTTTTTTATTCCTGAATTAATCGTTAAGGAACCCACAACCGCATCGCCACTATCTACTTGCCCCGATAGATTTTTATCATAATAATAAAGCAGTTTTGTTTTGTTGCTGCTGCTAATATTGTTTCCCGCATTTTTTAAAGTATAGGTTAGGCTTACGGTTTCCGAATCGGAAGCAAAACTTTGTAATTTTGATTTAACTTTTGATAATTGAATATCAGCTTTTAAAACTGGTATTTTTAGAAGTGTATTGCCTGTTACTACATTTATTTTACAAGTGGTATTATTCTCCACACATATTACAGATTGTTTAACAGAGGCTTGGCTGTAGTAATCTATTGTACCACAATTTACTTTTTTAGAATCTGTAATAAGTCCTAATGAAAACTCCATGCTATCTCCTGGTAAAATGCTATCTTGCAAGCTAAATTCTATTTCTGTTGCACCATTTATATTTCTACTTACGGTTAATATATTATTAGGTGCATTGCGTATAGCAGAATACGCCATAGAATCATATTTTACTCCTACAGGCAAAATAGCCTGATATTTATCTTCAATACCCGTAATACCTGGTCCTAAATTTATTATCGTAACATTTACTTTACTGTTTTTTTCACATGGTAATATGATGTCTGCTTTTACTTTTAGTAAAGAAAAATAAGGTTTTGTTACACCTGTAATATTCAAGGGATTACTAATACTTGGAAACACAAGAACAGGGTTGCCGCATTTAATATTTCCACTTGCAGAGGCTCTGATATAATTTCCGCTCGAGTAATTACAATTTGTTTTTACATAAAACTTAATATAGATTTTATTTTTAGTCGTATCTGTAATGCCTTTAAATCCTGCTTTTAAAGAACTTAATGCTGAGGCTAAATTCCACTGGTAGGTAGTACCCGATTGTAAAGTCGGATTTGGCAGTAATGCCCAACTATTTTTTAAAGGATGTTTAACATAGCTTTTTCCACTTACTACCTGCATGCCAATGGGCAAGGTTAATAGGGCTTTGGAATTTTGAGCTGCTGTAGCGCCTATATTTTCTAATAAATAATAATAAGGTGTTTGCCCACAGAGACTTGCCGATGTTATAGAATCTGCAATACTTACTTGAAATTGGGTGTTCTGTGGTTCTAGGTAAAGTACTATTTTTTCTGATGAACAATTGTAAGATGAAAAATCTTTGGGATAGCCATCGCAATTCCAACCCGAATATAAAATAACACTGTCTTTTTTACAAGAATTATATGTGGCCCTTACTTTAAATTTTCTTGCACTGTTAAAAGGCATGGTGCCAGCTTTGTATATTTGATTGACCTGTTTTAAAAAGGTGTCTTTGGTGGCATCTTTTATTTCGATAATCTTAATAGCGCCCGAATTATCTGGCGAAAACCAAGCATTTAATGAATTGAAAGTAGAAGAAGAATTGGTGTAAATAACTTCCCACTCGGCAGTATCGGTAGCTGCATAATTAATAGGTATAGTAGGTTTTACGCTTACAGTAGGTTTATTAAAAATAAAATTATCAGTATATGACAAAGAGGAAAGCGTATCAATACCTTTTGGCAGTGTCCCCTTTTTTTCAAACATAAAATCGTATTTTATTGGAATATTAACCCCATTGGGTAACTCGCAAGTTGGCGTTATCAGCATATTAAAAATACCCTGAAAAGCATCATCACTCAAGTTTATTTTTCCCCTTGCCGAGTCGGTATAATATTTAGAAATTTCGAATATATAATTGTTATTTACTACTTTGTATGCTATGGTGTCTTTGTATTGATAAAGATACTGATTGGAACCAGAAGTTCTGTATTGTCCTAATGTCGCTTTTACTAATTTTAAGCCTGCAGGTAAGTAGCATATTATCTCTTTCATTCGGGCAAAGTTTCTATACTCATAAGGAAAAATATTATTGCCTGCATACAAAGAATTAGAGCCTATCCCCAGATAAAAATTTTGTGATATATTAACCTGATTACAGCTGTTCAATTGATAATAATCGGGTCCATAATTATAATAAATGTAGCCATTTAAAACTATCTGCCCTGAAAATGTATCGCACTGAAACTTATTGGCTCTGAGTGTTGGATTCACAATATCACTTGTGTAAAAAAAGTTGCTAAATTGAGTTGTTACCGTGTATTGGCCAATATTTCTGGCCACTCTATAAATAACTTTTAAGCTTACACTGTCATTATTTCTATAATCGAACCCAGAGGCAATACAGGATGCAATCGAATCGATACTTAAATCGAAAATAAAATTAGCATTTCCTCCGCTTGTTACTTTTTTAAATCGTATGCTGTTGCAATTTACTCTTCTGGAACCACCTCTAAAAACTTGAAAATTGACACTTGCTACATCTAAATAATAGCCATAAGGAATATTACTCTCTGCATATAAATAGCGCCAACTGATAGAGCTTCTAGAGCGTAATATTTTTCCTTGAAATACTGAAGTAATGCTATCGCCCACCATGGCTCGCTCTGCTCTAATTCTTGATAAATCTAATGCACCAGAACCATCAGGAAGTCCGTCATTATTATTGTCTGGCTTACCATAACTTGTTCTGTTAACTTTAAAATCTAAAAATTTTAAACCAGCCGTACAATTAGCTGTACAATGTATTTTAATGCTATACGAAGCGCAATGTGAAAACCATTCTCTAGGCGCACATTTATTAGTGGGGCTATACCGAAATATAGTATTGACAGTTTTTACGCCATTGGCACCAGATTTACTGCAATCAGCTGTTAAATAATATACCAATTCGCTATTGTACAAGCTAAATGGCAGCTTTGAAAAATAAGATCTCAGCGTATCCTTTCTCATCACCACCGAATCTGGTTTCCAAGTTAAAGTAAGACCTGCATCGTCAAAAAATAAATCATTTTTATTTAAACTATGTTTAAGACCTACGGGCAAAATAACATCATATTGATATGATGCTGAAGCATCGTAAGGCATTAAATTAAAACTTGTAAACGTTTGTCGAAAGGTGCCTTTTTGATTGTTTACCAAATCTGTAGGGGTAAAATTACTAGAGCTTATAATACTATAATCATAATACTTAGCCCAAGTAGGTACTATTGTTTTTTTATTTTTACATAAATCAAAATATTCAATGCTATACAACCAGCTGTTGTTATAAAAATTGACGTTACACTGGTTTGGGATGCAAGTATAATTATTAAAAATAATGTAAATGGTGTCTTTGGGTAAAATATCCCCTGTTTTTATTCTAAAACTACCTATGGGATTCATTCCTAAACAATTATAAGCACCTAAACCATAAGTAAATCCAAAACTGTCAATGACTGGTTTTTTCCAATTACCTTTCCATCCAGTTTTTATAAATAAGGTATTGGTATCTAATTTAGACAATTCGTAATAATAGCCTTGATCTATAGATACACGTGTGTTTAAAGCTATTTTTTGTCCATTATTAGTTATCTTTAATAATTGATTATTAACTTTATTATCAAAACAAGTAATATATTTAGGAGTAGGAATGGCTAAAATATTGGGGCTACTACTACTTATTAAAACGATGCCAGAATTTTTTACCAATTGGCAAGTGTTCCCCAAACAGCCCCATGATAATTCGTAAACAGTAGAAAGTTTATTACACTTTAAAATTCGACTTGAATCTATAATTACAATCACTTCATTTTGATCTAAAAAGGAATCTAAATTACCCACTTTTTTAAAATCAGCAGTGCCAAATGTTGTTTTTACAGAATCATTACTAAAAGTAGTTGTGCCTTGATTAACTTTATATGTTTTAACATCACTTCCATTTATTCTTAAAAGGGTTAAACTATGCAAAGGACCTTTTCCAAAATTACCAATGGTAATTGTTCTTCCAAATACATCACCTACTGAGCCAGTATAGGTTTGATTAACGATTGTACTTATATTTACGGAAGGTACTTTGGCTGAAAATGGCAAGGAATTGCCTACATCAAAGTTTCCAGTATAGTCGGCTCTTGCATTTACAACGGGCGAATTATTATTACTTATATAGTTATATAAACCACATCCTGCAGTTAAATTTACACTAAAATAAAAATTTTTAGCAACACCTAAATTAGGGGCATTAAAAATGGGTGCATTTAAATTAGAAATATTAGATTCTGAAACACCAGCTACACCTTTAAAACTACCTTTAATATAGTATACTCCAGGAGGCAGATTAAGCGTAACCTTTATACTATTTATGTTTCCTGAAGAGATATTATAAATTTGAATGAACGTGGTATCATTTATACCACAGATACTTATATTTTTTGGTGCTAAAATTTGAACGCTCAGTTTATTCCCTTGTCCATTAGCGGTTAACCAATAAACGGAGATAAAAACAAGAATGAGAGAGCGTGTAATTTTTAAATCAAATTTTAATTTCAATGGTATTTATAAGGCAAATATACACAATTTGATAAAAAATCAATATTTCATTTTTTTGGGTAAATAAAAAAGGCTTCTACTGGGAAGCCTTTATGAAATAAATATTAGTATAAGTGTATGAATGAATCTTATGATTCTATTCTAAATGAAATATTACACCATAAGTTACAATTTTACCATCTTTTGCATGTGCTTTTACATATACAGAATCAACATTTATAATGGTTTTACTTACTTCTGCTACTGCTGTTTCGATAGTATATTAGATTCTTTTTTCTAATGAAGCTATTACTTCAATTACTTTTACTACTGACACATATTTAATTTGTTTTTACTTAATTTTTACCAATAATTATACCATTATTTAATTTAATGTACTTTTGTACAATTATACTTTAATACAATGAAAGATTCTTTCCATAAAAATGACATATCGATAGCTAGTTTTAATACTACGCTTATAATTTCTGAAATCCTAATTACCGCCATAGTATTGTATGGTTTTTATCTTATTTTTAATAGATTTAATAAAAAGAATAACGCGTTCAAAACTAAAAACGACTTGTAGAGAATCTTTTTTATAAGGGATTTGCAGGAGCAGATGTTGCTGCAGGAGCAGTTGGAAAAATATCTTTTTTCTTTTTCTTTTTTCTGAATAATCTAAAAAATGAATTAAATTCTTTTGTATAAACTATCCCAACACCTGTTGTATTTATAGGTGTATTAAGCGATGTTGTATTTACCTGATTGATATTGGAACGTGTGTACGCTTTTACTTTTAAGTTGCCCTTTTTTGTTACTTTATATTCTATATTAATATTGGGTCTGTTATTATTATAATTACTAATACTGCCGTCAAAACTTAACTTTTCTCTAAAAAATTTCCTACTCAATCCTATGCCATATTCAGCTGGTAATGCAATGTTTCCATTTCTATATATGACATTAATTTTCCAATAAGGATCTATTTTATTCAACCAATTACTTAATTGCGAAGAGAGTAAATCGCTTCCTGCAGAGTTTAAAGCAGTAGTACCAATATTATTTACAGATTGGGTAGATTGAGCAAAAGATGGAGGCAAAAACTGCTTCATAATTAATAAGCCAAATACCTGACGACTTATTTCCTCATTATCTGCTTTTATTCTGGCAATAACTGAAGCAATAGCATTGCTATTATTGCCTGCCTCGGTTTGTAGTTTTGGAAAATTCAAACCAAATGTTATTTCTGGTGAGAACAAATTACCCTTTATATACAGTTCACTTTCTGCAGTTATAATAACTGCGTTTGAATTAGTAGTTGTGTTAGAAGAAACTGCAGTTAACAAAGGTTCTGAATTTGCTTTTTCTGTGGTGTAAGCCGTTATATTTAATTTAGCATTCAAAGGGTCGCCAAACCATTGAATAGTGCCGCCCGGTTTAACAGCAAATGGTTTATTATATAAATCAAAAGCAGTAAATAAATACTTGCCTTGCTCAATGGTATAATTTCCAAACATATAAAAATCGCCACTTTTGGTCATTTCCATTTTTATATTGCCATTACCACTACCAGAAATAATATCGCCTAATGTTTCATCAAAAATAATTTGAACATTTGCATCCGTAGTGGTTTCTATATTCATTTTTAAGGAATTAATAGGAAAATCATTTTTGCGTTTTACTCTTTTTTTACCTGTTTTAAAATGCACATAACTTGGAAATCCACTCGCATCGCCATCACTTATTGGCAAATTAAAACTCGTTCCAGTCATGGTTTTTGCATTCATATCTATATCCAAATTATCAAATGGCCCTTTAAATGAAACATTGCCATTTACATACCCTTGCCCATAATAAAGTTCATTATCGCTCGCATCGGTATTTAAAATATGAAAATTTTGCAAATCGTAAATGCCTATATCTAACTTAAAATTTGAAAAATTGGTATGGTTAACATACCCACTCACATTGCCTAATTTACCTTTATCATCTTTTACCTTAAATTTACCAATATCTAATCTATATTTTTCGGCCAATATTCTGGTTGAAAATGATATTGGAATATTCAAATAATCAATGGTCATTGTGGCATTGGTAACGTCAATATAACCCTTCAAATCTGGATTGTCAAAAGTACCTCTTAAATGCAATTCATTACTGCTCATTTTACCACTCATTTTACTTACTAATCCTTCTAAAAATGGTTGTAAAATACTGATCTCTGAAGGAGGCAAATAACCATCTAATTTAAAATTGTCATTTTTACTTTTAAAATCTATTATACCACTTATATCTAGTTTATTTAATACACCTCCGATTACTCTAATTCTAAGACTATCTTGATTGTCTATTGTCTTACTATTTTGATTCAATGAAACGTCCAAATTACCAATTGTATCCTTTCCAACAGCTAAATTATTGATATCTACATTCGCTTTAAAAACAGGTTTATTTTGAACTAATGAATAGCTAATTTGTCCATTTGAAATACCATTCAAAATGGGTAGTTTACCATCTTTTATTATCTTATTAATTGTATTTAATGAAAAGGCATTTACATCTAACTTGAATGTACTATTTGATTTTTCTCCATACTCTCCACTAAAACTTATTCCTTGTGTTTTATTCTTTAAATTAAAATTAAAAATTTCATATTTCTTTTCAGTCAGTAATAAATAGGCTTTTGGATCCAATTTCCAAGGTTCATTATCTATTTTTAAATCTGTTTGAACAAATCTAATATCTAAACTATCTTTACCAAATGTCATTTTACCTTTGCTTTTTAATTGTACATGATAACCTGTGTCTGCGCCATTCACATTAAAATCAATAATATTATCGTATACATCAGCATTTACCGTAATATTTTCAATATTAATATTTTTAGAATTCGTAAAATTTGTTGCGCTTATATCTATATTTAATAAGCTTAATGGTTTTTTATTTGCATTTAGCTTTAAATTATTTATTTGATATCCATCATATATTATTAGTTCATTTTGAGTTATTAAACTTAAAGATTGATCTGCGCTTTTGTAATTTCCATTGGCTTGTAACGTAGCTAAACTTAATTTAGGCTGATATAAGCTAGTTAAAGCATCTGGCTGTTTTAAATTGATAGAAAAAACGAAATCTTCATTGGGTAATTCTTGCTTTGGTTTATTAAAATAAATGGGAATAAGTTGATACATTAAATGCAATAAACTAATATCTAATTTGCTTAAAGTATAATTGCCAACTATGCTTAAATCTACTATTTCACTTATCACTTTTAATTCCTTTTTATTGTTATCTAAAATTAAAGAAGAAAGCATAATTTCAGAAATATTTACCGTTTTATTATTTCTATAAATTATGACATTTTTTCCAACAATAGTGCCTATGGCATCATCTAAAGTTTTTCCTTTAAAATTGATAACAAAAGTTCCTTTTAGATTTTGTTCAGAAGTATCAAAGCCCAAAGCACCAAGGTCTGCGTTTACTATTTTTGCTTTAAAATTAGCCTCTGGTACTTTTCCTTTGGTACTAAAATCGCCTTCAAAATCTAAATTAAGATGAGGGTCTCTTATTTTAGCAATACCAGAAAACAACGTGGGTTGCAGCTCGCCTTTAGCTTCAATATTTTTATACAAATAATTATTAAACCTTACCTGGTTTACAAACCCTTCTAAATTTAATTTATAGGTTTTTAGATTTAAACCTATTCCTTTCATCTTTAAATCAAAAGCAATATCATCGATATTAGCCTCAGGCAAAAATTGTTTTATTTTGAATGAACTTGTTTTTAACTTTCCGGAATATGTAGCATTGTTCAACCCATTTTTAAATTTCAAATTTAAGTCTGAATCAAAATTTCCTAAGGCAGTTTGTAATTTCCCGTAAGTTACAAAATCGTTGTAAAAACCATCAAATTGGCCTTCGTAAGTTATTTTTCCTAATTGCTTAAAATTGCTTGGAATATTATTTAAAGTTATAGCATTTAAATCTTTGTAATCTGTTGTAAATTTTTTAACTGCAAATTCCATTAGAGCATCGTCCACATTGGGTAAGCCTGTTATAGTAAAATTACCCTCATACTCTGTTTTATCAAACATTTTTATGTAAGAATCTTTTACTTTTAATCTGCTAACATAGCCTTCGGCTTTGCCAGTCATATTAATTTTTGTTGCATATTGTTTTAAATAATTACTAAAATAATGCAAATCCTTACTGTCTATTTTTGAGTCGTTCAAATTGCCTTTTAGATATACTTTGTGGTTAAAATCACCGTAATCTTTCCAATCTTTAGTTACCATTTCAAAATAATTTTTCAGTAAGGTATTTTCAGTGGCTAAGGTCATTTTATTAAAAGAAATACCCCCTTCATGAATTTTAGTATCTGCTACAAAATCGAGTACTTTTAGTCCGCATTTTTCAGTTGTTTCCAAATGCTTAATTTGAAAATGTAATGAGTCATCTATCAAATAAAAATCTTCAATATTACCATTAATATCTTTATAACTCATATCATTATAATTAAAATCCATAAAATCTGGTTTCTGACTATTTCTACTAAAATAATCGAACCGCGTATTATACAATGTGAATTTTTTACTAAAAATAGTCCATACTACTTTAGGTTTATTTGGATCACGAGGGCCTCCATTAAAGTAATCAACCAAAAATTCATAATTCAAAACACTATCCCCTTTATGTTCTCCTATGCGTATTTTTCCTCCATAAATTGAAATGCTATTTATATTTATCTTTTTTCGGATTTTATCGTAGCTATTATAATCTAATTTTAAGTTTCTAAAATAAAAAAGGGTATCTTGATGTTGGTCTTCAATAAAAACATTTTCTAAGACAACTGTTTTAAAAAAATCGATATCTACTGAACCAATTTTTACTTTGATGCCTAATTCGCTACTTAAAAAATTGGTTGCTTTTTGCACTAACCAAGTTTGTACAGGCTCACTTTTAAAAATAATATAGAGCAACCCAATACTAAAAAAAAGTAAGAGTAGTATAAATCGCGCTATTTTAGATATTTTTGTAAGCAAATATTTTGGCCTTTTGTGCAAATTTAAGCAGAATAGCATTGAGGATATTAACAGTATGACAGAAAAAAAAGACAATCCTTTAATTTTAGCCATAGAGTCATCGTGCGATGATACTGCTGCCGCGGTAATAAGAAACGGCAAAATGCTTGCCAATATTATAGCTGGGCAAAAAATACATGAACAATATGGCGGTGTTATACCAGAATTAGCAAGCAGAGCACATCAACAAAATATTTTACCAGTTGTGAATCAAGCCTTAAAAATAGCGAATGTAACATTAGAAAATATAAATGCCATAGCCTATACCCAAGGTCCAGGTTTAATGGGATCTTTGCTAGTTGGAAGCCAATTCGCGAAGGGTTTATCATTAGCTTTAGATATCCCTACCATTGGTATTAATCATATACAAGCACACGTTGCTGCCTTATACTTAGGCAATCCGTTGCCACAATTCCCTTATTTATGTCTTTTAGTTTCGGGTGGGCACACCCAAATAATAAAAGTAACTCACTATTTAGAAATGGAGATTATTGGCAGTACTATAGATGATGCTGCAGGAGAAGCTTTTGATAAAGCAGCCAAAATGCTAAAATTACCTTACCCTGGAGGACCATTAATAGATAAAAATGCAGAATTAGGCAACCCTATAAAGTTTACATTTCCGATGGCAAAAGTATCAGGATATGATTATAGTTTTAGTGGATTAAAAACCTCCTTATTATATTTTTTACAAAAAAATGTTAAAGAAACTCCAAATTTCATTGAAGAAAATATGAATGACATTTGTGCCAGTTTAAGGTACAATATCGTTACTATTTTACTAAAAAACCTTGAACGTGCCGCTAAAGATTTGAATATATCTCATTTAGGATTAGCTGGAGGTGTAAGTGCTAATATGCTTTTAAGAAAAGATCTGCAAAACTTAGGCGAAAAAAATAATTGGCACACCTACATTCCAGCTTTTGAATATTGCACAGATAATGCAGCTATGATAGCTATAGCAGCGCATTATAAATATTTGAATGCTGAATTTTCTACTTTGGAAGAAGTCCCATTTGCGAGGTAAAAAATTAAAATAAATTGTTAAAAAGTGCTTTCTTTGTATTCTTACAAATCTTCCTAAATGAAAAATATACTATCTTTTTTACTAATTATAACACTTATTTCAAGTTGTGGAGTTATAACAAAAACACGCTATAGTAATGGTTTGAAAATAGATGTAGGCAATAATTTATTTGCGAAAAAAGAAAAGATTATTGAATGTAAAGCTCAAAAAGCAGTAAAGCATCAAAGTAATGAAAACACTAAAATTGCATCTAACCCAGCTAATACCTTTTTAGATACTGCTCATTTAAATCATGAGGACATCATATTAAACAAAAATAAAGCGGAAAGTATTGTAGTTAAAAATAAAATAAAAATAAATGATATCGCACTAAATAAAATTATAGAAAAAGCAGCGCCAAAGGCTGTTAATGAAGAAAAAGCTGAAAAAAACCTATTGAAAAAAATGCTGAAATTGCTGGCTGGTTATTTTATGGTGGATTGGCTTTAAATATTATTGCAGCTCTTTTAGGGATTCCAACTTATTACATATTATCAATTGCTTTATTAATCGGTTATATTTTGGCTTTTGTTGCACTTGCTAAAATTAGAGAATCTAAAGATAAATACAGAGGTAAAGGATTAGCGATTAGTATAATAGTGATCTATTCCATATTACTTCTTCTAAGTTTAATTATTTTAGCGTTTATTATTTTATTCTTTTTGTAAACTTACCGTGCAAATTCTAGCCTATCTCCCAATACCTCATCATTCAATCTGCCATCGCTCCAAGCTAAATGTCCGTTTACAAAGGTTTTAGCAATGCTATAATCAAATACTTCTTCCTCAAACGGACTCCAACCACATTTGTATAAAATATTGTTTTTCTTTACTTGATATACTTGCTTTTTTACCAACACCAAGTCGGCATAATAACCTTCTCTTATATACCCACGCTCTTTAATTTTAAATAGAATAGCAGGATTATGGCACATTTTGGTTACAATTTGTTCGAGTGTAATTTTACCTTGTTCATAAAACTGAAACATAGCCTGAATACTGTGTTGAACCAATGGACCACCAGAAGGTGATTTAATGTATGCTTGTGCTTTTTCGTCTTTCGTATGTGGGGCATGGTCAGTGGCTATTACATCAATTCTACCATCCAACAAAGCTTGCCAAATACCTACTCTGTCTGTTTCACATTTTACGGCTGGATTCCACTTTATCCAATTGCTTTTGGTTTCATAATCTGCGGCCGAAAACCATAAATGATGAATGCAAGCTTCGGCTGTAATACGTTTTGTTTCTATCGGCTCTGTGGTAAATAAATTAGTTTCTTTTGCAGTAGAAATATGTAAAATATGTAACCGTGTATTGTGCTTTTTAGCCAGTTCTACCGCCATGCTGCTACTCAAATAACAAGCCTCTTCGCTTCTAATATAAGGATGCTGAATGGCAGATAAATTATCGCCATATTCGGCTAAATATTTTTCCGTATTATGTTTAATGGTAGCTTCATCCTCGCAATGGGTAGCTATTAAATTGGGGGCGTTGGCAAATATCTTCTCTAAAGTATTGGGATTATCCACCAGCATATTACCAGTACTACTCCCCATAAATATTTTAATGCCGCAAACCGTATTTAAATTGGTGCGCATCACTTCATCATAATTATCATTGGTAGTGCCCATAAAAAAAGAATAATTACTTAAAGAAACTTGCGCTGCACGTTGATATTTTTCTTCTAAAAGTGCTTGGGTGGTAGCTTGCGGATTGGTATTGGGCATTTCCATAAAACTGGTAACACCTCCTGCTGCTGCTGCCCTACTTTCAGTATAAATATCGCCTTTATGCGTAAGACCGGGTTCTCTAAAATGTACTTGATCGTCTATTGCTCCAGGCATTAAGTACATGCCTTCTGCGTTTATTTCTATGGCATTAGGTTCATCTATATGAGACTCTATTTTTTCTATTCTTTGGTTTTTTATCAAAACATCGGCTACCATTTGTTTGCCCTCGTTTATCAAAGTAGCTTGTTTAATAAGATATATTTTCATGCTTGGCAAAGTTAATAAAGGTATTGAAATAATAATAGTTTAAATCACTATTTGTATAATTTAATGCGCATCTGGTAGTTTTCTTTTAACAATTTATTATAAATAAATATACTTTTGTACCCTTGGGTTTCTTAAAAAAATTAGCATCGCAAACAGCCGTGTATGGTTTAAGCTCTATGTTGGGGCGGTTTATCAATTTTTTATTGATCATTCCTCAAACCATGTTATTTGATTCCGTTGATAGTTATGGACAAATAACCATCGTTTTTGGCACCATTGCTTTTTTAAATATTGTATTAAGTTATGGCATGGAAACAGCTTATTTTAATTTTATAAGACAAGGTAATGATGCTCATAAAGTATATGCCACTGCGCAAAAAAGTGTTATACTCTCCACCTTACTTTTTGGAGTACTCGTTATATTATTTATTCATCAAAGTGCCGCATTACTTGGTTATCCCGAACATACCGAATTTGTTTGGTGTTGTGTTATTTTTTTAGTTTTTGATACCTTAAGTGTATTGCCCTTTGCCCGCTTGCGTTTCGAAGAAAAACCTTGGCAATTTGCCACCATTAAATTGGTAAATATATTTATTAATGTGGGGTTAAATGTTTTTCTGCTAAGAAATACCCCTGATTTTTTAAAGCCTTATGGCCAAGTTACGTTGGTGCTTATTGCCAATGCAGCCGCCAGTATCGCATCATTCATTCTGCTGGCTCCTTTAGTATTTAAAATCAATGTAAAGTTTGATAAAGTGCTTTATAAAAAAATGTTGCACTATGCTTGGCCACTCATATTTGTGGGTTTGGCTGGTATTGTAAACGAAACTTTAGATAGGGTTTTATTGAAACGTTTATTACCAGCTTCTGAAGCCGATTATCAAGCAGGAATTTATGGGGCTTTTTATAAACTTACGATGGTAATGACCATGTTTGTACAGGCTTTCAGATTTGCGGCCGAACCCTTCTTTTTCAAACAAAAGGAAAGTAATGAAAGCCGTCAAATATATGCTACTATTATGTATTGGTTTACGGGCGTATGTGCCTTTATATTTTTAGCTTGCATGCTTTTTGTAAACGACTTGGCAGCTTTATTTATTAGAGACCAAAAATATTTTACAAGTGATAATGGAATAGCGGTAGTACCCATTTTACTTTTGGCTAATTTGTTTTTAGGCATTTATTATAATCTAAGTATTTGGTATAAATTATCTAATCGTACTAAACTTGCCGCCATAGTAGCCATTGGTGGAGCATTACTTACCATATATTCAAACATTGTATTTATTCCCCTTTATGGTTTTACCGCTTGTGCTTGGATAACCTTAGCAGTATATGCTGCCATGTGTTTGGCTGCTTTTATATTGGGTCAAAAGTATTTTAAAGTACCTTATCAAGTATGGAAAATAATACTTATAATAATGCTAAGTTTAGGATTTTGGCAATTCTTTTTAACAATAGAAAGTCATATTTCTGAAATATGGATGACTTATTGTACTAAACTAGCATTACTTGGAGTTATATTTTTAATAATTTGGTTATTACAACCTAAAGTAAAAAAAGCTTAAATTTGCTGATTATATTTTGTCAATAAACGTAAAAATAATAAACAAGGGTTCGCAACCCTTACCAATGTATCAAACTGCAGAAGCAGCTGGTGCTGATTTGTATGCAAATATTGAACATCCTGTTCATATAGCGCCCATGCAAAGAGTTTTGGTTACTACAGGATTATTTATAGAATTACCACAAGGATACGAAGCGCAAATTCGGCCTCGCAGTGGTATGGCTTTTAAACATGGTATAACAGTTTTAAATTCTCCTGGCACTATTGATTCGGATTATAGAGGAGAAATAAAAATATTATTGATAAATTTAAGTGACAATAATTTTACTATACAAGCAGGCGACCGAATTGCTCAAATGATTATAGCACCTTGCATTCAAGCAAAGTGGCAAATAGAAACAGCACTTACAAAAACTCCTAGAGGCGAAGGCGGATATGGACATACAGGCATCAAACAATAACTAATTTATTTTAAAACAAAAAATGAGCGGAATGAATATTATAATACCAATGGCGGGCATGGGAAAACGCATGCGCCCGCATACTTTAACAGTACCAAAACCATTATTGCCTATAGCTGGCAAACCAATAGTGCAAAGACTAGTGGAAGACATAGCAGCCGTATGCAATGAGCCTATCAATGAAGTTGCTTTTGTAATCGGTAATTTTGGCGAAGCTGTAGAGTTACAATTGCTACAAATAGCTGAAAGTGTGGGGGCTAAAGGCCGAATTTATTATCAAGATGAAGCCTTAGGAACCGCTCATGCGGTAATGTGTGCAACACCTGCTTTAACTGGTGAAGTAATTATAGCTTTTGCTGATACTTTATTTAAAGCGCAATTTGAATTAGACAAAAGTAAGGATGGCACTATTTGGGTGCATAAGGTTGCAAATCCAAGTCAGTTTGGCGTTGTAAAATTAGACGAGAATAATGTAATTACAGATTTTATTGAAAAGCCTGTTGAATTTATTACCGACTTAGCTATTATTGGTATTTATTACTTTAAAGATGGGGATAATTTATTGGATGAGATACAATACCTTATTGATAATAATGTTACCGAAAAAGGTGAATATCAATTGACTAATGCGCTTGAAAACATGAAGAATAAAGGACTCCAATTTATTCCTGGTGAAGTAGAAGAATGGTTAGATTGTGGCAATAAAGACGCTACAGTATACACAAACCAAAGAATATTAGAGATTAAAAAAGACGAACTAACGGTAGATTTTTCGCAGTATAACCATGGCACTAAAATAATTGAACCGTGTTATATTGGTAATGACGTGGTAATAGAAAATTGTACTATTGGACCGCATGTGAGTATTGGTAATGGTACTGTTATAAAAAACAGCACCATTGAAAACAGTATTATTCAAAACAATTGTACTATCAGCCAAGCTCATTTTAAAAATAGCATGATTGGTAATTTTGTTACCATAAATGGCGAAAGTAAAGAATATAGTATTGGCGATTACAGTACACTTAATTAATTATGAAAAAATTACGCAGCATAAAGATATATCTTTTTGCAGTTGTAATAGCTGTATGCTTTTCGGCATGTAAAAGTAAAAAAAGCAATTTAACTAATGTTGGTGCTAGTGGTAATAAATTTGATAATTTATATATTGATGCCTGTGCACAATACAATATTGGCAATTATACTGTTGCTCTTCAAAAGTTTATTAGTTGTGCGAACCTTAAATCCCAAGAAGCCAGTGTTTATTTCCAATTAAGTAGAATAAATAATACTTTAAAAAATAGTAATGAAGCTTTGCTTAATGCTTCGAAGGCTAATAAATTAGCACCATCAAATAAATTTTATGCGCAACATTATGCCGATTATTTAAGGCAAATTGGTCAATATAAAGAGGCTATTGCCGTATTAGAAACAGCCCTAAAAAGTAACTTAAGGGACGAAACAATCTATAATGAATTGGTCCATTTATATGGTCTAATAGATAATACAAAAGCCAAACAAATAAATTTATACAAACAATACATCGAAAATGTTGGATTTAAACCCACCGTTGCACTTAAAATAATTGCATTATATAACGAAAAAAAGGATTTTGAAAGTGCGCATTTAATTTATGCACAACTAAAAAAAGCATCGCCAAAAAAAGTACAATATTATATTGATGATGCCATCATTTACCAATTGCAAAACGATGAAACCAATGCCATGCTCAATTATGAAAAAGCCATGGAATTAAATCCTAATAATTGGCAAGTGAATTATTCACTTTATAAGTTTTATTTAAATAAAAAAGAAGACCTAAAAGCTAAAAAATACTTTCTACAAGCCTTTGAAGACGGTAATACTACTTTTGAAACAAAAACAAAGGCATGCCAAGATTTACTAAAAGATTTAGATGCCAAAATAATAACGAATGAATATGGTGGTATAGCTGCTGCTGCGCTAGAAAAAATATATCCTACCAATGCCAATGCCATATATACTGGAGCTATTTTATATGAAAAAATTTCTGAAAAAAATGCAGCTTTAAAGGCGTTTGAAAATAGTGTAACTATTAACCCGAATATGTATGATGCTTGGTTGGGTGCTACTAAAAATGCCGAACAATTAAATAGCTTTTCAAAAGTTACAATGTTGAGCGAAAAAGCAATTGAATATTTTCCGAATATAGCCTTACTTTATATATATGCTGCCAATGGCTACAATACACAAAAACAATATGAGAAAGCATTTCAGCATGCTTGCAATGGCATACGCTATGTAATTGAGGATATAGATAGAGCTGGTCTTTTGATTCAAAAAGGTATTTCCCTCTATGGGCAAAAAAAATTTAATGAGGCTAAAGAGAACTTAATTGAAGCTATAACATTAAACATAGAAAATGCTATTGCTAATGATAAATTAGGTAATGCTTTTTATCAATTAAACGATATTGGAAAAGCATTAGAATATTGGCAAAAAGCTAAAAAATTAGGATTAAACAATGAATGGATTGATAAAAAAATATTGGAGAAAAAATTATATGAATAAGTATGTTTTCTATTTAATTTTAATACTTTTAAGTATGAATTTTTTTTCTGCTTGTAAAAGTAAAAAGAAACTAGCAGCACCTATCACAAATAAAGATAAAACTGTAGTAGCGAAAACAGATACTTATGCAGCAGATAAACTATTACGTACTACGCTTACAAATTGGCAATATTTTTCTGCTAAAGCGGAAATAGATTATGATGACGGCAACAAATCTATAAGTGTTGGTGCAAATTTTAGAATGTTAAAAGACTCGCTTTTATGGGTATCTGTAAATATATTTGGAATAGAAGGTCGTAGAATCTTAATAAACAAAGATTCGCTCGTATTTATGGATAAACTGCACAAAGAATATATGGTATATTATTCAAAAGATATTGTTAAACTGATAGGTATGGAGCTAACAGTTGGTCAAATTCAAAATATTATATTGGCCAAACCTTTATTTGCACTCACTTTATTCGAGTTGTTAAAAAATACTGAATCTGAGATTTCAATTCAAGATAATTCGCACGAAAAATTTATTCTAAATCACCATTATCAAAAACAATTTTTAACTTTAGATAAAACTTACATAAAAGATAGAACAACCTCAAATTACGCTACCGTTTTATACAATAATTATAGCAATGTAAACAATCATAATTTTCCTTACAAATCAGATATCACTGCATTTCATGGTAAAAATACTTCAAAAATAAATATTGTTTTTGAAAAGCCAGATTTTGAAACTTCAGTTACTTTTCCATTTTCTATACCACCATCTTATGACCGTAAATAAAATAAAAATAAATGTTCTTATTTCGTTTTTTATTGTAGTTAATTTACTTGGCCAAACTAGTAGAAAAGACCTAGAAAAACAGCGTAAAAAAACTGAAGAGCAAATAGCATTAACAAAAAAAATTCTAAAAGAAACGACTTCTAAAAAAGCTAAAAATCAAAATGAATTAAAGTCGATAGCACGTTTAATAGAAACACGAGAAGAATTAATTGGAACTATAAACCAAGAGTTAGAATTTGTAAATCAAGAGGTAGACGGTAAAAAAGATGAGGTAGATAGTGTAAACTCGCAATTGGCTATTGAAAAACAAAATTATGCAAAAGCTATAGTTTTAGCCTACAAAAATAAAAGGGTATACAACAATACATTATACTTATTTGCAGCAAAGTCTTTCAATCAATTATTCCAAAGAATTAGATTTATCCAATACCTTTCTGCGGCACAAACAAAGTTTTTAGCAAAAATTAATGAGAAGAAAATAGAGCTGGAGACAAAACTGAAAGAACTTTTTGGCTTAAAAGAATCAAAAATTGTATTAGCCAAAGACAAAGAAAGCGAAGTAAAGGAGCTTGAAAGTGATAAAGTTCAAAAAAGTAAAACTATTGCCTCTTTGCAGGGCAAAGAAACAGAGTTACAAGCAGAGCTTACTAAACAAAAGAAAGCCAAAGAAAACTTAAATGCTCAAATAAACGGAATTATAGCTAAAGAAATAGCCGAAGCAAAGCGCAAAGCAAAAGAGCAAGCTGCCAAAACTGCTAAAACAAATACCACAAAACCCAACGAGAAAAAACCAGATAAACTTACTGTTGTAAACAAAGAGCCAACCCTAACACCAGAGGCCAAATTAGTGTCAGATAATTTTGCAGCTAGTAAAGGCAAATTACCTTGGCCAGTTGAAAAAGGTTTTATAAGTGAACATTTTGGAACCCATGCCCATGCCCAATTAGAGCAAGTAATGATTCAAAATAATGGAGTAGATATTCAAACCAATGCAGGCTCTGTAGCAAGATGTGTACAAAAAGGAACTGTAGCTGCTATTATTAGTATTCCAGGCATGGGAAAAATAATATTAGTAAACCATGGTGAATATTTTACTGTTTATTCAAAATTACAATCTGTTACTGTTTCGCAAGGGGAAACATTAAGTATTAAACAAACTATTGGCACCATATCACAAGATGAAGACGGTGCTACTGAAATACACTTTGAAATTTGGTTGAATCAAGACAAACAAAATCCAGAGGCTTGGTTATCTAAACATTAAAATAAAAATGGAAATAAAAACATTAGCAATAGCAGGTGGTGGCACTATGGGTGCAGGCATTGCTCAAGTATGCGCTCAAGCTGGTTACAAAGCCATTCTATTCGATATTAATTCTGATATTTTAGTTAGGGCTGAAGAAAGCATTCAACAAGGTTTAAAAAAAATGATTGAGCTGGGAAAATTTACACAAGAAAAAGTAGATGAAACACTCAAAAATTTAAGTTTTATAAATGATATAAATTTGATGAAAGCGGATTTAATCATTGAAGCTATTGTTGAAAAAATAGATGTCAAAATAAGTTTATTTCAACAGTTAATGGAATTAAATGGAGCTAATACCATTTATGCTACCAATACATCTTCTATTCCAATAACACAAATAGCAACCAAATTAAAATACCCTGAAAATGTAGTAGGTATCCATTTTTTTAATCCTGCTCAAATAATGAAGTTGGTAGAAATAATAAAAGGTGTAAAAACAGATCAAAAAATTGTTGAAATAGCTTACAAATTTGTTTTAGATATTGGAAAACAACCTGTTATTTCTGCAGATGCGCCCGGATTTATTGTCAATAGAATAGCCCGTTTATATTATGTTGAATCCTTAAAGGCATTAGAAGAAAATGTATCCAATATAGAAACAATAGATGCATTATTAGAATCTAGCGGATTTAAAATGGGTCCATTTAAATTAATGGATTTAATAGGTGTTGATACAAATTATTCTGTTACCGAAAGTCAGTATCATTTATTTAACCATGAGGCAAGATTTAGACCCAGTAGAATACAGAAGCAAAAGGTAGATGCTGGCCTACATGGCAAAAAAACAAAAGAAGGATTTTACAAATACAATTAAAATACCACCATTATGAAATACCTCATTTTAACTTTAACTTCTCTTATTATTTTTAACTCCTGTATAGATAAAAGTAATATAAACCCTGAGCCAATAAATGATGTACCTGTCAATTTAACTATTAACTTGGCCTTACCTACTTACTTTCATATGCAAAACATTAATACCTATGTACTTGAAAATGGAGGCGTAAAAGGAATTGTGATTGTACACAATGCAGATGATAAATTTTATGCTTTTGACAGAGCGTGCAGTTTTCAGCCAAGTAATTCTTGCGCTAAAATAGAAATTGATTCTTTCGTTTATCAGTTTAGATGTGGTAAAACCAATAATTCTGGATTTATAAAATGTTGTGATTCAAAATTTTCTTTTGACGGAATAGTAGCCCAAGGCCCTGCACAATATGGCTTAAAGCAATATTTAATTACTAGAAATGGCAATTTTTTAATTGTTTCAAATTAATTTAATAAAAAATTGTTGTTAAAATTAAACCTTTTTATATATTTGTTGCCAATTGTAAAATTAAAGTCAAATAAAATAACAGCTTATGATAATGAAAAAATTACTAGTTACCTTAATAGCATTCGTATTCTTTATACAAATAAATGCTCAATCTGCCGAAAGAAGACTTGGAATAGAAGTGAATGGCGGAATTAATGAATATCAAGGAGATTTAGGTTCGGCTTTATTCTTCGCTCGTGGACCTGGATACCAAGGTATTGGAGGTTCTATTAGTTACTACTTAAATCCTTTTATTGATGTTTGTTTATTTGGTTCTGGTGGTGATGTTGGTTATTTTACTACCCATCCTTTCAATCCTCCTCAGTTTAAAGATCAATTTTTTAAAACAAATTTAGCTACTGTTAATGGTGGTGTTAGAATCAAACTATTAAAAGATGCTAAGTTTACCCCATACATTATGCTAGGAGCTGGTGGTGTTTATTTACATAGCACAGTAAGCAAAAGCCCTGATTCATATACTGGTGCTGCTGGCAACGTAGCAGGTGGTTTTGGTTTCCAATACCGCTTTAATGAAAAATTAGGCGTGCGTTTACAATCTATGTTCAATTATACTTTTAATGATATTTGGGATGGTGAACCATTTTCTTACTTAACACATACAAGAAATAAAAATAATGATTTATTTGCATATCACTCTTTAGGTTTTTTCTATAACTTACCATACGGTGATGCATCTAGTGGAAGTATCAAAATTAAAGACAGAGATAAAGACGGTGTTCCTGACAATTTGGATAAATGTCCTAAAACTATGCCATGGGAACTTCCTGTTAACGATGAAGGTTGTCCTAAGGACAGTGATTTGGATACAATTCCTGATTATATGGATAGTTGTAAATATGTATTTGGAATGCGTAAGTTTAACGGATGTCCTGATACAGATAAAGATAGTATTGTAGATAGCAAAGATGATTGTCCAACAAACTTTGGTCCAGTTGAATTTAATGGTTGCCCTGATACAGATGGTGATGGTATATTAGATAAAGATGATCAATGTCCAGCAGTAAAAGGATTAAAAGAATTTAACGGTTGTCCTGATACTGATGGCGATGGTGTTGAAGATAGAAAAGATAAATGTCCAACAGTTACTGGAGCTATTGAAGGCGAAGGTTGTCCTGATACGGATGGTGATGGTGTATATGACAATACAGATAAATGTAAAACTGTAGCAGGTACAATTGCAAATAAAGGTTGTCCTGAAATTAAAAAAGAAGTAGCTGATAAAATTGCTTTAGCTGCTAAAGGAATTAATTTTGAAACAGGTAAAGATGTAATCAAAGCAGAATCTTTTGATGACTTAGATGCCTTAGTTAAAATATTAAATGAGTATCCTGAAGCAAACGTAGCTGTTGAAGGTCACACAGATAACGTAGGAGATAAAGCTAAAAACTTAGACTTATCACAAAAACGTGCCAATGCAGTAAAAGCTTATTTAATTAGTAAAGGTATATCTGAAACTAGATTAACAGCTACAGGCTATGGAGATACTCAACCTATAGTTGATAATGCTACTAAAGCTGGAAAAGCTAAAAACAGAAGAGTTGACTTCAAGTTAACTTACTAATCAATAGAAATATTATAAAAAGAAAGGCGAACCATATTTGGTTCGCCTTTCTTTTTGCTATGTAGTTTAAATTATTAAAAGTAATTCAATAGTTTAAAAGTAATCTTCGGTTTTTTACTAAAAAATCTCTTTTAATAATACTTTTTCTTAAAATTCTGTTCATTTGCTTTATTTATTACTTTACTGAGAATATTTTGGCATGCACAACTACTTATTAGCAGACCTTGCTTTAACTTATATGTTGAAATTTTATTCGGTTATGGTAGTTTTGAGTCATACTTTTGCTGTGCCAAAATCTTATTAAACAGATGCTTATTCAACATCTATCGCTAAAATTTTATAAGACTCTTTTACTAGCTATAGCAGCATTTTAGGATCGATAATTCAACGTATTAGTGTATAACCTAAAACTAATTTTAATTGAATTTTAATTCTCCTAATTTTTATAAACGAATTACCTTTCAATGGCGATTATCTGAACAAGTAATAATAAAATTTGTTCGCTTACAAACTGAAATAAAAATTAAAAATTATATTTTCTCTAAAATTAATTTCTTTTCATAAAAAATAACGGCTTGTTTCAAGTAATCACTTAATTCCAACCATTTATCTTTTGATAAAAAATTTGTCTTATACGTTTTTGTAACATCTAATGTTAAAGTATTGCCCTTTTGTGTAATAATAGATTTAAAAAAACCAGCTAAATTGTCGAAATTTTTATTAAAATCTTCTAAATTCAAAGGTTTAAAACCCTTAGGCAGTTCAATATTTAATTTCCAATTAAATTGTCTCTGACTTGCAATATTTATATTAGTTTGCCTTTCATTAGACTTATAATTACTGATTTCAAACTGCTCAGTTATTAGCTTACCTAAGCTCATTACAAGCAAATTGTTGCCAGATTCATTAATTACATCTTTTACTTTAAATTCGGCTTTAAAACCGCAGTCTGAAGTCTCATTATCCTCATATTCACCAGAATTAAATATTGTAAAACTATCCAATTCTATATCACTAAAGTTGTATTCATCATACAAAAAATACAACATATCATTTTTTCTACGCTCGTTTCTTTGTTCATCAAAACTTGCGTTTATTCTTCTAAACTCAGGGTAAAATGTTTCTGTATCTTTAAAAATATCTTGGGTATATAGCCTGTCAAAATTTACTAATCCTCTAAAGGGTGCTTCGGTACTTAAAGAAGCTGCGCTAAATTTACCTTCTATATAATCATTCATGTTATACATTTGTGTTCCTGTAAATGTATAAGTATTGTTAAAATGATAATCGAAATTTTTCTTTTCATCTATTAGCTTTACTTCTCCTACTATGGTATGCATATTACTCGTGTACTTTACCTCAGGATACTTTAAGGTTTCGGGTGCCAATAAATCTTTGGTGCCAAAAGTATAAGCCTCTGTTCCTAAATATCTGCCATATTTTTGATAAATATTACCAGAACCGTTATCGCTAAGAATATACAAATCATTTCCATCATCATCTATATATATTCCCCAATCTAACTCCGAAGGATGTATTACATTTTCCCATTCTCCATCGTCTTTGCTATAGCATGCTAGCATTTTATACGGTTGTTTTATTTTATCACAGAATTTAGCTAGCAATACTGCCATATTCATATTTTTAAATTGCCATGTATTAATCTCGTCATTGTTAATTATATACTCATGAAACTTATTGAGTACATCTAATTTATCTGTATTGTCTTTGGCAAATGTTTTAATAAAACTTGAGAAAAAAGAATTTAAAGATGCCTGCTTGTAGCCCTCTTTGCTGGTTGCGGTATTGGTATAATAAAAATATTTAGGCATAAATCGTTTGTCACTATACATGGCTCTTCCAACAGCCGCTATGTCTCTTGCAGTATTGGTCGTATTTAAAAATTGATACGGATAAAAATTACCTTTTGTTTTATTATTCTTAACTACCACTGCATATTTTAAAACAGGTAAATCGGCATAAGGAAAACTAAAATCTTCGCTTTTATAGGCTTTCATAAAGGCAACATCGCATATCATAGCGCTAAAACCACCTATATTTTGTTCTTCAAATTTTAAATTACAATTTGTACTTTTATACAGCAGCTCTAAGTCGTTTGTTAAACTTATAGCATAACGCGAACTCAAAGACGGATATTTTTCCTGTAAAAATTTCAATTTGAATGGTAGCTTCTTAAAGATATTATAATTTTTTAAAAGTGCTTGGTCAGGGGCATTTGCATTGTAAATATTTTTATAGATATACTCATAATTAATAGTGGTATAAATATACTCGTAACGGTAATCTATAATATCACCTATTTCTAAATTTTCTACCGCTATTTGTTCATCTCCTTCATTAATTTTTATATTATATTCTGGTCTGTTTTCATTGTATTCTTTATCCTCAAAATCATAAATATCTTTCACTTTTCCATTAGGTTTTATTTGTGTAATATTTATTTTTTTCAAGCCTTTGCTCTTGTATAAGGTGCTAAACAAATTAAGAGCCGATAAATCTTTAATTTTATATTGTGTTCTAAATACAACATTAATTTTATAATCGTAAGGCTGTTTTGAGCCTATTTCATACTCTTCATAATCTCTTATTATTACTACCGATTCATTTTTTATAGTATCTACTACTATGCCTGCAAAATACTTTTTTTCTGCCTCTGTTTGGGCTATTAAATTACTAACTAAAATTAATAAAATGGCTATTATTTGAATTCGCTTCTGCATAATTTTTTTGAATTGAAATGATTATAAAATTTCTATATAAGTATTGTAATAGGTAGTAAGTTTCTTACTGTCTTTATTAAACTGCTGCAGCTTATTAGCTGGTAAATAATCTTTTTTGAATACTAAAGATTTTTTGTAAACTACCGTACTGCCTAATTGTTTCATTTCTAATTGAAATGAATAAAATTCGTTTGAAATATTAATGTTTTCTGGCAATTTCAGTGCCTTTTCACCTGCTTTTAATACCAATGTTGCTGTACGTTTTATACACATTTTTGAGGCAAAATCGAAATCAACAGTGCGAGTACTATCAAAATCATATCCTGCAAATTCTCTCTCCCATTCTAAATTAACGTATGTTTTTCCATTGGCTTTAAAAGCATGATTTTGAATACTTAATTCATAATTCAATTCTGGGTCTTTATCTCTGTTTGTCAAATCGGAACTGGTAATATTTTTAGCTTCTAAATATAACTTATCATTTGTTAAATAATTATATAAAACCTCATCCTTATTTTGCGATTTTAAATAGTTGAAAGAGCGAATAAAAGTAATTTTACTTTCTCCTTTAAAAGTTTTCTTTGTTTTAGTACTCAGAATTTGATCTTTCAGCTCGATAGTTTCTATTGTAATATCCTCATTGTGTTCAGGTTCAAATTCTGGAATAGTTTCTAATGTATAAGTAGCACCATTTTCCATAATACATTGTCTGCCTTGTATTCTGTTGGCATAATCGCCTAGCGAGCAATAATTTTCTGTTGCATCTAAAAAATAATTCTTGCCATTTAGCTTAACCCCGCAAATAGCATGATTGTCTACCGGTAAACCTGGTATATCATAGCTGTAATTTAAATGGCGTGTACCTATCCAAACCATGCGTGCATCATATCCTAGTCCCTTCAGCATATTTCTACATAAATTAGCCATGCCTTTACAATCGCCATATCTATTCGCATATACATTTTTACATTCATCGGGCCTAAAGCCAGCAATACCATCTTCAAAAGCGATATAACGAATATTATCTTGTATCCAATAATATACAGTTTTTATTTTTTCTTCGTCTGTTTTAGCATTCTTAACTAGGTCTTTGGTAAAGCCTGCAAATGCAGACGTATCGTTTTTTAAATTACCAGTTACCAATTTATACCATTTATATAAATCGCCTAAGTTATTCAACATATTCTTTTTGCCTTTAGCATCAGTAACTGTTTTATAATGGAAATATAAATGCGGATAATTATAACTAATGCCTCTGCCTCCTTTTTCACTTTGAAAGGCCTTTATATTTTTGAAAGTATACAAAGTATACTTCATTTTTTTGCCATCTTTCTTTTTGCGTTTTAATACTTTTTTGCCATTTTTTGTGGTAGTTGTTTCTTCATCGTCTGCTTTCAATGCTTCTTCTACTAATTCTTTTTTAAAATCTAAGCCTTCAAAGTTTTTTTCTATAATATCATATTCCATCCACTCTGGCGTGGCTATTTTTATTATTTTCTTTTGGGTAAAATGTTCTTCAGGAATATATATTACACTATTAAACTTTACGTCTCTGCAATCTTCGGTATACTTTGCATTCACACTAGTACCTCTTATAGGTAATTCTAAATCGTATATTTTATATCTGCTATCTGTTTTAAAGTATTCTTGACCATCTGAATTGGCTGTTCTACTTTCTATTTCAGCTGCATTTTCATCTATTTTAAATTTAAATCCTTTAACAGACGACATAGAATTATAGGCTACTACAAATTGCTCTTCAACATAATCTTTTATAGTAATAAAATTATAATCAAACTTAGTATTTACAAATACCTCACCATCTGGTATTGGTCTTTCTGATTTTACTTTACTTGTCAATTCATCTAAAGAAGATTTATAGGTTTTAAGTTTACTTGGCGTTTTCTTAATAGCCTCTTGAAGTAATTTCTCTGTCAATAGTTTAACTTCTTCACTTATTTCATGATTTTCATCTTCATCGCTATTATATCTTTTAGCTAAAGTATCATTTATTCTATAATATTCGCTAGAGTCGTACTTATCATTTAAATCAAAATTGATCGTCATTTTAATTTCATCATAAATCATGATTTCTTTAGGATGTTCTTCTGCTAATTTACCCGCATTTTTAATAGAATATTGCGTTGCAGCGGCCTCTTCCTGTCCAGAAAACATAACTCTGTTTTCGTAAGACCCTGGAATATGTAATTTAGGTGCCGAACAGGCAACAATAAAAAGTATTATGCCATAGGGTGTTATTTTTTTTATCATAATATTATATTTCTAAAAATTAGGACTAATAGTATACTTGGCATAAAAATCAATAATAACAGCTACTGCTTCGTCTGCTGTATCTACAATTTTAAATAAGTTTTCATCACCCGGTGATATGTATTGATCGTTTGCTTGCATGGCTTCTTTTATCCATTCTACTAAGCCATTCCAAAAATAAGAGCCTACTAGTACTATGGGAAACTTAGCTAATTTATTGGTTTGGGATAAGGTAAGGGCTTCAAAAAGTTCATCTAGTGTTCCTAGTCCTCCTGGCATTACAATAAAGCCCTGAGCAAATTTCATAAACATAACTTTGCGCACAAAAAAGTAATCAAAGTCTAATAATTTATCATAATCAATATAAATATTAGCATGCTGTTCGAATGGTAGTTTTATATTTAAACCAACGGATTTTCCGTTCGCTTCTTTGGCTCCTTTATTAGCAGCCTCCATAATACCTGGACCGCCACCTGTAATTACCCCATAGCCTGCTTTGCTTAATTTACCAGCTATTTCTGTTGCCATTTTATAGGCAGGATGCTCTGGCTTAGTGCGCGCACTTCCAAATATACTTACACATGGACCTATTTGCGCCATGCGATCAAATCCTTCTACAAACTCCCCCATTATCTTAAATACAAGCCAACTATTAGAACTTTGTATTTCGGGCCATTGCTTATTGGCAAATGCTTTTTTTATTTTTTCTTCGTCAGATAGAGAGTGCATGCTTAGATATTAGTTTTAGATTAAATTATGAGTAATATAGGCAAATTTTACTAAATATATTCATACTATCAAATTAAAATGGCTGTTTTTTTGGAAAACGATATAAACAAAGATAAAAACGGTAATAAATATTTATATAGAGCTTACTTTCCTAGAAAAAAAGAATAGCATTAAAAATGTAACTAAGCCATTAATGACTAAAAGTTCTACCCCTATTTTATAACCATTAAATACAGAAGTAGAAAGTGTCATTAAATTTTCGGCTACACTGCCTGTAAGTTTTAATTTTTTTATAAACCAATCGGCATTATTTACAATATCTAATACTAAAACTATTAAGGGGGCTGTAATACATATTATAGGCACCAACTTGTCAAGGATGGTACGTTTGGTATAAATACCATATATAAATAACCCTAATAAGGGTCCATAAGTATAGCCAGCCAATTTTAAAATTATATCAATAATAGATTTATCATCTATCCATTTAAATACCATAACACATATAAAAAAGGTAATAGCAAAGTATAAATGTACCCATCTCCTTTTTGTTTTTTGTTGTTTTTCAGTAGTGTTTGTATTATTTTTAATGCCTAAAATATCTATACAAAATGCCGATGTAAGAGCTGTTAAGGCTCCATCTGCACTGGGAAATAAGGCTGAAATTAAACCTATTATAAAAAGTATTGAAATAGCTGCTACTAATTTTCCACCCAAAGCTACTGTTGGAAATAAATCATCGCCTGTTATGCTAATACCATTTTGTGCAGCAAATAAAAATAAACAGCCTCCTAACATTAAAAATAAAAAATTAATAAACACTAATACAGTACTATAGGTAAGCATATTCTTTTGTGAATTTTTTAAATTAGATACGCTTATATTTTTTTGCATCATCTCTTGGTCTAGCCCTGTCATAGCAATAGTTATAAATGCCCCACCTATAATTTGCTTCAGAAAAAATCCACTGGCCTTATAATCTGTATTAAACACTCTTGTAAGTTTTAAGTCTTTCATTTGAGCATATGAATTACTAAAACTAATATCCAAATTATTTAATATGGCTATAATGCACATTACTAAACCTAAAAGCATAAAGGTGGTTTGCAAAGTATCAGTATATACAATTGTTTTAACACCGCCTTCTACGGTATATAATAATATTAAAGAAAGAATAATAAGTGTGGTTAACCAAAAAGGTATGCCTATTCTATCTAAAATAAAAAGCTGCAAAATATTTACCACCAAATACAAGCGTGCAGTAGCACCCAATGTTCTGGAGATGATAAAAAACATAGATCCTGTTTTATACGATTTTATACCTATTCTTTCTTTCAGATATGTATAAATGCTTGTTAATTGTAACTTATAATACAATGGTAATAGTGCATAGGCCACTACTAAATAACCTAAAAAATAACCTATAACTATTTGAAAATATTGAAATCCAATACTTCCTACTAAACCTGGCACGCTTACAAAAGTTACACCACTTAAGGAAGTGCCTATCATGCCAAAAGCCACCAGCATCCAATTGCTATTTCTATTCCCAATAAAAAAAGATTCATTATTGCTTTTTTTTGATGTAAAATAAGCTACTAAAAGCAATAGCATAAAGTAACCTAATACAAAACTTAATAGAACAGTAGTATTCATTCTATATTAAAAAAAATTACCAAAAAATTTTGTAACAGGCGAATTGACCAAGCCTAATAAGGCTTTATCTATGCTTAAAAATTGGCAAATACCATTCAAATCTTTTGTATTTCCACTAGCATTAAAGCCTGTTTTAAATTGACTAATTAATTGATTAATTAAAAAACTTGCTACCTCATCAGTTTGTTGTTTATTCAAAATGTTTTTTTCTGCTATGTCTTTATGAAAATTTTGGTAACAAAAAGATTGCATCTTGCTGCCTTCAAAATGTGTTTTATCTAATAAGATTTCTTCTATATCTTTTGTGCCATTTTTGAGCACAAATTGCTTTAAACTTGATATTATACTGCTTTTCCCAGCTTCACTGATAGTTAATACTTTAGCATCATCAAAATTGTGTTTCGCTTTAATATCTTTTATTAACTCGTTGTTTATTTTATTTAAAAATTCTAGATTCATTAATTTAAGTTTGTTTTAAAACCAACTGCTTTTTTTACTTCTTGAACTCGACTTAATACCCAATACACCTGATAAGCCGCGGGTAACTTCTCTCAATATAATTTTTCCTACGCTGCTATCTAACACTTTTCCTACAACGCTTTTTTTTTTCTCGCTATCTTTTCTTCCTTAGCCTCTTTTTTGACCTCTTCCTCTTCAACTTGCGCTTGATCATGTGCTTCTATTTTTTTAGATAATATTTCAAAAGTGCTTTCCATTATAAACCTACTTTTTGATGGCGTTCTTCTATTTTAGGATTTGTAGTACCTGCTTGCAAAATTCCGCTTAAATCGCCTTTAATATCCATTAGCAAAGTAGGTACACCATTAGTCGAGAGTTTTTCTGCTATATTTTGCAGTGTTTTTGTTTTACCTGTAACAGTGGCAGCAGCTATTAAACCATGTCTATTAAATGCTTTTAAAGGGATTTTTACTAAACTATCTGCTAATATTTCTTCGCCTAATTTGGCGGAGTCTAATACTATATTTGTTCCTGTAAAATTGAATGAATTACTAACTAAATCCTTTAATGTTTGTGCGTCTGCCATTTTTCTTAAAATATCCAACAAAATTAATTTAATTAGTGGTATTTCAATATTTTTTTTATTGATTAATACATTATGTAATTAAATACTTAATTTAAATACTACAAGCCCAATACCTTTTCAGTTGGTAGTTTGCCATCAAACAACATTTCTGGATTTTCTAGCAAGGTTTTAACGCGTACTAAGAAACTTACACTCTCTTTTCCATCTATTATTCTATGGTCATAGCTTAAGGCTACATACATCATGGGGCGTATTACTAATTGTCCATTTTCGGCAATAGGGCGTTCTATAATATTATGCATACCCAAAATAGCCGATTGCGGTGGATTTACTATGGGTGTGCTCATCATACTACCAAAAACACCGCCATTTGTAATGGTAAAAGTACCACCACTCATTTCTTCCATACTTAATTTGTTATCACGTGCCTTTAGGGCTAAGCGTTTTACTTCTTTTTCTATATCGGCTAAGCTTAAAGTTTCTGCACTGCGAATAACTGGTACTACCAATCCTCTAGGCCCTGATACTGCAATTGAAATATCGCAATAATCATTATATTGTATACTATCGCCATCTATAAAAGCATTTACTGCTGGCCAATCTTGTAAAGCTATACAACATGCACGGGTAAAGAAACTCATAAAGCCTAAACTTATTTCATGCTTCTCTAAAAATGCGGTTTTATACTTGTTGCGCAAATCCATTATAGGTTTCATATTAACTTCATTAAACGTAGTTAACATAGCCGTTTCATTTTTTGCAGCCACTAATCGTTTGGCTACTGTTTTACGTAAGTTGGTCATTTTCTCCACTCTTGTATTACGCTCGCCACTTGCATTGCTATATCTATTAGTAGCTGTTTTACTTCCACCATTGGCTACAATGGCTTCTAATACATCGGTACGGGTAATTCTACCATTAGGACCAGTGCCATTTACTTCAGCAGGTTTTAGGCCATGTTCAAGCATTAATTCTTTGGCTAAGGGTGCTATGTGCACATCACTCTCAATACTTTGTGTTACTGGTTTTGTAATGGGTTCAGCAGCTTTAGGTGCAGCTTCTTTGGCGGCAGGTGTTGCAGCTTTTATTTCTGCTTTTGCAGTCTCTGCCTTAGGCGCTTCTGCTGGTGCATCTGCTGTATTATCTATTTCTACTATAACACTTCCTACTTTTATCTCATCACCATCTTTTGCTAATTGTTTTGTAATTATACCTGCTACTTCTGCATTCACTTCAAAAGTTGCTTTTTCACTCTCTAGTTCTACTAAAGGTTCATCTAATTTTACGTAATCGCCTACTTGTTTTAACCATTTACTAACGGTTACTTCGCTAATACTTTCGCCTGGGCTGGGCACTTTAATTTCTATAGCCATAATTTGAAATAGTGCCGCAAAGCTACAAAAAACAAAGGGTAAATAGAAATTGAATATTTTAAGCTTTTTATTTGCTTATTTTATTCTAATATATTCAAATTTAGGATATCCTTTTTGACGGTTATCATTATAAAAATCTAAAAATCTTAATTTATAATAATAGCCATCTGTATCTTTAACAATATAAGTTATTTTAGAATTTACTTTGTATAAGTTGGCACCGCTGCTATAGTCAATATCTTTCCAGTCAAATCCAATAGCATCTCTATTTTTAGAAAATAAACGATTTTGAATAAAATTACTGCTAATACTATCAAACTCTGTTACAGCAGAATCTCTATATACCTCTATATTATTAGGATTATTTAAAACACCCCTAACTGGATAATTTGGCAATTCTGCAGGCGTATTTTTATAGAACGTATATCTATATTGGGTAATTAAAAAATCCCAAGAGTTTTTATTAGGTTCTGCATTTTGAATTATTGAACCATTATTTTTAAAAGAGTAATAGGTGAAATTTTGGTTATAGTCTTTTCTTATTTCTATTAATGGTGCGTTTGTTTCATTTAATTTAGTAATTCTAATAGCATATACACTGTCATTGTATCCTAGAATTTGCATTTTTCTAAATCTATCCATGCCAGATAAATAACTTAACTCTATAACATATATACCAGTTGTTACAACTCCTGTAGTTTGATGTTTTATAAAATAATTTCTCCAATCGCCAAAGGCTGAGCTTTCAATCTTACCATTCGGATCATCATTGAATAATTTTTGTTGCAATATATAATTTGTATCATTGGCTTTGGGTTCATCCAAATTAAATATATTTATCTTTCTTACATTAATATTGTATCCACTGTTTCTAAAAATTCCAAACCCAAATTTTGTAGATTGAAAACTTAAATCCCAATCTGCTAATTGATGCTCTTGAAATGTATTGGTACTTAAATCAAAATACATTTGCTTTTCATAATTATTACCCAAAAAACATGAGGTGATTATGGTATTTCCTGATGGTAAATCTATGGCGTCTTCTTTTTTAAAACAAGCCGTTAAGCTTACAAAAATTAACAATACTAAAACAAGATTTTTCACTGAGTTAGATATTTACATTAAGTTGGATAAAGAGAGAACGCCCAATAGATATTGGCATAGAAGTGCTTCCTCCATTGTGAAAAGAATTTGAAGTCCCTGAAGCTCTTATAGATTGAACATTCAGAATATTTTTACATCCTACGGTTAAATTTAATTTTTTTTGTAAAAAACTATGATTTAAAGTAGCATCAAATATAGAGAATGCTTGAGTAAATATAGGTGTTACTCGTCTTGTATAATCTAAATTATAGCCTACTATTTTACCGTTATGTTTAAAGAAAGTTGATACAACTGTTTTAGAACCATTTTTATGTTTAAAACCTTTGCTAATTTGAAATCTGTACTCAGGAGAGTAAACATACTTTTGTTTGTTTATAAGTTCAAAAGCATTATTATATATTCCAATATAAGAAGCACCTAACACAAAATTCCACATTTTATATTGTTTACTAAAATTGATATTATTGCCTATTGACTTAAAATTGTCTATGTTTTTATAGGTATATTTTAAACTATCAGCATTTACAGCAACTATAGCTATTTGATTGTAAATTTGATTGTAAAAAGAATTGTATTCAATATATACAGGTGATTTTCTATTGGGATTAATTTTATACTTTGCAGAAAAATTATGATTATGCGACATTTCAGATTTTAAATCAGGATTACCTTGAATATTATGATTGTAATCTACAAAATTTAAATAAAGCTCCTTTAAGCCTGGAGCTCTATAACCTTTGCCATAAGCATATCTTAATATTAAATTTTTAATACCTGAATGTTGCACTTGGATAGAAGGAATAAAAGGGGCTGGATATTTAGAATTATAAGTTGCTCGAAAGCCTGGTTTTATATTGATTGATTTGTGTGGTTTAACCTCGGCACAAGCAAATAGTGCATAATCATCTATTTTACCTCTATCGCTTTCAATACTTGTGCCAAAGCCACGGTTGATGTTTATATCTATACCAACCTGTGTACTTAATTTATCATTTATTACTTTACTATAAAAACTCCTAGTCATAAATGTTAAAAATGAATTACCATTTGCAGCTTCTTTGTTATCCAATGGTAGTAATTCTGTGCTTACTAAATCCTTTCTAAAGGTTATTTTATCACGCTGATAAAAACTAAAAGAAGTCAACATATTCCAATATGCCTTTTTATCTATTTTATAATCTAAATTCAAGGAATTTATAACACGATTGGTATAATAGTATTCATCGAAAGCATAACCCTGAAGATGATTAATAACAGGAGTGCCCTTATTTTCTATTTTTTCGTTAAAAATATCGGTTGTAAAACGAATACGTAATTTTCCTATTTCATTTAAAATTCCTAAATTTCCAAATACTTGTTGTTTTGGTTTCCAAAGCATGGTTCTTACAATATTGCTTGGATTATAACCTTCAAAGAAATTACGATTGATAGAAGCTGTAAAATCCATATCGGACAATTTTACCATACCTCCTCCTCCAAAATTGTATTGTCCAATAGTTTCGTAATAAGCATTAGCAAAAGCTGTTGCGGCCTTGTTGGAAGTAGCCTTCTTAGACACTAAATTTATAACTCCTCCTAGGGCATCGGTGCCGTATATTACTGACAATGGTCCTTCTATTATTTCAATTCTGTCAATATTATTCAAATTTATTTGATTTAAATCAATGTTTCCATTCTCGCGGCCTATTAAGGGAACGCCATCTAATAAAATTTTTACATTTTGACCCGATATTCCTTGAAGACTCAGTGAGCTTCCTAAAATATTATCATTACCAATTCTCACATTCAGTTCTTTTGAAAGCACTTCTTTCAAATTGATTGCACCTTGTCTTTCTATTGTTTTTGCAGAGATAATTCTAACATTTTGAACAGATTTAGAAACCGAAGTTGGCATTATTTCTCCTATAGATACCGTTGCCTTAGCTACTGTAGAATCATCATTTTGAGCCACAACATTATCACTAAGCCAAAAGACTATTATTAAAAATAAATATTTAGGTATTTGTAATTTCAATCTTATTGTTTGATGATACTTTGATGGTAAACCCCATCAGCAGTAGTAATTTGAATATGGTATATTCCATCAGCATATTCTGATAAATCAATTTGATTATCCATTGAATTAAAATTTATTTGAACTCCTTTAGTGTCTGTAACCAAAACGCCTATTATTTTCCTTTCAGTATCAAAATTTATTTTACCATTGCTAGGATTCGGATAAATTAAAATTGAATTATTAAATGAATTTTTAAGAATGGATGATGCTTCATCTTTCCTTAAAATTGTTTTACCGTTGCTTCCTCCTAAAAATGAAACAAAACTAAATTTGTATATTTTAGCATTTTTACTAACAAGAAAATAAACCAAAGTATCTGGTATATCATAGCTTGAACCATTAAAGCTTTTCCAATCCCAACCTATATTTGAAATATTGGTGTTATAAGGTGCTGTTTTATTATAAACCATTACTTCATTGCATTTTTTTCCAGTATTTCTTGCTACAGTTACACTTCTGTTATTTAAAAATCCTGTCAAATTTTGATATTGGGTAACAGGCCCTTGCGTTATTAAATCTCTATATCTGGTTAAAACTACATCCCAATCATTATTTAAAGGCTCTCTATCTGCTGTAGTAGCTGCTAAAACATTTCTGTAAGCAAATAATTTGTTAGGATAAGCTTTCTTATTAATTTGAAAGGATACTGAATCTGTATTGTCAATATTGGACATAGTTATATTCCACATTGTATCGTAAACTAAGCTAGATATAAACACTTTTTTATACCAATTAGCTGTTTTGTTATATAATACAAAAACTCTTGATCCAGTTAAATTATTATTAGAGCTATTGTAAGTACCCCATTTAAAATCAAACGGTGCGACTGCAATATTATACCCTTTAGTAAAGGCACTTGAGTCCCAGCTTTTAAATCCATCGTATTGCACAGGTAAGGCGTACATACCTGTTGTGTCTATTTTTCTCCAATTAGAGACTGTTTGTGCTGGATTCAATTTAACTAAATTTGATCCGGTTACACTATTTACTCTTATACTTACACCAGACAAAGGATTACTTGGAAATTGACTTTTTTGAACCGAAAAGGCTAAATGCCAATTTGTGTTCGTAACTGCTTTTACTGTTTTATTTTGAAAATTGTAGAATACATCATTCGCATAGCCAGGGCCCATTGTTAGAGTATCTGAGAAACCACATTGTGCTGATATTTGATTTGTAAAAAAAGTTAAAAAGATTATTGTATATATTTTTTTCATGCTGCAAATTTAAGCATCAAAAAGAGTTTATTTAATCTTAAGCCATATTATGACAATAAGTTTACATTTCAAATGTTTTAATATCTTAAATAATTCTTAATATATTAGTCATATTATTGATTTTTAGATAATTATGTGTTTATTGGTTTATTGTTTAAACCGAAGTTATAAATAATAGTTTACCGATTGAAAAAAATATCCGTTATTTGCACACAGTATGAAAAATGCGCAAGCCAACGATTTAATTGCAAAAATCATAAAAGAAATTGAAACCAATAGTGTTAATGCTGACACTTTAGTTCCTATGTTAAAGGAGTTAAGAGAAATGTCTAAATTAGAGGAAGATCCTTTAATTGCACGTTCTATTCGTTTAGTTTACGAACACCTAGAAGCCAATGGTGGTTGGGAGTTTCAAACATTAGAGGAAAGTGAAGAGGTAGAAGAAAATTTAACATACTTAATTTCTTTATATGCCAAAAGCGAAAATAAATATAACAGAGATGAAATTCGTGAAATAGCAAATAAAATGACCTCTGAAGCCTAATTTTATTATTTGAAAACCTCAAAGAAACATCTAATTGCTTGGGCATTATTGCTTTTAATAACAGTATATGTTTCTCCTTTTCAATATTTTCATAGTTGCCATAGACAGGCGTATCATGAACATTCTTCTACAATAGAAGAATCACATACTGAATGTTATTTATGTGATATTGTATTTCAAAGTTTTCAAGAATCAGATTTTGTTGAAATTTATCAAAATAATCCAATTTATTTCCCCGCTTCTTCTAAGGAAATAATAAGCTACAAATCTAGTTTTGTAAGTAGTTTTTTTAATAAAGGTCCCCCTAAAGTTTAAGGTTTCAGTAAATACTTTAAATCATTTTATTTTAAAAAAAGCCCTTTGCTTTCGCAAAGGCAAATCATTTACATTTATGGGTAAATTCATTTTAACCTTTTTTTTATTAATTTCTGCTTGGCTGCCTGCTCAAAACAGCCAGTGTAATATTATTGTACTTGGTATAGTAGTAGATAGTTTGGAAAATAAAGCATTAGGGAATACACACATTGAAATTATAGGTTCTAAAAAAAGCGCTAATATTAACATTAAAGACAGTATTTTTACTATTCAAAATGTATGTGGTGGCTTACTTGAAATTCATTTTTCACATTTAGATTGCGAGCATAAAGATATTGTTTTTAATATTACCAAAGATACTTTCATAACGGTGTATTTAAACCATACAGCACTCAATATTGGGAGCGCAAAAGTAGCAAGTAAAACTATTATTGAAAGAGTTACAATTCAAGGAGAAGGTTCTCTTAAAATTGCCAATACATTAACTGAACAATTGGAATCGTCTGCTAGTATTAGAGCCCTAAAAACTGGAAATAATGCTTCTAAACCTGTTGTTAATGGACTACATAGCAATAGAGTAATCCTAGTAAACAATGGCATAAAACAAGAAGGGCAGAATTGGGGACTAGAACATGCGCCTGAAATAGATGCCAATTTTGCAAATGATATTCAAGTTGTTGAAAATGTCGGTAAACTTCGTTATACTGGTGATGCGATTGGTGGACTAATTGTAATATCAACAAAAGATATCTTTAAACTAAACTCAAAACCTTTGCAAGGGATTATAAATACTATAGCATACAGCAATGGACGAGGCTATGGCACTAATGCTTGGCTTGGTGGCAAGCTATTAGATTCTGCCAATTTATATTACCAGGTTCAAGGTACTTATAGAAAAAATGGAAATACGTTTAGCCCACAATATATTTTAGCCAATACTGGTTCAGAGGAACGCAATTATGCAGCCGAAATAGGCTATAACAAAAAACAGCATTTTATAAAATTATATTATAGTTCGTTTTACAATCAATTGGGTATTTTTAAAGGTTCGCATATTGGTAATTTAAACGATTTACAATTGGCTATGAATAGCCCACTTCCATTGGTTACAGATAATTTTAAATATACTATTGACCGCCCAAAACAAGAGTTAAAACACCAAGTAACAAAATTGCAATACTTGAATAAAATAACGAATAATAATGAATTAGAAATTAACTTAGCTTACCAAAAAAACAACCGAAAGGAATTTGATATTTTGCGTTCATCTTCAGCTTTTGATGGTCCTTCGTTTAATTATTTTTTAACTACTTATTTGCTTGATGTAGTTTACTATAAACACAAATACCATGGCACAAACATAAGCACCGGTGGGCAATTGCAATACCAAGAAAATGCCTTTAAAGGTAGGTTTTTTGTACCCGGTTACAAGCAATTAAGTTCAGGTGGTTTTTTTTCACTTGGTAAAGGCATTTCAAAAGAAGATAAAAAAACAAAAAATTACTTAGAAGGAGGATTAAGACTAGATAATAAACAACTCATAGCTTACCTATGGAAAAATAATACGTTGAGTACCAAACAGCAAAATTTTACAAATGCATCCTATTATTTTAAATTAAAAATAGGTAATCAAAAACATGACTTTAGCATAAGTACAGAAAGTGCTTGGCGACCTCCATCTGTAAACGAGTTATACAGCAATGGCTTACACCAAGGGCTTGCTAGTATAGAAATAGGTGATACCGGTTTAAAAGCAGAGCGTAATTATCAAACTACTATTTCTTATGGTGCACTGATTAAAAAAAGTACTTTAAGCATTGTAGCTTTTTACAATTATATACCTAATTTTATCAATTTAGAACCTTCTCTGCCAGCCCAATTAACTATCCGAGGGGCTTTTCCTGTGTTTAAATACCAACAGTATAATGCAGCAATTAGTGGCTTAAATATAGATTTTACAAGTAAAATAAAAATTAACCGAAAACGAAATATTGAAAACCATTTGATAAGCGCTGTATTATGGGGAAATAATTTATCTAAAAAGCAACCTATTACGCAAATGCCTCCTATTAGTATTAAAAATTCCATTGGCTATAATAAAAATTATAAAGTAATTATGCTATGGGCTCGTTATACCTTTAAGCAATACAGATATTTACCCAATTCGGATTATTTGCCGCCTCCCAATGCCTTTTTACTTTTTGGTGTTTATGCTGGCTATCCTATGAAACTTAAAAAACAATCTATAATATTCAATCTTTCTATCAATAACTTATTAAACAACAAATACCGTGATTATTTAAATCGATTTAGATACTTTGCTAATGAACAAGGTACAGATATAAAACTCAAAATATCAACTAGCTTTTAAACCACAATAGTTCCATAACTTCAGATTCTGAATATTTTTTTCAAAGCATAAAAATTTCTGAATGACAAAACAATAAACAAAATGAAAAATCAAAAATCAAAAATCAAAAATGCTCTTATTTTAAATGCCTTAATTTTTACGCTTGTATTTAGTGCATGCAAAGAAGAAACACCTAAACCACAAGACCAACCAACCAATGAAAATGAACTCATTACCACAGTAAAATTAATATTTACAGATAGTCTTTCAGGCGCCATAAACACTGCTATTTTTAGAGATATAGATGGCGAGAGCGGCAATCCTCCTTCACAATTTGATACTATCAATTTACAAGCCTTTAAAAGCTATTCTGCTCAAATATTGCTTCTAGACGAAAGTAAAATTGCAATAGATACCATTTCAAATGAAGTAGCCGAAGAAAAAAATGATCATCTTTTTGTTTTTAATCCATCTAATGTAAATTTAGGGATTACCATTTTAGATAGCGATGATAATAATTTTCCTATTGGCTTAAGTTCTAAATGGCGTTCAGGTGCAGCTTCAAAAGGCCTTATAACAGTTACATTGAAACACCAACCTGGTATAAAAAATGGTACAGCAACCCCTGGTGAAACAGATGTTGAAGTAGTATTTCCTTGCATAATTAAGTAAATTTATAAAAAATATTTATTCATTGCCTGGGTATTACTTATGTTTGTAATTCCAAATTTACTATGAAAAAAATATTTTTAATCTTATCTATTATTACTTCAGTAGCTTTCACTTCTCATCATGCTGAATTAACAGAAAATAATTACAGAATATACTCAACAAAACTGGGTAAAGAAGTCAATCTAAATGACATTATAAATGAGATAAAAGATTATGATATTTTAATTTATGGCGAAGAGCACAATGATAGTGTTTCGCATTATTTAGAAGCTAAACTTTTAACTTTAATGTTTGAAAAATTTAACAGTAACACAGCCCTTTCTATGGAAATGTTTGATAGAGATGTTCAAACGGTTATGAATGAATACTTGAGTGGCTTGATAAAAGAAAAACATTTTCTTAAAGATGCTAGAGTTTGGAGTAATTATAGAGATTACAAACCAATGGTAGAATTTGCTAAATTAAATCATTTAAATGTTATATGCGCCAATTCTGCTAGCAGATATACTAATTTAGCTGGAAGAAAAGGACAAGCTGCGCTTATGAGTTTACCTAAATCCTCAAAATTATTCTTTGCTCCTCTGCCTTATGATACTGCTGAAGGTAAATATTATGAAAAGCTTACCGGCTTATCTAACCATGGACCAGCTACAAAAACAGATACTGCAAAGAACAAATTACCTGTTTCTATGATGGGCTCTTTTAATTTAATAATGGCGCAATCACTTTGGGATGCTACAATGGCATATTCTATTGCTGAATTTTTAAAATCTAATAAAGGAAAAAAAGTATTTCAAGTAAACGGTAAATTTCATAGTGACGAAGGTTTTGCTATTGTAACTCAATTGAAAAAGTACAATAAAAGACTAAAACCACTTATTATTTCTTCCACCAGCGATGAGCGTTTTCCAAATATCGATTGGTCTAAATATGCAACTATTTGTGATTATATGATAATTACTGACCCTAAGGTGCCTAAAACATATAAATCTAACTAAACTTTTTTACAAATAATAACCCTATTTGTGCCTAAAAATGGGCATATCCAAGCATACAACTCACCGCCTTCTTTAAGACCCGTTTTTTTATAAAAATCTTTTGTTTCAATGAATTGAATACCTCTTGTTTTAGCATTGATATAGGTGATTTTTTCTTTCTTAAAATACGTTTTTAATTGAGATGTGTTAAAATTTAACACATCTATAATTTTAAAACATTTACCTATAAAACCATCAATAGCAATTTTCCCAATATAAAAAGGTACATTTACATCTATTAATTGTAAGTTATTGAATGTTGCATAAGCATGATGCTTTCTCATCTTAACAATGCTCGAACCTGCTTCATATAAATAGCCTTCCAAGCTTTCTGCCTTTTGTAGAGATAAATTACCTTCATTTAAAAATACTTGTTCTTTAATGGTATCTTTTAAAATATCTACACATATTATTTGCGGACTCTCATTATAATTTTTTTTTATTTGAATCAACATCTCTTTTACTTCACCGTATAAACTAATACTATAAATACTTTTTATATTTTGCAGTTCTTTTAAGGCCATATCCATGTCGTAAAGTGGAGAGCTTTTTATCCAAATATTTTCTGTTTTTTCTAATAAAAAGGTCATTAATGCTAGTACATTTGGCTGATGCTCTGCCAATAATATTTGTCTTTTTTCGTCATCTCTTCTGTCTGGGTCAATATAAATAGCAGAATATTTTTTTTTATCTGTGCTTAAAAAATGCTCAGCTGTATCAGTTACTCTATTTATATTTTCTTGTTCATGTATTCCAAAATTATACTTTGCTAGCTCATTTAATTCTTCATCGTTGTCTATACTTTCTATAGTTTCAAATTTGGTTGAAAAAGCCCATTCGTCAACACCTAGCCCACCACCTAATACTAATAAATTTTTACCTAATAATAAACCAGATTTATATTCGGCTACTTTTTCTGCTGTGCTTTGCTCAAAACTTCTAAGTGTATATAGGCATTTGTATTTTTGCCAGCTAGGCAATTTAACGCTTAACTTATTTTGTACATTTATTTGTTCTACTATAAAGCCACTTATACTACCCAATTTAGGTGCATATTTTAATAAAAATTTTTCCTTGCCTAATTGCATAGCTTGCGCTATCCAACCAAATAATTCTTTATTTGCTATAATTTCCTTAATTTTGTAGTTATAATTCAAAAAAAATAATTTATATAAAAAATGAAAAATTTCACAGTTTTAGTAGTGTTAATATTGTTAGTTGCTTCTATATCTTCTTGCGGTGGTAGAAGAGATAAATGCCCATCAGTAGGCAAAGTTAATATTATTCAGCATACAGTAGTAGTATAATTTCCTAATTTTATGAATTGGTTCTCTTTAGAAGATATTTCTACATTAGAAAGTATTATTGATTCTTCTAATGTAACTCCTATTGCCATATTTAAACATAGCACGCGCTGTAATATTAGTATTATGGCTAAAGATAGATTTGAACGCAAATGGAATAATGCAAACACTATAAAAGTTTATTATTTAGATTTACTTGCACACCGAGACGTTAGTAATGCTATTGCAGAAAAATTAAATATTGAACATCAATCGCCTCAAGTTCTTTTGGTTTCTCATAAAAAATGTATTTATTATGCCAACCATACTTTAATAAATGCAGACGAATTGGCTGCTCAAAAATTATAACTTCTATTTCGATTTAATATTTATAGTTATATTTTGATTAATTTCAGGATGTAAACTCAAACTTACAGGACAGGTGCGTGCCACTCTATCTAAAATTGTTTTCAGTTTTTCATCTATTTCTACATCTATTATCAAGTTTAATTCTAACTTT
>JABMMZ010000040.1 GCA_013205405.1 Bacteroidota bacterium | reverse complement strand
TCATATCAATAATCAATTTATAGTTCCTTTAATTTTGATATCCTTTGTAGAAAATGCCTTTAAACATGGCGCAAATCCTACCTTGGGAAACTCATTTGTAAATATTATTTACAATATAGATAATGCTAATAAAAAGATACATTTTAGCGTAACTAATAACAAGCCAAAAGCTTTGAATAATTTAGAAAAAGATAAAGTTGGCGGCATTGGTCTGAAAAATGTGCAAATACGTCTGAATATTTTGTATCCTAATAAACATAGTCTTAAAATAGAGAATGAATTAGATTTTTATAAAGTAAACTTAACCTTAAAAACAATATGAACAACAAAATATTAAAATGCATGGCCATAGACGATGAGCCACTCGCATTAGAAATAATAGAAGCCCACATCAGCAAATGTGAAAACTTAAAATTAATGGCTAAATGCGCCAATGCTATTGAAGCTGCTGAAGCCATTTCGCACGAAAAACCAGATATTATTTTTTGTGATATTCATATGCCTGAAATAAGTGGTATAGATTTTATGAAATCTCTACATAACAGCGGTATTTTAGTAGTATTTACAACTGCTTATTCAGAGTATGCCGTAGATGCATTTTCGTTAGACGCATTGGATTATTTATTAAAGCCAATTTCATTAGATAGATTTAAAAAATCTGTTGAAAGAGCTGAGGAATATTTTACTTTTAAAAATCAACAAGAGCAACCGCAAGCAGAAATGAATGTAGGACACATGTTTGTAAAAGTAGATTCTAAAATGTTGAAAATAAATTACGATGATATTTGGTATGTAGAAGCATTTGCAGATTATGTAAAAATATTTACTGCTGAAGACAGACGTATTGTAACTTTACAAACCATGAAAAATATGGAAATTAGCTTACCTGCTGATAAATTTGCAAGAGTTCATCGCAGCTATATTGTGGCTATTGATAAGGTTAAAAGCATAGGCGCACACGAAGTGTTGGTAGGTACAAAAAATATTCCTTTAGGCAAAAATTACAAGGATGCATTTGCGCAAAGGATGTATATAAAATAAAACATGATTTAAGATATTTAAAAAGGGATACTAAATTTATTATCCCTTTTTTTACAATTTATTCTTCTTTAGAAAATAAGTAGCGTGTTACAAACAAGCCTGTTTTATCCATTCCACTCTCAACACCTGTAGTAATATGTTCAAGTTTCCATCCTTTAGAAGTTAAATCAGTAATTTGTTTAGTAATAACTTGGTCATTGTTTCTAATATTGTCAAAATTGATTCCTACCAAGCTGTAGAAATTTTTAAGGTCAATTTCTTCAATTTTACTGCCTGTTTCATCAGTAGTAATAATTCTAGAACGTCCTAATCCACCTGGAACTTCAGATTCTACAGTTGTAAACTGCATGTATTTTTTAGAAGCGGCTTTATTATTTGTAAAAGCCATTACAGATAGTAGTGCAAAAACACCTAAAATAGTCGATGCAAGGATGATTGTTTTTTTCATATTATTTATTTATTAAAATTGTTGCCCAATAAAGAAGTGGAATTGCGCTGGTTTTTGAGTTAATCCACTTCTTAATGTTTTGTAATCGAATCCATAAGCGTAATCCAAACCAAGTAATCCAAACATAGGTAAAAACAAGCGAATACCTGCGCCTGCACTTCTTTTCAAATCGAAAGGATTAAAGGTTTTAGAATCTGCCCATGCATTTCCGGCTTCTACAAAAGTATGTAAATAAATAGATGCCGAAGGAGAATTGGTAACCGGATATCTCAATTCGCAAGTAAATTTATTAAAAATAGTGGCACCTGCACTACTGGCAGTTCCTACTGCATTTTGCGTGATAGTTCTATCAGGATAACCGCGCAATGAAATTATTTCGCTACCTATTTGTCCAAAACTATTAAGTCCACTACCTCCTACCATAAATCTCTCAAATGGTGATAATCCTAAAGTTTTATTATAAAAACCCAAATAGCCAAAACGCATTTTTGTAGCCAATACAAATTTGCCAAATAAAGGCGTGTAGTTTTCTGCATCAAATTTCCATTTATGGTATTCTATAAATTTAAATTTATCTGCTGCAGAAACATTGGTATAATCTTTACCTGATAATGTAGAAAAAGGAGGCGTAAGTGCTACACTAAAACTATAAGTTGAGCCGCCTGTTGCAAAAATTGGTTCGTTTACAGAGCTTCTAGTCAAAGAATATTTAAACTCAAGATTATTACTTTTACCTGTATTTATTTGTAATCCAAATGCGCCATTTGCATTTTGCAAATCGTATTGTTGGTAGCTTAAAGAATAAAAAACAGAGAAAAAATCATCTGGCCAACGCAATCTTTTACCTAATGAGACTGATGCGCCTGTTATTTTTATAAATGCTTTTTCAGGATCGCTGCGTTTACGTGCATCAAATGATTGATTTGTTCTAAATATACTGGTAGTTAAAGCATTCGGTTTTTTACCACCTAACCACGGTTCTGTGAAAGAAAAATTGTATGATTGATAAAATAAACCATTTGATTGCGCTCTAATACTTAGTCTTTGTCCATCGCCTGCTGGCAGAGGATTCCACTCTGAAGGTTTAAATAATTTGCGAGAAGAAAAATTATTGAGCGTTAAGCCTAATGTGCCAACTAATCCTCCAAAACCAACATTATTGTTACCATTTACACCTGCATTATTACCATTGTTTCTGCCACCCCAACCTCCAGAAAGTTCTATTTGATCATTTGCTTTTTCTGCTACTTTATACTCAATATCAACAGTTCCATTTGCTGGATTTGGCACCGGTGTTACGCCCATTGCCTGAGGATCGAAATAACCCAACTGAGAGAGTTCACGAATTGAACGCTGTATATCACTTCTTGAAAATTTTTGTCCAGGACGAGTTCTTAATTCTCTCATAATAACATGATCGCTTGTTTTAGTATTTCCTACAATAGTTACGTTATTTACAGTCGCTTGGGCGCGTTCTACTATTCTAATTTCAAAATCTATACTGTCGTTTTCTACCCTCGTTTCTATTGGTGTAACATTGAAAAACAAATAGCCATCATCCATATATAAACTAGAAATATCGGCACCACTTTGGCTCATAAATAATCTGTCTTCTAAAATAGTTTGATCATAAATATCACCCTTTTTAATATTCAATATTCTATCT
>JABMMZ010000039.1 GCA_013205405.1 Bacteroidota bacterium | reverse complement strand
TTCTTAAAGCAATAGGGGCATTGCTTAATATAAATTCAGCACCTTCAGCATGTGCAAGCTCAGCCACTTTCCATGCTATTGATTTGGTATCTAATGCACCAAAAATAATTCCTTTTTTTCCTTTTAATATCATATATAAATTATTCTTTTATAATGGGTAATGTTGTTTCTTGATTTTGAGAATTGATAAGTCTTAAAATATAAATACCGCTAGGTAGTTCAGTTAAATTAAGGGTTTTATTGTCTATTGTCTTTACAAAAATTTCTCTTCCTTGCATATCATATAATGCTGCAAATGTATAATTTTCGTCAGAAATATGTAAAAAATCTTTTGTAGGATTTGGATATACTAAAATTTGAGGTTTCAATACCTTAAGCGTTGAATTGGTATGCGCAATATTGACTCTACTTTCACCACCCACATTGAAATACGTGCCTGAGGCAGTGGTTTCTTTTTTGATAGTTCTAATTACGTAAGTATAATTACCTGAATAAAAATTGTTTGAATCATTGTAAAATGTATCAGCAATTATTTGTTTGTTCACTCTCGTATAGGCATTATTTAAAGTATCTAATTTGTATACTGCATAGCCATCAAATTTACCAATTGCTTTATTCCATTTTAGTTTTACAATTTTATTACTACTTATGGCTGATAAACCTTTAGTTGGAGGCAAATGTCGATTACAAAGGGTAGGGTCACCCATTAATGCTATATGAATTTCATTTGCTGAGCCATTAAATTGACCGGTATAATAAAAGCCATTGTTGTTTTGTGTTTCTCTTGTTCCATAACCAATATGCTTGCCCATTGCCATTGTATGCAAATACCATTTAGGTATGCCACCCCAACATGAAGCCAATGCATTTTTACATAAAGGTGCTTTTAAAAAGGAATTTTGTATATCCCAATCTCCAAAAAAACTGCCAGCTAACATTGTAAATACATTTTTTAATGAATCTGTAGCAAAGTTAGAAGTAGTTCCTATACCATTGCAAGTTGTGTAACTACCTGCACCACAGCCAAAGCTCCATAGGTAATTGTTGTTTTTCATTTCTGTAAAATAATCTTTTGTGGTATACACACTATCTATTGGAAAAAAAGATGAAAAATTGTGATATCCAGTTGCCGCAATACTTAGTCCTGTAAAATTGTCATCAATTAAACCTCTCTCTATGGCGCTTATTTGTTGGGTGCGCCACAAATGGTTTCTTTTAAAATAATTTTTGGTTAATGTAATTTCATTTTGAGTAAAAGCAGTCATATTAAATAAATCTAATCTGCCTACTTCTAGTTCTGCTGTATCTGGCAGCTTTGTAGGGTCAAATTTGCCATCTCCCGGCTCGTTATGATGTCTACTCTGAGCGCCTGTAGTCATGCTAATATCGCTATCTGGCCAATCAAAATTTAAGTCGCCATAATATACATCGGCAGGCCAAGCACCTGTATGGTTGCCAACTCCCTCAACATGTCCATCTGGAGGGGGCCAATTAGAGCCATCACCAGTAAATCCACCAGAATAAGGCACCGGAATATGGCCTATCAAAAACACAGTGGTTGTTGGTTTATTAGTATTGTTTACATGGGTTTTTAGTCTTATTTTAACAGTATTTGGTTTTTCGTTTCTGCCTGCAAAAATTTTGCTCACCTGCCATCCTTCTGCTTTTAAATCATTTTGATATTGCAATATTTCAGCATCTAACGCACCGATATAAGTACTATCTATTACCATTACTATTCCGCCTTTATAATGCGTTTCTTTTAACTCATTTCCAGCATATAAATAACCAAAAGCGTTAGCATTTGTGCCATCTGTTTTTACTATTAGGTATTCAATTGATTTTCCAGCAGTTGCGCTTATATCTTTATAATTTGTAGCCGATGATGGCAGAGCTGCTAATTGATTTCCCCAAGAATTGATTAATAAACTCGTACGTTTATATACTCTATAATCACCTGTAAAAGTTTCAGCTTTCCAATTCAATGTAATACCATCTACCTGTGCAGTAGCATTTATCATAATAGTTTTCGTTTTACCTACTTGGCTATAGGTATAGAATGTATTTAGTAATACTAAAACAAAAAGGAGTAATTTTTTCATTTGTTGAAACTATTTAAATTATTGTTTTATAAATTGTTTTACAATTAATGTTTCGCTATCAACAATAACAAAAGTATAATTACCATTTGCCAAATCATCACAATTTACATTCAATTGATCGTTAATATTTTCTTCTAAAACTAATTTTCCATGGATGTCAAAAACACGCATCGTTTTACCTACTAAATTTTTATCGACTAATTGAATTATACTTCTAACTGGGTTAGGATAAAAAATAGTTTGTTCTAAATTTAATTTGGAAATATTATTTGTATTAGAAATTGTAATCATATTAACCGCTGTAGAATCTCTTGGTCCCGAAAAATTAGTGGCAATTAGTTTTACTGAATATACCCCTGTATTGTCAAATACAACAGAAGGATTGGCGCTGCTAGCTGTTGTATTTTTAACATATCTAACACCTGTGCTTGGTGTAAACGACCATTGATAAGTAGTGCCAAATGTTGGTGTAGTTGTATTGTTAAATTTAAAGGTATCAACCTGAGTTTTACCCATATTTTTATTTACAGTAAATTTAATTTTAGGGCTAAAAGGAGAGGCAGCTACTTTTCTGTAATTATCTCTGTAGCGAATGGATGTAGGTGTAAAAGTATTTCCTAATTCGGTTCCAATAACTTCTAATACTGGTATTTTTTCTGATTTGGATAACCATTTATACTCAACTCTTGTTACAGGAAAACCAACCGTTATAGGCTGTTGTCCTGGAATTGCTAATTTTAAACTATCAATTTCTACTACTTTAGATTTTACTTTTAGGCAACTAATATCTGTAGCGTAGGGTGTAGTAATTTTCCCCCAGCCTTCCACTTTAGTTAATCTGTACCCTTTTTGAGTAAAACTTCCTACATTAAAAAATGATATTCCTAATGGCGTAACAACCTTGAAAGTTGTAGAATCATAATCATTATAATTCAATGGAAATTTAAATATTTCATCCTTGTCGCTATATACACCGCCTGTTTTTATAGGTGTGCCACCTAGTGGAATTGTAAATGCAGTTCCGACAGCATTCCAAGCCACACTTGTTTTTTCATAAAAGTTGTAAATATCTTTAAATGAAGTGCCTCCACCGCCAATACTATCTGCTATTTTATAACCAAATGCACCAAAAGGCATACCTGATAAAACTAAAGAAGAATAGGGTGTACTGGCTAATGCTAAGTATTTATATACATCTTGACTAGAAAGGCCAAGTAAACTGTAATCCCAATTATAGTTAGCGCCATTGGTTCTAAAATCTAAAGTACCAGTTGGAGAAACAGAGTATCTAATGGTATCTCCCTTTGTGGGCATATCAGCAGATGTAATAGAAATTTGAGAAAATCCATTCAAAATAGAAACAAGAGATAAGATAGTAAATATTTTTTTCATTAAAATTATATGTTAAGGTGTAAAAATAATGTTATTTTTGAATTTTTCAAAATCACATGAAATTTTTCAGAATAATTCTAATTTTACTTAGTTTAGTTGTTAATATCAGTTTATGGGCTAAAATGTCTGATTCTGTTAAGTTTTTAAATACTGAAATACATTTAAAAATTAAAAATTTTGCCTCTAAATCAATTAATGGCTATTGTATTCAAAATGTAAAATTTCTTAAATCAAGTAATAAATTATCACTTGATTTAAGTTCATTAATAGTAGATTCTATTTTTTATAATAACTTGATTGTTAATTATTCAAAAGTAAATGATAACATAAATATTACATTGCCAACGACTCAATCTGTGGGTAGTACTTGCGATATAAAAGTGTATTACCATGGCACACCAGCAGCAGACCCAAGTGGTTGGGGAGGTTTTTATTTTTCTGGTGATTATGCCTTTAATTTAGGAGTAGGTTTTCAGGTTAATCCGCACAGTTATGGTAGAGCTTGGTTTCCTTGTATTGATGAGTTTGAAATAAAAAATAGTTATGATTTTTATATCGAAACAGATACCAATTATATGGCTGCTTGTAATGGTTTACTAATGAGTAGCTTTAAAAATGGGAATAGTACTATTTGGCATTATAGAGAAACTAATCCTATGTCTGCTTATTTGGCTTCTGTAACAGTAAGTAAGTTTACAGTATTAAAATCTAATTTTAATGGGATAGAAAAGCAATACCCTGTTTGGTTAAATTGTTTGCCAATAGATACTGCGAAAGTTCAGGCATCTTTTGCTAATTTACCAGCTACTATTCAAGCATTTGAAAATGCATTTGGACCTCAATTATATAGTAAGGTTGGCTATAATTTTGTACCTTTTAGCAGCGGTGCTATGGAGCATTCTGGTAATATAACTTATCCAAATTCTTTTGCTGACGGAACAAAGAAATACGAAACATTAATTGCACACGAGTTATCCCATCATTGGTGGGGCAATGCAGTAACCTGCGAAACTGCAGAGGATATGTGGCTGAACGAAGGTTGGGCTAGCTATTGCGAACATTTTTTTACCGAGCAATTGTATGGGAAACAAGCTTATAAAAATTCAATTTTGGCGAATCATTTATTCGTTTTGCGTTTTGCGCATATCAGAGATGGAGAAATTTTTAGTATGGTAAATATTCCACATTCAAATACATATGGCAGCCATGTATATAAAAAAGGAGCTGATGTAATTCATAGTCTTAGAAGTGTGATGGGCGATTCAGTTTTTTTTAAATCTTGCAAAGCATATCAGGCGCAATATAAATTTAAAAATGCCAATACAAGCCAAATGCAGCAAGTTTTTGAGGATAATGGTGGTGACCAAAAGGTAAAATCATTTTTTGAAAATTGGGTGTTTGAAAAAGGATTTCCACATGTGATTTTGAATAAACAAGTACATTTTGGAAATGGACCTTTTAACTTAAAAATATTTACCTTTCAAAAACCAAGATTTACTAGTAAATTATATAAAAATATGCCTATAGAAATATTCTTTTTTAAAAATAGAAAAGAATATGAAGTTAGAACCGTTATGATTAATAATGAAATAGATTCATTTAACTTTATATTTGACTTTAAACCAATTTATACATGTATAGATTACAATGAAAAATTGAGCGATGCCATAACAGACAGAACTATTATTACCAATACAAAGGGTATATATGATTTACCTGAAACATTTGCTAAAATTAATATTTTAAAAGTAACAGATTCTGCACTTATTCGTTTAGAACACCATTGGGTAGGACCAGAAAAATATTCAACCACTCAACCTGCCATGAGTAATTATAGATATATCACATTAGATGGTATATGGCAAGCTACCGATACCTTTAATATGGAGTTAACTTACGAAGGCAGACAGCCCGGTGCAAATGCCACAAATGGATACTTAGACCATACCTTAATCAATAAAACTGAAGATAGCCTTACCTTATTATACCGTGCATTTCCTGGCGATTATTGGAGGCCTTGTAATAATTTATTAATAACTACCGGTAGCAAGCTAGATAAACAAGGGAGAGTATTGGTTAAAAATGCCCAAAAAGGAGATTATGTTTTGGCAATGTACGATGTAAGTTTAGGAAATACTATTATTGATACTAAACAAATTCAATATTTTACCTGCTTTCCTAATCCATCAAGCAAAGAAATCAATTTGACATTTAAAAATACAAATGAAAATATTTTAATAGAAATTTTTGACAAAAAAGGTGTTAATATTTATACAAATAACTTAGATAATAATTCGAATAACTTGAGTATTGATAGCAGTACTTGGGCCAATGGTACTTATATGATTTATTATTTTAATAAAACAACCAATAAATAC
>JABMMZ010000008.1 GCA_013205405.1 Bacteroidota bacterium | reverse complement strand
TTAAACGTTTACCCTCATTATTTTTCTTGATTTTATGTGTCTTCATTGCATTAGTTTCATTAGATATAATTTAGCTATGAATTATTTATTTATTTCGAGTGTTTTAATTTCAAGTTTATCATTTTTAGCATATTCTATATCATACTTCATTTCACCTCATATGAAAAGTGAATTTAAACGCTTCAAATTAGAGAAATTGGGGCTTTTGACAATTATCTTAGAAATTTTGGGCGCTATTGGACTATTAGTAGGTTTATTATTTAAACCTGTTTTATTAATATCTTCTGGTGGACTTGCCCTATTAATGTTGCTTGGTTTAATTGTAAGAGTTAAATTGAAAGATAGTCTCTGGATTTCTTTGCCAGCAATGTTTTACATGGGTTTAAATGCGTATATATTTTATTGGGGAATTACAAGTTAAAAAAATAAAAGACTAAACTGAGTGGCAGAAGTAGCACGAAACGCATAACTGTCTCGTCCTGAAATAAGTTGACTCCAAAAATTGAATACGTAAACTAAAGAACAGAATAAAAAAGTTACCCGCACAGGTTATAAGGCTTACGACTTGCGGCACGTTGAGTTTATAGTGGGCTATCCTTAGGTACATTCTTCCCATTTTAGGTTATCATATATACTCCAGAGAAAATACAAACGAGTATATAGACTAGCAAACTACTCAATAAAAAAAATAAATAAATTTCAAAAAGAAACAAATACAAAACTATATCTTGCTTTAATTGTTATTAATGAAAAGATACAGATATGAAAGTTATATCGTTGCTTTTGCCGCTATTTATGCTTACTTCCGATAACCCTTACAAAATAGATTTTGGCACTTCTACAAATAGAACTACCAATTGGGTAATACTAAGCGATAATGTAATGGGTGGGTTATCGGAGGCTCAACTTAAATATGAGACCACTTCAATTATTGTTAAAGGGTTTGTTTCATTAGAAAACCGTGGTGGTTTTGTTTCAATAAAATCAACTTTCGGTAAGGTTGATTTATCGCAATATAAAACTGTAAAAATAAAATTTAGATCTACCAGTCAAAAATATTCGTTTACGCTAGAGAATAGTCGTAGATGGTATGAGGCTGCATATAAGCATGACTTTAAGGCTAAAGAAATAAATAAATGGGAAACAGTTTCCTTAAACCTTACTGATTTTATAGAAGAAGTAATTGGTGAACCAACCGGCAATAAAACTAGCAATAAAATTTTAGAGGGTATAGTAAGAATTGGAATTTCTACCAATGAAAAAAGGGAAGGCCCTTTTGAATTAGAAATAGAAAGTATAGAATTTATTTAATTTATCTCCTCTGTAGCATTCGTTAAACTATTCATCTCTATCATTTGCCCAACAACTTTATTTAAAAATTTTTGTGCAAGAGGCGATTCTAGAGATATGGCTATTACTATAAACCCATCTACGTTTATTTTGACTAAAGAAGTACAACTAAAAAAATTGAAGTTTTAAAATCAACTAAAAGTGGGTTTCAGGAATACTATCAATATGGATTTTCGCTCCTTAGTAACATAAGTTACTATTACCAGACTTCAAACATTGAAAACAAACAAAGAACACTTGGTTTGATATTCCCTGAAAAACTAGTGTTTGATAAAAAAACTTTTCAAACCACCAAACCGAGTGAGATGCTGAGCCTGCTTTTCAATGGGAGCAATGATTTCGGCGATAGAAAAAAAATAAAGAGCAGCAAAAATGCTGCTCAGTCCTGTGTGGTGACCTCGTTAGGATTCAAACCTAAGACCTTCTCATCCGTAGTGAGACGCTCTATTCAGCTGAGCTACGAAGCCAATTTTTGGTTTGCAAATATACGTCTTTATACAATTTATCCAAAATAAACATACGGAGTGTTTATACCTACACTTTTACAATTATAACGTTTATGAAAATAGATGCCAGCTGTAGTGCCTAAATTTTCAATAAAAAAGGAGTAAGATTTTAGTCTTACTCCTTATATAAAATTAAATTTTAAATTTTACTCTTCGTAATCAAAACTCATTGCTTCTTTAGTTGTTTGAAGCAATTCGTATTCTTCCTTACTACCTACAATCATATTTTCAAACTCACGTAAGCCTGTACCTGCTGGTATATGATGACCTGTAATAACGTTTTCTTTTAAGCCTAACATTAAATCGGTTTTACCTTGTATTGCAGCTCTGCTTAATACTTTGGTTGTTTCCTGGAAAGATGCCGCAGAATTCCAACTTTGTGTACCTAAGGATGCCTTAGT
>JABMMZ010000007.1 GCA_013205405.1 Bacteroidota bacterium | reverse complement strand
TTAAGAATAAAAAATTTAAAGTATTATCTATTATTGACGTTTGCTTTTTTATTTTATAATTTGATGCACTAATACCATTGGCTACTACCAAATATTTTTTATCTGCTAATGCTTGATGATAATTTAAAATTTCTTGACTTATGCAGATATTTTTTGTTGTATAATTTAAAATTTTTTTAAGGTATAATTTTTCTTGTAATAAAGGGTAATAATAAAACTGACCAAAGCTTAAAATGCTTGAAGTATTGAACTTAAAAGGGTTTTCAAATTTGTAATTTTTTATTTCATCGATATTTATTCCTTGCATTTCAAATACGATTTTACTTTTATGCTCTTTTACAATATCCAATAAAATCTTACTTGCGCCAAAATATCTAAAATAAATAATTTGATACTTATCGGCATTTGTTTTTAAATATTCTTTTATAGCAAGCAGCGTATTATTTTGTTGCTTAATTTTGCTAAATAGTTTTCCTTTTATTGGTTGAATTGGCACTAATTCAATAGTATCTGAAAGTTTATAATTAGAATCTATTTCAAAAGAAAAGAAAGCACCTTTACATGTTGAATTTTGAGTATTGAGATATTGAATTTGTGTACGCACTTTTTTTTGCACAGAATCTTCCACTAATCCAGCTGCACTTAAAACATAAAGAATATTTAATGACTTATTCAACTTTCAATAAATCTTTATTTATGTTTTCCCAAATTTCTATAGTTTCATTTTCTCCCAATTTGCTATTTTGCAAATGCTTAGTATATGAACCAAGTATTTTATGCGTACCATATTTTTGAATAATATAGCGTTTAAAATCTGTATTTATCCAATTATTTAAAGGTGCACTTATTCCAATTTTATAGGTTCTATCTTTTATTTCATTGGGTATCAAATCTGTAATGGCATCTCTTAAAATTCGCTTTGTTTTACCTTCTCCAATTTTAGCATTTTCAGACAATGAAAAAATAAATTCAACAATACTATGATCCATAAAAGGCATTCTAATTTCAACACTACTATACATTGCAGCTATATCAAAAGTTACCAATAACGCAGGTAAGGTTTTTTCAAAAAACTCTGTTTTAAGTATCTCTTCTTTAGAAAAATTATATGCACTATTTGACAAAGATTTTAATGATTTATTATCTGTATTTGTTTGGTTATTTTTAAATAATCTTTTCACTCTATTTATAACAGAAAATTGATATTTTATTTCATTTGAAAATTTGTTTTTTACCTCATCAACATCATTTGGTGGGTATAAATTAGCTAAACAATCAGCTATATTTTGAGCTTCTTTTTTAAGATTTTTTTCTACTTTTAAATTGTATAAATCATAAACATTTCCAAGATATCCAAACAACATTTCATCTACACCATGACCATCTATAGACACGGAAACACCTTTAGCTTTCATGTTCTTATAAATATCTGTAATAGATAAAATAGGAGTGGAGCTTATGCGTTGGCAATGCTGGGTAGTTTTTATCACATTGTCAACCAAATTATCTTGATTGTGAATTAAATACTCTGCTGAACCATTGCAATATTCCACTACTTTTTCTGCATATTTTTTTTCGTCAAATACAGCATTAGGGAATGTTTGAACATACGCTTTTTGCCAATCTTTAGGCAATCTGCTTAAATTAGTATTTTCTTTTTTAATGGCTGATAATACACCATATATGCTTGAAGAATCTAATCCACCACTTAATGCACAGCCAATGGCAACATCGCTTCGCAATCTAATTTTTACAGCATCAAAAAGCAAGGTTTTTAATTTTATAACTTGTTCGTTATAGGTTAAACTTGATGGTTGTATTTTAGTTCTAATATCATACCATCTTTGCTGTTGTATTGTTGTTGAATTTATAATACAATAATGCCCTGGTAAAACACTAAAAACCTCATTTACTATTGTATAACCTTTGCCATCTAAAACATAATTATCCTTAGTTTGAATATTTACCAATTCATCATTTAAACTATAATTAAAACCTTCCAAGTGTTTAAATGCTAAAACCTCGCTTGCAAATGCAAAAAATATTGAATTAGAAGTGTAATAAAATGGCTTTATTCCAAATCTATCTCTTGCCAAAAAAAGTTCTTTTATTTCATTATCCCAAATAGCAAAAGCCCATTCACCATTAAATTTATCTAAGCATGATTTTCCCCAATGTTTATAGGCTGTTAGAATTACTTCTGTATCTGTTTCTGATTGAAAATGATAGCCAAGTGTTTTTAATTCTTCTTTTATTTCTATAAAATTATAAACTTCGCCATTATAAGTAATCCAATAACGCTCATTATCAATACTCATAGGCTGTTTACCCGCTTCCGATAAATCTAAAATTGCCAAACGTCTATGTCCTAAACCAAGTGAGCCATTATTTAATATCTCATGGCCTGCCCCATCTGGTCCTCTATGAATCATAGAATCAGTAAATTTTCGCAACGTATTTAACGCTACTTTTTTACCACCAAAATTCCATATTCCAGCTATACCACACATTAATTAACTAAATGATTTTTTATAAAATTAGGGTAATTTACATCAGCATTAAAATTTTTAAACCAAAATTCTTTTACTTTCTTTCTGTATTCAATATTTAAAGATTTTTGAATTAAAAATTCAGAAATTTTAATTGCGGCCTTTTCTATCTCGAAATCTTTATCAAGCAGTATACCTGTTTGCTCATTAATAATTTCAGGCATACCGCAAACATTGCATCCAATTATAGGAATACCAAAACTTATAGCTTCCATTAATGAAACAGGAATACCCTCAAATGAGCTGACATTTAAAACGACATTTACACTATTGGTTTTATAAAATTCAATAATATCCGAATTTGGAACAAAACCTTTAAAAATGAATTCAATATTTGAAGGTAATTTTTTGCTATACTCTAAAAATTCATTTTTCATATCTCCATCCCCAAAGTGAACCCATTTAATATTAAGTTTAATTTTACTCATTAATTGCACTAATAATAATGGACGCTTATACCAGCTTAAAGAAGAACAAGAAACTATCGTTAGTTTTCCATTGTTATTAATTTCATTGTTACCATTATATATTACACCTAGATAATTAGAAGGGCAACTAATAATGTATTTTTTTAATAAATACTGGGTAGCATAATTTGAAATAGGCATTATTTGCTTGGGTTTTGAAATTTCAGTATATCTAAATGGTATAAAATTTGATGAATGAAACTCTTCTTCAAAATCAAACAGATGAACACGCGTTACAAAATTGATTTTTTTATTTTTAAACTTCAATATTGATAAGATAGTACCCCAATCATTGAACCAATAAGAATAAAATCGGCTGAATTCGTTAATATCACTTTTTATGAATCCATTTAAATCATTGGCTTTCTTAATTAATCCAGTAAGACGATACAATTGTTGTTTAAAATTTTTAATATAATTCCATCGTTTAGGCGATTTAATAATTTCACTAAAAAACCAATGAAAATAAACTGAGAGATTTTGTATTAAAAACTTCGAAAATGAAATTCTTGCTGATTCGGGAATAAATGCAACATTAACATTGGAAGGTAAAACTAATTTTGATTCATTGCTATTTAACGAAAATATTTGCACTTGAGAAAAAGTTTTTGCTAAAAACAATATTTCAGTTTCTAAAAATGGTTCTCCGCCTCTGAAAGGAAATGTTTCGGTAAAAAGAAATATTTTTTTTTGCAATTAGTTATTCTTGGTAAATTTATCGTAAAAGCTTTTTGTAATATATTTTCCTTTAAGTAATATCCAAAATAATGGCCTAAGTAGTATAAAAGTACGCTTATAATTGGGGTAGTTTTTATATGTTTTGGGAGGCAAAGCCATATAGGATAAAAAAGTATCTAAAGATATATTTAGTCGGTTACATAACTCAGTTAAGATACTTTCGTCAAAGGGTTTTGGTTTTACTAATTCAGAAATTGCTTCTTGTTTTGACCAATATCCACTTCTTACAAAAGCAGAAAATTCGCATACTCTTAAATCAATTTTAAATTTAAGAGGTAAATAATAGTTATTACAAAAATAGGAAAGTCTATTTTCCATGTGATGCCCACCATACCATTGCCATTGGTATTTGTTTTTTAATAGTTCTTTTACTTCTTCTTTATTGTAGTCTAAATAGTATAACGGTCTTATTTTTTTTATTTTATCGACAAGCATCCATTTAAACCATTTGGTTAAAGTTAAAAGGGGTACTGTTTTAATTTTTTTGCCGCCAAATTTTTGGAATATTTTTTTGATATATTTAGCATCCATATAAAACCAACCAGGAGGTGAAATTCCTTCGGTTCTAAAGGAGTGACCTTCCCAAATGTATTTAATATTATATTTTTCGGCAGCTATATAATGTGTGGCTGCTAAAGCTATATCTGTATGGCAATCGATATCAGGAACTGAGGCTTTAAGAAAGGCATGTAAAATATCACAAACTTCCTTGTTATCTGCTACATGGGTATACAAATCAATATTTAATTTATCTGTAATTGCTTTAATATTTTCTACAGCTTTGGTACCATTCCATGTGTTGTCATAATGAACTGCTAAAGGCCGTAGGCCTAATTCAACTGCTAAATGAAGCAAATAGGACGAATCGCAACCACCACTAACGCCCACTACGACATCGTATTTTTTATTTTTGCCATCTGCTTTTATTTCTGCTACAATTTGTAAAAGTTTTGTTCGGCCCTCTTCATGAAAAGGATAAATATTATCTAACTCATTATGCTGTCTGCAATAATTACAAATACCTTCATTATCAAAATTAATAGCAGGAATATTAATATTATAGAGACAATTTTTACACTCCATATTCATTTAATAATTTTTCGATAGCTTCACTTTTAGGGAAACTTATCAATACACCCATTCCTTTTTTTTGAAATACAGCCATGCTACCTATAGCTACAGCGCTAGCTTTACCTGTATTTACAGCATCAGCAATATGTTGAATATTACCACAACCTCCACCAATGATGATTGGAATTTTCGCCAAACTTGTTAAGCTCTTTAATAAGTCAATATCGAAACCGCTCCAAGTACCCTCTTTTTCAATATTTGTAATCAATAACTCACCTGCACCCAAAGATTCTACTTTTTTGATAAACTCATTTAAAAGAAGTCTGGTATTTTTGGTGCCATTGTGGCTGTAAATGCCATATTTTCCCCATAGATTCTTTTTAATATCAATACTAACAATAACACTTTGATTGCCATATACAGATGTTATTTCGGTTATCAAATTTGGATTTTCAATGGCACTTAAATTAAGTGATATTTTCTCTATACCAAGTTCAAATAGTTTAGCCGCTTGTTGAAAGTTTTTAATACCTCCTCCATAAGCCAATGGCATAAAACATTCACTGGCTATATGTTTGAGCAATTCATAATTGGGCTCTCTATTTTGCTTTGATGCAGTAATGTCTAATATTATTAGCTCATCTACTTCTTTCTCATTAAAAATTTTAACAGCGTTTATAGGATCGCCAACATATACAGGATTTTTAAACTGTATGGTCTTATACAATCCATTTTCATTTAAAAGTAAACACGGTATGGCGCGTGATTGCAACATTTTTAATTAATATTTTCAACAAAATAATTTAATAGTGCCATGCCATATTTATGGCTCTTTTCTGGATGAAATTGAACACCCATAATATTTCCTTTTTTAAATCCAGCAACAAACGGATGTCCATAATTGCAAATTAATAGTTCATCTTGTTTTTCATTGCATTGGATATAATAAGAGTGCACAAAATAGAATTTTGAAGGATTAGGTAAATTGCTTTTTAATTCTGAATCTAAAATATCAATATAATTCCAACCCATGTGTGGTACTTTTATTTTATTGTCTTCAAACTTGAATTTAATACATTCTGCATCTATCCAATTTAAACCGCCCAAAGTCCCTTCTTCACTTTTTTGAGTCATTAATTGCATACCAAGGCAAATACCCAATATAGGTGTTTTATTTTCAATAACGGCTTGGTTTAAAATAGGAATCAAACCACTGTCATTAATTTTTTTCATGCCTGCATCAAAAGCCCCAACACCAGGTAATATTAGCTTTTTTGCATTTAAAATATCTTCTGGATTATTAGAAATACGAACATAGGATACGCCAATTTTTTTCAACATATTTTCTATGCTGCCAAGGTTTCCTAATCCGTAATTTACTATTGTAATCATTGATGATTGGTTAATCTTTTTCTAATTGATTTTATCACAGTATTAGGGTTTGTTATACTGCCCTCAATTTCTATTGTTTTAATTCTAATTTTACCTTCGCCTGTAGCTACCTCAATACTATCCGTATTTATTTTAGTAACTTGCCCTGCTATAGCTAAATAATTTTCATATTCTTCTACAATTTCAGCATCCCAAATAATTATTTTTTTACCTTCAAAATAAGTAAATGCTCCGCTAAATGGTTTATTGGAGGCATTAATTAATCTTTGAACAACTATATTAGAACTACTCCAATTTATCTGCCCATCTTCTGGTAGGCGAGGGTAGCCACGCAAGGCTTTTAAGTTGTCTTTTGACTGTATTTCAACTTGATAATTTATATTTTTTTCTAGTTTTTTTACAGCCTCTACAAAAAGTTCAACTGTGCGTGTATTCATCCAATTAAAAACCTCTGTAATAGTTGTTTTTATTGTAACAGGATAGTAATCTCTTTCAATAATATTACCGCTATCTAACTCGCCTCCTATCATTTTATGAATACATAATCCTATTTTATCTTCTCCATTTATAATTGCCCAAGCCACACAAGCATTGCCTCTGTATTTTGGCAAATCGCCACCATGAGCATTCAAAATGCCAATGCTAAATAAATTGATAATACTTTCTGGAATTACACCTGTATAATTAATACTTACGCATATTTCCATAGCAGGCAATTGCTCAATAAATTCTTGCACTTTTTCTATATTTGAAGAATGTAAAAAAGGGCAATTTAAGCTATTGGCAAGTGCTTCAAAATCTTTAGATGTGCGGCTATATTCTGGTGCTTCTTTCGAGGTAATAATACAGCCAATTTCATAACCCATTTTTTGCAAAAGCAAAGTGGTATCGTAAAGTATTTCTGTTCTTCCTAATATGGCTACTTTCATTATTATTGTTAAGCTGTAATTAGTTGTTTCAATAAATCTTTTACCCCAATTTCTTTGGTATTAATGTAAGGTAAAAGTTTATCTGTTTCTTTTTGAAAATTTCTTATTTTGTAGTATCTATCTATGTTTTCTATATTGAGAAAAACGTGTATTGGATGAAAATCAAATACTTTTATGCCTTTTCTATTCACCAAATCATTTATTGCAGTTCTGTTTTCAGACACACAATTAATATCATCTTCCCAAAAATAAGGCACTTTAATTAAATTATTCCATAAGTACCATGGTTTTAAGATTATTTCTGTTTGTTCGGGTATAAAATGGTTACAATCATGCGTTAAACCTTTGTTGTAAAACAACTCTAACAAGCCTGAACTTTGTGTCATAGCATGCGAGCGCACAGATTTAGCATTTGGCACTATTTCTAACAATCTATCTACTACCTCTTCTGCATTTCTCCCATTTCTAAAATCGCCATTCAGCAAAAAATTAAAATTTGGATGAATGCCTAATTCTATGTTTTCGTTTTCTTTCAAACGTTCTAAAATAGGGCTATTATGTGTAACAAACCAAGTAGATTTAATATCCTGTTTTTCTACAATATTTAACGAATCGGCTATCACTTCATCACTTGCCCAATCTACATCAAAAGTTAGAAAAAT
>JABMMZ010000038.1 GCA_013205405.1 Bacteroidota bacterium | reverse complement strand
TTATTTTAGTATTAATAAACTTTACTACAGAAGCATGGTTAGCTTTAACTGCACTAGCTTTAGCGCCAGCAGTAAATCCTCCGAAACTCACAACCCCAACAGCAGCTAATATTCCAATAATAGCAACAACGACTAACAACTCTATGAGCGTAAATCCTTTGTTTAAATTTCGTTTACTAAAATGAGACATAATATTCAAACCTATTCTAATTTTTTGGCCAAATATTTTCCAAATAATCATTGGAACCATCACCATACCTAGTACGACAGTATCCTTTTCCGCCATCCCCGGGGTCATCCCAATTACAATAGGTAAAACCTTTTGTGACTGGAATGGAATTATTTACACGAAAATAATTTGTAGTTGAATCAAAAGGATTTTTGTTATTTCGGTAATTATCTATAAATGAAACAAGGTTAGCAAATAAATGCTCTTTTTTATGTGTACCTTTATTAACATTTGCGCAAGAAAATGGGTGAGATTTATTTAAAATTACAGGTTCTATTTCAGAACCGATCTCACATTTCATTAACTCGCTAGTAATATATTTAACTGCATTTGTATGATTTGTCTTGGTAGCTGCGACCTTAGCAGCTTCAGTAAAACCCCCAAAATTAACAACTGCTACAGCTGCTAATATTCCAATTATTGCAACAACAACCAATAGTTCAATCAAAGTAAAAGCTTTTTTCATTATCTTCTTGGATCTCTAATGCTTGAAGCTAAAGGTGGCTCCCCAGTTTTAAAATTTGTTGTGAAATATAAAATTAAACTATCAGGGGACATTGTTATGTGGGTATAGCCAACCTCGGGATTGGGGGAACCACTCTGATTTCCATGAATTTGTGCTGCTTTTAGATTAAAAGGATTACGAAATCCCTCGTTACTAAAATGATTAGGGATTATCTGCATAAACGCACTTGTATTAGTTTTATTAAGTTCGCAAGGCTCTTGGTGGACATCTGGGCTGTTGCTTGCTGATTTTATCTCAAAATATCCTTTATTGCCCTGAGAGGAACATTTAAGTAGTTGCGCGCTAACAAATTTTACAAAAATATTATGATTTGATTTAGTTAAATTTTCTTTAGCACTTTCTGTAAATCCGCCAAATGAAACAATTCCAACCGCTGCTAAGATTCCGATAATTGCTACAACTACTAAAAGTTCAATAAGTGTAAAGGCATTTTTTTTAAAGAGGCTCATCTATTCGTTGGCTATTATTTTTTTTAAATAAACGTTATTAGGATCACTACACGGCTTTTTAAAACAACTCCAAATTCTAACTTCGAGTAAGTAAGTGCTAAAATTTACATATCCCACGTCTGAGTCACTACTATAGGACGTACTATGTCTATAAGCTAATTCACTTGAATTATATGGATTTTTAAAACTATTGCCTTCACCAAATCTAAAATAGTCTGATATACCTGAAAGAAGTGTACCAGACGCTCCTGCCGTGGCGATAGGACAATTTAAAAAATCTGGATTACCACTGCCTTTGTAATCAAATACAAAAGCCTTTTTAACCATTTTATTATTACATTTTGTCACTTCACTAGAAATAAATTTGAACATAGAATTATAATTTGCTTTAGCAGAAGAGACTTTGGCGCCTTCAGTAAACCCGCCAAATGAAACAATACCTACTGCAGCTAATATTCCAATTATTGCCACAACAACTAAAAGTTCAATAAGGGTGAAGCCTTTTTTTTTCATTTAAAATTTACTTTTTTAATCTTTATTTGCACCAACGATCTAACGTAAAAGTTGCAGTTTCTCCGCTATTATCCGGTGTCTTATAAGATAGGGTAAGTTTACTCCCAGATCCATAGGTGCAAGGATCGCTAGATAAAATTAATGTTCCATTTATAGTATTTTTTAATTGATTAGCTCTAATTACAGCGACACCTGCTGCGTTCGAGTCATATGGATTTTTAAAGCCTTGTTCTAGAAAATAAATAGATAATACATTTCCCCAACTATTTATGTCAGGCTCCGTATTTTCTGACAGACAATTTAACTTGGCTGCTCCTACTGTAACGTAATTTTCTAAATTACATTTTGTAAAAGTTAGCGCAATAAATTTACTAGCATTTTTATAATTTGAGATTGTCAAATTTTTTTTAGCAGCCTCTGTATAACCACTGAAAGTAACCACTCCAACTGCAGCTAGTATTCCAATTATTGCCACTACGACAAGAAGCTCGATGAGAGTAAAACCCTTTATTTTCATTGGTTTTTTTTAATTATAAACTAATAAAATATACATTAATTGCTTATAATTTTAAATTAATAACCTGATGTTTTTTGAAATTTATATTCTCTTATTTTTGCTAGGAGCGGTATTTGGAAGCTTTGCAAATGTATGCATCTATAGACTTCCTTTAGAACAAAGTATTGTTACAAATCGCTCATACTGTCCTCATTGTAAAAAAAAACATTTCCTGGTTTTCTAATATTCCAATATTCTCCTACCTTTTTCTAAGTGGCAAATGTTTCTATTGTAAGAAAAAAATTTCATCTCAATATTTAATTGTTGAAATTATTTCAGCCCTAAGTTTTTTAGGTATTTACTATATGTTTGAATTTTCAATTGAAACGCTATTACTTATTTTTATCTTCTCAATTTATTTGATTATTTTTTTTATCGATCTTAAACATTTTATTATTCCAAATTCTTTAAATTTTATCCTTATTATTTCAGGGTTTTTAAAAAATTTTCTGCCAGAACTAGATAAATTTTTATTTTCAGATTTTATCTCATCGATTATTGGGGGAATTATAGGTTATGGGATGATTTGGGGAATTATAAAATTATATAAAAAATTAAAGAATATTGAAGGGATGGGACTAGGAGATGCAAAATTATTTTGTGGAATTGGATTGTGGTTTGGTTTTCAGTCGGTATTTATTATAATATTTTTAGCATCAATTATTGCACTTATTATAATTGCTCCAAAATTAATGATGGGTAAAATAAAGATGAAAAATGAAATACCTTTCGGACCTTTTATAATTATTGGAAATCTTGTTTATCTAATCTTTATGGACGAGATTTTTAATTTTCTCTCCATCCCTCTATTGTAACACAAAGGTCTGGGTCGGCGTCACATGTTGATGATCCGATTGCATCTCCAACAATTATATTATCTTTTCTTGTAAAACCCGATGCAGTTGTTGTTTCGTCTTTAATAGAGCCTCCAATTGATACTATTACTTTTTGACCACCATCTTTATTTGTAAAGGTTTGTACTTTTGATAAAATACCTGTGCCTAAGGTGATCGGTGATCTAAAACCTGATCCACAATCTGTTTTTGTATCCCTTAAAATAGCTTTACCGCTTGAGCACTGATTAACAGTTAAATTAGGCTCATAGATTGGAAAATACACTACATTATTTGAGACTGTTGGCTGAGCAGTTACTTTCTGATTTTTCTCTAAATTTACATACCACCCAAGATTAGAATTATTTGGGCAAATCGTACCTGCAGTACAATCGTTGATCGTACCAGAAGTTACATTTACAAAATTTGGGAAATTTATATCTTTTATTCCATATAATCTGTTGAGAGAGTTATCTTGAAGTCTAAATATATCTCCTGTTCCAAAGTAAAGCCAAAGCTTGTTGTTTCTATCAATTGTTGCATCAACACCTGTATAAAGTAAACGGCTATTATATACCGTTGATGTACTTGGTGCTAACTCAGCATCAAACAACTGCGTCGAGGCGTATAAAGTTCCAACGTCGGTTAGATTTATTTTGTTAATTTTACCCTCGATATCTGCCGCATAAACCATAGCACCATTGTATGTTGCTGCACTAGTTTCATTTGCGGTAATAACTGTTAGATCAGCAGTTACGAAATTCGTATATCCATTACCAAGTCCCAACTTATCTGGAATTATAATTTCTTTTAATAATTTTCCGGCATCTTTTGCATTAAAACTCGAATCTTCAAGATCCATTACATAAACTGCAGAATTTGTGCCACCAACACCAATACCTTTTCCTCCACCAAATACTGCAGCCCACTTGTCAACTCCATTAATCTTTAATCTTATTATTCTAGGAGTCGACCATGTTTCTCCTAGTTTTCCATAATCATAGTTTGACCCACTGCCAAAAAATAATTTTGTTCCATCTGCATTCCAGTAGTTAGTATAGCCTCCTACGGACTCAATGGTAAATAAATGTCTCGGAGAAACTGGGTTTGTAATATCTAAAGCAAAATAGCTTGCCCCTCCTCGGCCAAGACCAGTTAAAACAATGGTTCTCCATTGGTTATTAAAATAAATATCTTTTACAATTGGGGAACCATCAACACCATAAATTGAATTAGATGCTTTAGCTTTAGAAGTTATTATATTAGGTAATTTGTTTAACATACTCGGTGGAATAAAAGCCCATAACTCTTCTGATGTTTCAGTATCAAATGCGTGCAACATCCCTCCATTAGATCCCGCGAGTATTATTTTTCTTCGTCCTGAATTAGAAATTGCAAAATTTTCATATCCTTTGATTTCTCTGTAGTAATCATCGCCTTTACCTGGAGTTTTTGTTCGTGAGTCCGAGGGAGGACCCACAATTGTTAATTGTGATCGAAATATATCTGCAAGTTTATGTCTGTCATCGCTTACACTACCATCCCCGTCTTCATCATAGGTATCTGTGCCTCTTACAAAATTTATTAAATTATTTGCACCGGTATCAGATGTAATCATTGGAGAAGCAAAGAGCCCTCTAAGTTGAGAGGTATTAGCCGTTGTAAAATTATTTAAACTTGTTGTAGAGAGACCGACTGTCCAAATTTGTCTACTCGATGCAGATTTACTATTTAATTTTTTTCCAGCATCAAAAATTGTATCAGAAACCTGATTTCCAATAGTTCCATTATTATTTAAATTATATTTTAAAATTGTTCCTTGCCATTGTTTGTCTCTTTGATATGAAAAAGATGACTGATAAACAAAACCTGCTGAACTAACATCGCCTGTTAGAGCTGCGGTTGTAAATGATAATCTTTGTTGTAAAATTTGCTTAACCGCATCTGTTAATTTTGTAAGAAGCTCTTCTTCATTTGTTGCATATAAAGGACCTGGGCCCGGTGGTATTGAACTTGTTCCTGTTCCTCCTGCATTTGCTAAATTTATATAATTTGACTGAGAGGAAATACCAGTACCAAACCCGATAACAAAAGTTTTAACTGAGGGATTTCTGTTTGCCATATCTCTAACAATCGCCTCCGACTGACTTTGATTATTCCAGTCGCCGTCACTAATAATAATAATATAATTTAACTGACAACTAGCTCCATTAATTATAGGTGACTGATATCTTGTTCCTCCGATGTCTGTTAATCCAGTTAAACTGTTTGTAGCGCTGCTGTAAAAATAATTCTGTGCTAATTGTAATGGGGCAAACACATCTGTTCCTCCTCCAGGTACAGCCATATTATCAATGTTATTTAGTATTTTTTGAGCACCGAAGGAGTCTACGTTTACTCTTAATCTAGCACCATAGATTGCATTACTAGCACAACAATAATTTGCATCCCATTCACCGAAACCAAAATTTGCTGAAGAAGTTAAATCGGAATTTGATACAACTTTTTTTATTACATCTCTTGCAATAGAAATTCCTGTTTTTGTTCCGATAAAAGAGCTACTAACAAGACTTGCGGTATAGGAACGAACTGCATTATTTTGGTTATCGGCTACCCAAACAGTATTTGTTGATCTATTAACTTTTATCCCCGCTGGATTCCAAAATCCACCTCCAGAATTATAATTTGTTCCACCAAGTTTTGCAGAGTATGTATAGGACATGCTAGCTATTCCTGCGCTTGTAAATTTTTGTATCCTATGATTATTTATATCTGTTGCATAAATATTATCTGAAGAGTCAAAATCTGCATCCCACGCTCCATAAAAAGTTCCATTGGTACCCGTTCTGTTATTTAATCCTGCAAGTGAATTACTAGCTCCTGTCATGTAGCCACCGGATAATTGCCAAACTACGAGTTGATGCATCTGCCCTGGACTTGCGCTTACAAGTTTTGTTCCACTTGAATTAATATTGATTCCTCTTACTAAATATAAAAAAGTATTATTACAGTAAGAGGCTGTACCTCTAGTATTTCTAATATAAGTCCCAGATAACCTATCAGGAAAATTATAAATGCAACTTTCAGATCCACTTGTAACAAACATTCTTGACCCATAAGCAGTAATACCATGAGGCACTATGCCAGCACTCCATAGATCTAAGCATTGAATTGCATAGGGATTTGATGTGATGTTAGATAATGTTAAATAAATAATTTTTCTACTTAATGAGTCTGCAACATAAAGCACTCCGTCTTTTATAAAAATCCCATTAGGTTGAGAAAAGGAACTAGCAAGGCTACAGCCACTGAATCTAGATATGTATGAAATAAATGTTCCTGAACTATTAAAAATAGCTATTCTCGCACTATTAGTTTCTGATATAAAAATATTTCCTGTGCTTTCATCTATAGCTATATCTTGTGGTAAATTAAGCGGGTAACTACCACTGCCGGCCATTGGCCAGCCCATTGAACCTGATTTATCTAATAAAAGTAAAATATTAGCTGGAATATCAGATGAGCCTGTACCTGGCGGCGGTGTTTTGGAAAAAGATTGACCAAATAATAAAATAAAAAAAATTGCGATAAAAAAGTTTAATTTTTTCATTATTAATTTTTTAAATTTTTAATTCTTTGATGTTCTATAATTTTTGGAGAATTTATTTTATTACTTATGACTAATATTTCTTTTGATAAATTAGAATTAATTCTTTTCGCTTCATATACAACTAGATCATTTTGATTTTTCCATTGATAAGTGCCAATCCATGAATTTTTTTCAAAACCAAGAGATCTTGTAAAATCTCCAAAATTTCTAATAGCATAATCTAAAAGCTTACGGTCATTATTAGCAACTCGCTCAAATGTAATTCCTATCAATTGCTCCTCAAAAAAACGAAGAAATATCTGTGTAGATAAAAAATCCTTATCATTGCAAATATATTGACTGTCTAAAATAATGTTTTTAAAAGCTTTATCTTCTACAAAAACAAAATACTTATCAGAGAAATTTTGTATATTTGTTCCCAATTTTATTACTTTTAAATTACATGCATAAACTTTATTAAAAAAAAACAATGAAAAAAAAAGTATGAAAAAAAAAATCTTTATCATTTTTTTAAAGAAACCATAACATCTAGAGGCACTACAACTGATTTATCACTATTTGCCCCGCATGCAAAAATTGTATAAAGATTTGATGAACCGCTAGATTGACTTGAATACGAAGTTCCTTGCGCAACACTTGATCCTGTGCCACCCCCCCTAATTGTTCCTGTTTTTATTTTTACTTTTGAAACAGTTCCATCAACGTCTGGAGCATTAGTTATAAAATAATAATAAGAAAAATTTTGATATTTTTTATTAGATCCTTCCACATCAGTTCCTTGCAGTTTTATAGACAAACTTGTTATTGATGGACTATTAACTGTTGTAATTGGTGTATTGGCTCTTAGGATTCTGAATTTAGATGCGTTACACCAATTCACCAAAGACGGTGTTACTGTTGCTGGGGGCATTCCGGTTTTTAGTCTATTAGCTAGATCAGTTTTTGCAACATTTACAGCGCTTTCTGCCGCGTACAAAGCTTGCTGATATTCGTCTCTTCTATCATTTTCTTTAAACTCATTTGATACCATAGCAACTAAAACTACACCCATAATGGACATAGCAACAAGAAGAATTATAGATACAACTAAAACAAAGCCTCTATTACGTTTCTTTTTATCTCTTTTTATCATTTAATAATATTTCTTGGAAAAACCGTAACAGTTAAGCTATCACGGTAATATCTGTCATTTTTAGGTATTGTAATTTCTCCAATTCTAAAATTTTTTGAAATAGCTGCTGGATAAATTTCATTTGTTGACCTAATAAGAATAGATATTTCTACATACTTTACTTGACTTGAGGAAAAAGTTGTTAAATTTTGTCCTTGCTCTCCATAAAATCTAAATTGTAAATTTTCAACAAAATCAGAGATTTTTCGATTGGGGGTAACTACTAAATTATTATTACATGCGGCATCACCGCATGTAGTTAAAGCATTAAAAAGCGAAAACCCTGTGCCTGGAGGTCCGTCCATTGGACTTAAAAAATATCTACTTTGTATTCTATTAGAAATATAGGCGCCACTAGAAACGTCTACTGGTCGATCAAAGATAACACTTATTTGATCAGAACCTCCTGAGCCAACCATATTGTTATCAAATTTTATTGCTTCAAAATTTGTCTTATTAAGTATGTTAGTATTTTCATCAATATATCCTGCCATCCTTATGTCTTTAATGATATCTGTCATACTAGCTCGCAAAGCTTTATTAACGCTTACTTTTTCAACAATACTCAAATAGGAACCTGAAAAAACACTATAGGCATAGTAAATAGCGGCCATCATAAATGAGCCTACAATAACCGCAATTAAAACCTCAACTAAAGTTAATCCTGATAACTTTTTACTACTTGAGTTGAAGACCAAGATATTTTTTTTGTGCACCATCACCTAAATGAAAATTAATACTAATTGTTCCCTCAGTTGAATTAATTTTTGTCTCTTTAATATCATTACCAAGACATCTGTTTTGGTCTAAGGATCTATCAAAAGAAGAAAGCCAGAAATTTTTAATTCTATCCGAAACAGTACCGTCACTCATCAATTTATAATCACATTTGAAATTTACTAAATAATTTTGAGCATTTTTTTTATCAGCAACAATGCTTTCCATCATCATCTCTGCGATGAAATTTGATTTATTTTTTTCAATTGCAATATCTACTGATCTTGTAGCATAAACTGTCATTTGCAGAATTGAAACAAAGCCTATTCCAACCACAACCACCGATACTAAAGCTTCAATTAAACTTATCCCTTTAAGAGATTTTTTAATTTTTGAAGTATTTAAATTGCGCCGAACTAACATCATATTTTTCTACCCCTACCTTACCATCTCTTGAGATTGTTAGCCTATAAAAAGGTGCATTTTGCGAAACTCCTGTGCAAGAATTGCTATTAAATAACTTGGTTTCGTGACATAGGGCAAATTTAATCTCTTTATTCTGACTAATAAATTCCTGATATTTTGAGAAACAAGACGTACCATCTGTTCCATAAATAAAACCTAATCTTATTGATGAAAAAACATCATAACCATTTGTTTGATAATTGTATGACGCTGCAGTTGGCAGCGACCACTGACCACTTGAGTTACATACAGTTAATTTTCTATTTGTGCCAAAAAAATGATTTTGATCTGCTAAAACAGTTGAAATAGTCAAACCATTTGTAGTTGTAAACTCAACTCTTGCCTGGACTATAGGAAAATTGGTTGCTGTATCAGAAGCTCCACTATCTATTTTGCTTTTTAAATCTCCAACAATATTTTCAATATGTGCAATCGCTTGGCGTAGTTCTTTATCTACTAAAAATTCCCTCACATTAGGAATTGCAACCACTGAAATAACTCCAATTAAAATAATAACAACCAATAATTCTATTAGAGAAAATGCTTTTATTTTATTCAACCGCACCAGTAATTGCTCCACTTTGAGTTAAAATTTCAATGGACTTATCCATAGTGATCATTCCATCTTTTTGTGAAGTTTGCATTACGCTTGGAATCTGATGAACTTTAGCTTCTCTAATTAAATTCTTAATTGGAGGAGTACAGGTTAAAATTTCAAATGCCGCAACTCGACCTGTTCCATCTTTTTTCTTTATTAATTTTTGAGTAATAATCATTTTTAATGACTCTGCAATTTGTGCTCTAATTTGCCCCTGCTGACCTGGAGGAAAAACATCAATAATTCTATTAATAGTATTAGGAGCACCACTTGTGTGAAGTGTGCCTAAAACTAAATGTCCTGTTTCTGCAGCAGTAAGTGCCATAGAAATAGTTTCCAAATCTCGCATCTCACCAACTAAAATTACATCTGGATCTTCTCGTAAAGCACTTTTTAAAGCTCTAGCAAATGAGGATGTTTGTTTACCAACTTCACGTTGTGAAATAATACTTTTTTTATCATGATGAATAAACTCCACCGGATCTTCGATGGTGATAATATTTTTAGGTCTTAATTCATTAATTTTTCCAATGATTGCAGCAAGTGTCGTAGATTTTCCAGATCCTGTGGGACCAGTTACTAAAACTAAACCTTTATGTGCCTCAACTATTTCATACATAATGGGTGGTAAATTTAACTCCTCCATAGATGGGATTTTAGTTACAATTCTTCTAAGCACTGCAGCAATTCCATTTAATGTTTTAAAAAAATTAGCTCTGAATCTAAAATCTGCAAGATTAATGGCGCAATCTAATTCATTATTTTTATGAAAATTTTGAACTTCCTCCTCCGTACAATTGTTTTTTAATAATTCTTCTAAATCACTTTTTTTAATTAACGAGTTTGTATCCTGAAAGATTTCTCCTAATACACGGTATGCAATGTTTGATCCTTCCCTTAAATGAAAATCTGAAATTTTTAAGTTTGTTTTTGCAAGTTCACTAATTTTATTAATCATATTTGTAAAAAATTTTATTATATCTAAATAATGGTGATAAAAAATGTTAATTTAATTTAATATTAGCTGCAAATGTATTTATTAAGTAGAGTTTACAGTTTAAAATCGATTATTTTTAAGAATAATTCTTGTCTTACTTAATTATTTAATAATTTACATTTCTTAAAACTCTTAATTATTTGCACCAATGGCTCATTTGAAATATTGCAATGTCACCATTATTATCATGAACTTTGTACCATAAAGTTAAACGATTCCCAGATCCTGTTGCGCAAGTAGTTTCATCTAACCTTAGTCTTCCATCTACCGTTTCTCCTCCAGAACCAGTTCTAATAATTGCGGGTGCACTAGAGTCGTAAGGATTCTTAAAGCCTTGCTCTAAAAAATATTTCATAAAAATATCTGCAACCGAATTAACATTTGCTTGTGTATTTTGTATTTTACAATTTATTGATCCTGCTGTAGAGCTCAATAAAATCGTATCTTGCATAAGACACTTTCCAAAAGTATTTTGAATAAATTTCGAGGCTGTTTTCCAATTTGAAATTGTTGTACTTTTTTTTGCATAAATTACGTATCCATTATAAGAAACAACTCCAACAGCTGCTAAGACTCCGATAATTACAACAACAACGAGTAGCTCAATTAATGTAAAAGCTTTTATTTTTAAGGTCTGATAGTAGTCCATATATTATTAGCGCCAGTTATAATTGTAGTCCACGCTGTTGGTGGTCCGGTATTAATTGGGGTCCAACAAACACTAGGGCCTGTATTAATTGGCGTCCAAATTGTTGTAGGCATGGGATTAATTTGAGTCCATTTTGTATTAATATTTGAACTAATTGTTTGCTTTTGATTATTTATGTAACTAATGCTGTAGCTTCCAATACTTGGTGAAGCAACCGAGATAGTCCCTGTAACACAAGGGTCTTTTCCAACTATATTATTAGACGGTGAATAAGGGTTTTTTATATTATTTTTTTCATTAATAAAATTTTCTACATTTATAAGCTCTGGTGGATTAGTTTCCTGGCAACTGTAGCCATTTAGAATTATAGAATTTTTATTTAATAAACATTTCACCATTTCAGAGTTTATTAAATTTGAAATATTTTTATGATTTGCTTCAAGAGCTGTTTCTTTTGCAGAGGTTATATAACTGGTAAATTGGACGACACCTATTGATGCTAAAACTCCAAGTATAACAATTGCGACCAGTAGTTCAATTAATGTAAAGCCTTTATTATTTTTCATCTCCATTTTTTTGGAATGTAGGTTTTATACTCAGTATCGTCTGAAAGTTTTGACAATATAATTATTGAGTGCGGTGAACCTTTGTTAACCCATTCTTGAAATGACATATTTCCTTGAGCTTCACAATTTATAGTAAAACCACCAGGTCGTGAATAATCGCTAGCATGACTATTATCAATTGGATTTCTTAAATATAAAGCAAAATAAAATTGACGAAAAGATTGCGAGATCTCACAAACAGTCTGCCAAGGATTGGTATAATTACAATAAATTGTTCTTGTCGGATTTGGCCAACCTTGTAATCCAGATGTTCCAGAAATTGTAAATCTACTATCTTTGTTTAAACACTTGGTGGTTAAATTTACATCTATAAAATCATGTATTGTTTTATGCTGAGACTTTATTGCGGCATCTTTGCCTGAACCTATAAAATTATTGTAAGATAAAACTCCAATACTTGCTAAGACACCAATTATTGCAACAACGACTAAGAGCTCAATAAGAGTGAATGCTCTTTTAACCATCACAGCCAGGTCTTGAGAAAGAATTTAATTGATCTAGAGTTATCTGACATGCTTTTGTTTTATGTTTAGCAATTAGAGCATATGTTGTTTGTGTCGCCGCTACGCAAAAATCGTAACGTTTATTTTGGGTAAGATTTTCAGTTTGTGTATCAGCAAATAAATTTTTATTTACCTCAGTATTGGTTGTTACGCTTGGAGTACACGTGCTTGTAGGTCCGGCAGTGTAGTATCTTCCATTATTTGATTTGTATTCTTGTTGAGCTAAAGCAACCGAACTAAGCGTATTTTCTGCAGATTTTTGTGCAGCAGATTCTACAAATCCTGCGTAAGATACAATGCCAATGGTAGATAGAATTCCGATTAAAGTAACAACAACTAAAAGCTCTATTAAAGTAAAACCTTTAACAGCAGACATTACATAATAATTTTTTAAATTATTCTAAAGTAACTGTAGCTTCAAGTTGAGTTGTGGAGCTACAAGGCGACTCGTAACAAGTTTTAACAAGTATATTTTTAGTTCCACTAGCAGCAAGACTAACTTGACCAACAACAAAACTAGCGCTTGGTATGACAGCAAACGCACTGGTCGTATATGGATTTCTGTCCGTAAAAACACCTCCACTACCTGTGCCGCCAATTGAAGTAATTACTGCAGCGGCAGTAAATCCTGAACTACAAGAAAGGTTAGTAGCTAAATAAGTTGAACTTCCTAAGGAACATTTTTTCGCTTCGGCTGAAAGAGATTTGACTACTTGTGCATGAATAGTCTTTGTTGCGCTGACTTTTGCATAATCAACATATCCATTATAAGCCACAACTCCAACTGCAGATAAAATTCCAATAATTGCTACAACAACTAATAATTCGATTAATGTAAATGCTTTAATAGCGCTTTTTTTCATATTTGTTATCTCCACTTAAATTTAACTTAATGATACCCACAAAAAGTACATAAATAAAGTCTATTTTTTATATTAATTTAATTGCTAGTTTTTTTGAATTTACTAGTTATTTTACTTAATGAGTGCTCCCACGTTGAAAATTGGTGCATACATAGCAACCATTAATCCCCCAATGGTTAAGCCCATAAAAACAATCATAATCGGCTCTATTAGACTTGATAGATTGGATACTTCTACATCAAACTCTTCCTCATAATATCTTGCAATGGAGCCAAACATGTCATCTAAACTTCCTGTTTGTTCACCCACCGATAT
>JABMMZ010000037.1 GCA_013205405.1 Bacteroidota bacterium | reverse complement strand
GGCCTTCAGGTTGCGGCAGGAAAAGTTTCTTTATATATAAAAATGCTAAAAACATTTTCTACTGATCAAATAAATGCAGTGAGTGATATTAAAAGCGCTTTAGATTTAAGTGATTATTTAACTGCTCAAAGGGTAGCACATACCTTAAAAGGTACATGTGGTAGCATAGGTGCAACCGAAATACAAAAAATAGCAGGTGAAGTTGAAGGCCAATGTCAGGAAAAGATACAGCTTGAGAAAATTATTAAAAATCTTGACTTAATTCAGCCTAAATTAATCTACATTATTGATAGCATTAAAAAAACTTTGCCCGAAGATAAAAAATTAACTTCAACAGCAGCTTTTGACGATAGCCAAATTAAACCATTAATTAATAAATTATCAGAATTATTAGCAAACGACGATACAGAAGCAAATGATTTACTTGAAAAGTCACAAGAAGTTTTTATCCAATATTTTGGCAAAGAAATGTTTAGTAAAATTTCTGATGCATTACAAAATTTTGATTTCGAATTAGCATTAAGTTTAACAAATGAAAAGTTAATTAAATAATGATTACAAAACCAACTATATTAGTGGTAGATGATACACCTGCTAATCTTCAATTAATGAGCGGGCTCCTTCAAGATGACTACAAAGTAAAAGCAGCAACAAGCGGCGAAAAAGCTTTAAAAATAGCTTTTACAGATCCTCAGCCTGATCTTATTTTATTAGATATCATGATGCCAGAAATGGATGGTTATGAAGTTTGTAAGCGGCTTAAGGCAGATGAAAAAACTAATCAAATACCTATTATATTTCTAACCGCTAAAGCTGAAACACAGGATGAAGCTTTGGGCCTTTCATTAGGGGCCGTCGATTACATTACAAAGCCTGTAAGCCCCCCTATCGCAATAGCTAGAATAAAAACGCATATTGAACTTTATCGTCAAAAAAGAGAATTAATTGAAAGCCAGCGATTACTTGCAGAAGAAATTAATGAGGCAGCCATCTATATTAGGAGTTTATTGCCATTACCACTAGAGGGTAAAGTGAATACTTCTTGGCAACACATCCCGTGCTCATCTCTAGGAGGGGATGCTCTCGGACATCATTGGATTGATGAAGACCACTTGGGCATATATTTAGTCGATGTTTGTGGCCATGGCGTGGGTGCTGCAATCTTATGCATATCTGCTATTAATGCGATTCGTTCCCAATCTCTCACCGACACTAATTTTAGAAGCCCAGCTTCTGTTTTAAAGGGATTAAACGAAGCCTTTCCCATGGAAGAACAGAATAATAAATATTTTACAATTTGGTATGGCGTCTATAAGAAAAAAAATCATGAATTAATTTTTTCGAGTGCCGGCCATCCCCATGCAATTTTATTTACGGGAAATGATTTAAACAATAAGACACTTCAAACTTTATCTTCTGGAGGATTAGCAATTGGTATGATGCCGGATATCATTTTTAATGAAAGCACCGTGCCTTTAAATAATTTTAATAAGCTTTATGTGTTTAGTGATGGAGTTTATGAAATTACACAAAAAGATGGCAATGAGATGAACCTAGATGACTATACGCAGCTTATGAAAGAACATTTTAGCAATTTAGAATTACTTGAATCAGAAAAGGTATTTGAAAAAATTAAAAGCTTAAAAAATGAAATCGGACCATTTGATGATGACTTCTCTCTCGTTGAATTAATTATTAACGCTACTTAAAACATGATAAAAATATTTTTGCTTATTTTTTACTTCCTTCTTCCTTTGCAAACTAATGCGAATGAGGAAATGCAGCCTATTTCTAATCTTGAAGATCTTAAAAATAAAAAAATTGGAGTCATGCTTGGATCAACACATGATGCATTTGCTCATAAACAATATCCTGAAGCCGATGTTTTGCAATACAAAAGTCCTGCCGATGTATTGCTAGGAGTGAAATCAGGCAAAGTTGATGTGGGTATTTACAATAGTGTTTCACTCACAGAAATATTAAAACTTAATCCTGACTTAGGTGTAATAGACAAGCCTTTTGAATTTAGCCCTGTAGGTTTTGGTTTTAACAAAAAAAATGTCGAGTTACATGCGCAATTTAATACTTTCTTTCAAACAATTAAAGACAGCGGCGTTTACGCAGACATGATTGAAAGATGGACTAAAAAAGGCATTACTGAAATGCCTAAAATAGAAACTCCAAATAAAACTGGCTTATTAGTGGCAGGCCATATAAGTGACGGTGGACTGCCATTTGTTACCTTGCGCAATAATGAAAATATTGGTTTGAACATTGAGCTTGCCAAAAGGTTTGCTGCATATTTAGGCAAAGATATTCGATTTGACGATATGGAGTTTGGTGGGCTTATTCCTTCTCTCAACACCGGGAAGATTGATTTTATTGCTGTCACTTTAATGTTTACAGAGGAGCGAAAGCAAAAAATTAATTTCGGTGAACCTTATTACGAAATTGGTATGAGTGCTTTTGCGCTCAAAAAAAATATAGTTGCCTATAAGCAGGAAAAAAAGAATGGTTCAACCACACCAACATTTATGGAACAATTAGTAAATAACTTTCAAAGTAATTTCATTCAAGAAAAGCGATATTTACTTCTTTGGGATGGATTAAAAACCACAATAATTATTTCAATTTTAGCAACAATTTTTGGTACTTTTTTGGGAGGTTTTATTTGCTTCTTAAGGATGTCTAACAATAAATTCTTAAATATTCCTGCGAAGATATATATCAGCATTTTAAGAGGCACACCAGTTCTTGTAATATTGATGATTATTTTTTATGTGGTGTTTGCATCAGTAAATATTAGCCCTATTGTTGTGGCAACCATTGCATTTGGGATGAATTGCGGTGCTTATGCTGCTGAAATCTTTAGAAGTGGTATCGAGGGAATAGAAAAAGGCCAAACGGAAGCGGGTATTGCCATGGGCTTTAATAAAATAAAAACCTTCATTTATATTATCCTTCCCCAAACTGTCAGAAGAATTCTTCCCATTTATAAAGGTGAAATTATCACATTAGTCAAAATGACCTCTATTGTTGGTTATATTGCGGTCCAAGACTTAACTAAAGCGAGCGATATTATTAGGAGC
>JABMMZ010000036.1 GCA_013205405.1 Bacteroidota bacterium | reverse complement strand
GATATTTGTGAAAGCATGTTTGATGGTGATGGGGCTGATCCTGAAGCTCAAAAGAATTTAAATTTTGAAAACTGTTATGCTTTTAAAGATTTTCAATTAGAGAGAAGTCCTTATGAATACGAGCATGCCAGTATTGATAATACAATCTTTAGAGGCTTAAATGAAAGCGAAGATTATTTTACATTGTTTGATTATAGTGCCAAGTGGGATATAGTACCTACTATGCTTTGCCAAAATCATACACAAACCATCAAAGGATTTATGGGTCAAACTACATCGTTTAGAAAACAATTCATAAAAAGTGAAGTATTGGTAATGGGCGAAACCAAGGCAGCCGATGAAGCACGCTATATTCACGGCACTATGGGTAAAGGCACTTGGACTTTTTATAGTGGCCACGACCCTGAAGATTACCAGCACATGGTGGGCGAACCACCTACTAATTTAGCATTATTTCCCAATAGCCCAGGATATAGATTGATATTGAATAATATTTTATTTCCAAGTGCTAAAAAGAAAAAACTGAAAACCTAAAAGTTAGTTTCTAGTTCATTATTTTTGCCCCTATGATTCAACGCATTCAAAATTTATATTTAGGCTTAGCTTTTATATTAGTCTCAATTGTTTTAATTTTTAATTTACAATATTTTACAGATGGTTCTGTGCAGCATGATAATTGTGATATGCTGATTTCAGGAAGGATTGTCTTGATTCTTATTATTATATTAAATTTAGGTACCATTTTTAGCTATAAAAAATTAATTACTCAAAAATTTTTATTAAAACTTTTGCTGTTAATAAATATTTTGTATTTGGTTTTTTTAATTGGTTCTGTTTTTTTTGCAATTGGGAAAAAGTTCAGAATAGAACCTGAAATTACACTTAATTATTTTTATTTTATTTTCCCAATTGCATTAATTTTATTGACTATATTGGCATTAAAAGGGGTTAAAAATGATATCAGAATATTGTCTTCAGCAGATAGATTACGCTAAAATCTTGATATCGAATACTGCTTTAATTTAGAATAATTCTAAATAAAATTTTGTAGAGAAAACAGTCATTTTTTTGTAAAATTTATTAAAAATAATAATAAATTTGCGCTGAACTTTAAAAGTCAATTTCAAAGTTTATTAACTAAATGAATACAACATTAAAAAATAGTTTCAAAATCGGATTAGTAGCAATTGTATTATTCTTTTCTACTACTGTGATCAATAAAACTGTAAGTTTTCAAAATACAACTTCAAATGAACTTGTAGCTAAAGTAGTTCCTGCTCCACTTTTTGGAAATGACGAGTTTAAATACGAGCCACAAAAAGTTGAAACAGCAGAAGATATTACTGCATCAAAAGTAAAATGGTCTTTATTAGTATTTGCTATTTTATTAATATTGGTATTAGCAAATGCCTTTGATATTAGTGCACTTACTTCTAAAATAACTGGAATCGAAGCAATAGATGGTAATAGTATCAATAAATGGATAATGTTGATTTTTATGATCGTTGGCTTAATAGCAGTTGGGTGGGAGTATAAAGTTCATGGTGATTTAATACTTTTAGGCAATGCAAGTAGCGAACACGGAGAGTCTTATGATAGCATGTTTAGAATTACTCTAATTTTAACCACTATTGTATTTGTGGTTACACAATTCTTGTTATTCTATTTTCCTTTTATTTATGCTAGAAAAGAAAATCATAAAGCTTTATACTATTCTCACAACAATAAATTAGAATTATTTTGGACTATTATTCCTGCTATTGTTTTAACGATATTGGTTTTGCGTGGTCACCAAACTTGGCGCAATATTGTATATGCAGACGAAAACATGAAAAGTATTAAGATAGAAGTATTTGCTGAGCAATTTGCTTGGACTGCAAGATATGCTGGAGAAGATGGTATTTTAGGTGAAAAAGATTACAAATTTATATCTGGTAAAAATAAATTAGGTTTAGCCTATTTGCCAGAAGTAGATTCATTATTAGTAGAATTGAAAGGTAAAATAGCACAAGATGAAAAAGCAATCAAAGATTTATCTCAAACTTTAGTTTCTTTAAATTCAGATTTACAAGCAGCAAAAGATTTACAAGACTATACAGCTATTGAGAGCATTGAAACTCAAATAGAGCAAATAAATACTGGTGAAACATTAGATGAGTTAGAAGCTTCTATAAAACGTAAAATCAAACAAGTAGAGCGTATTACTTTTATAAAAAATGATAAAGCATTATTTGCTTCAACATTTACTTCGGCCTCTGAAGATGATATTTTAACACAAGAAATTCACTTGGCATTGGGTGAGCCAGTAACTTTCCTATTCCGCTCTCGCGATATTATTCACAGTGCTTGGTTGCCACATTTTAGAGTTCAAATGAACGTGGTGCCTGGTATGCCAACTAAATTTACTTTTATTCCTTCAAAAACTACCGCAGAAGCAAAAAATGAGAATGGAAAAGATTTCGAATATTATTTATTTTGTAATAAAATTTGTGGTTCTTCTCACTACAACATGAAAATGAAGGTTGTTGTAGAAACTAAAGCAGAATTAGAAGATTGGATGAAAAAACAAAAACCAGCCTTCAAAGATTTGCCAGTAGTACTGTCAGCGCCAGCTGTTATGAAATCAGATTCGACAAAAATAAGTAAAGATACAACTAAAATAGCTATCAAAAAGATGGCAATGAGATAATAAACAATTTACACATTTTAACTGTTAAATAATAAAGAAAAAAGTTACTAAGTAATGAGCACAGCAACATTAACGACCACCCACACTGAAATAGACCACGGTCACCATGATGATCACCATCACCCAGAGCCTTCATTTTTAAGAAAGTACGTATTTAGTACAGATCATAAAATGATTTCAAAACAATTCCTAATTACTGGTATAATTATGGGTTGTTTAGGTATGTTTATGTCATTATTATTTAGATTACAATTGGCTTGGCCAGATGAAACATTTCCAATATTTGAAACGCTATTAGGAAAATGGGGTAAGGGCGGCAAATTAGATCCAAACTATTATATGGCTTTGGTTACAATACATGGCACTATTATGGTGTTTTATGTATTAACTGCAGGTTTAAGTGGAACTTTTAGTAATTTACTTATTCCTTTACAGGTAGGTGCTAGAGATATGGCATCTCCATTTATGAATATGTTATCATATTGGTTTTTCTTTTTATCATCTTGCGTATTATTATCTTCTTTCTTGGTTGAAACGGGTCCTGCAGCCAGTGGTTGGACAGTATATCCTCCGTTAAGTGCTCTGCCTAAGTCTATGCCAGGTTCCGGAGTAGGAACTACTTTATGGTTAGTAGCTATTATATTGTTTATTGTATCTGCTTTATTAGGTGGTATTAATTATATAGTTACTGTTCTTAATATGCGTACTAAAGGTATGTCTATGAATAGACTGCCATTAACAATTTGGGCCTTTTTATTAACTGCTATTTTAGGAGTATTATCATTCCCAGTATTATTAGGTGCAAGTTTGTTCTTAATATTTGATAGAAGTTTTGGGACAAGTTTTTACCTAAGTGATATTTACTTAAGTGGAATAGGTGCATTAACCAATAGTGGTGGTAGTCCTGTAATGTATCAGCATTTATTTTGGTTCTTAGGTCATCCTGAGGTTTATATTATATTAATGCCAGCATTAGGTATTACCTCTGAGGTAATAGCAACCAACGCGCGCAAACCAATTTTTGGATATAGCGCCATGGTAATTTCTCTAATAGGTATTTCTGCTTTGTCATTCATCGTGTGGGGACACCATATGTTTATCACCGGAATGAATCCTTTCTTAGGAACAGTATTTATGTATGTTACTTTAGTTATTGCTGTTCCATCGGCAGTAAAAACATTCAATTATTTAGCTACTTTATGGAAAGGTAATATTAGATTTACACCTGCAATGATGTTTGCAATCGGTTTGGTATCTTTCTTTATTTCTGGTGGTTTAACAGGTATTTATTTAGGTAATTCTGCTTTAGATATTCAAATGCACGATAGTTATTTTGTAATTGCTCACTTCCATTTGGTAATGGGTAGTGCTGCTATATTTGGTATGATGGCTGGTATTTATCATTGGTATCCAAAAATGTTTGGAAGAATGATGAATTCTACTTTAGGAAGTATTCACTTTTGGTTAACATTTGCATCTGCTTACATGGTATTTTTCCCAATGCACTTTATGGGATTAGCTGGTGTTCCTCGAAGATATTATCAGTTCTCTTTGATACCGGAATTTGGTATTTGGGTAAATGTTAATATTTTTATTACATTAGCTTCTATCATGGGTGGATTAGCACAATTAATTTTCTTATATAATTTCTTCTATAGTATTTTCTTTGGAAAAAAAGCTACTCAAAATCCTTGGGAGAGTAATACTTTAGAGTGGAGCACACCTGTAAAACATTTACATGGCAACTGGCCAGGTGCAATACCAGCAGTTTACAGAGGACCTCATGAGTATAGCCGCCCAGACAGAGAATTAGATTATTTTCCTCAACATGAAATTGGCAATGGCGAACCTGCGCATTATGAAGCTCCTTTAGTAGTTGAAAGTAATGTTTTAGAAAGGAAAGAGTCAGGCTCTAAAGTCTTTTTTTCATCTTTTGCTTACTTATTTTCATTGAAAAGAGCTTAAATTATTTATAGGTAATTTTTATAATTACTTATTCTAAAAAAAATGAATTTTAT
>JABMMZ010000035.1 GCA_013205405.1 Bacteroidota bacterium | reverse complement strand
TTTCCTGTCCATTTTGGGTTAACTAAATGAGGTAATTTACCTTCTTTTACATCTGTGTCACTTCCAACAATTTCAAATTGTTCAGGCGAATATTTGTCAAGGAAACTTATAGGCACTCCCATAACTCCATCATAATCTCCTGGAATTGCATCGGTAAAAGGTACTTCAATAGCATTATAATTTTCATAATTCAAATAACCTATTCCTTTTATTTCTTTGTGCTTACTGAATTTTAAATTATCTTCAAAAGTCATTAATGGCATTGGTTGGTGTCTTTTTCCGTGGTCTAAATTTGTGTACCAACAAGAATTATTAATACCAATGTGAACTTCATCTTCAATAGTTCGCCACCAAGAACCTTCGGGTCTTTCACTACTTACTCGTTTTGCATATTCTTTGTCAGAAGTCTTAAAATACATTGCTTTACTTGTCGATTTTAAGCCTAACCAAATTTTATTTTGCTTTATAGAAGTAAAAACTTCTTTGTAAGTAATTGCATTCATACTTCCAACTACTACAAACTGTTTATCGGCTTCAATAATCCAACTCAGAAATTCCCTAAACAAAGAAAAAGGTGGATTGGTAATAATTATGTCTGCTTCGTTACGCAGTTTTTTAATTTCATCACTTTTGAAATCCCCATCACCTTTTAAGTAAGTCCATTCCAAATCGTTTACATCAATTTTTCCGTCTCCACTTGTGTCGTGGTCAAGTGTAAATATTTTTCCGTTAACAATGGTTTTAGTTGCGTCAAATTTTGGGTCAGCAGTTTCAAAAAGTGTTGGTTGATAATTTATTTTCAAACTTTTACTTTCAGGTGCATAGCTTGTACTTATCAATTTTTTTAGTTTTAGTCTTTCAAAGTTTTGTGCAAAGAATTTAGTAAAATTGCTCCATTCAGGGTCATCACAAGGCAATAAAACAGTTTTTCCAGTAAAGGTGTTTGGGTTAAATTCCAAATACGCCATTATCTCCTTTTCAATATCTTGGAATTGAGTGTAGAATTCATCGTTTTTTGCATTTTTAGCTTTTGCAAGATTGCTATTTGCCATTTATTTTATGTCAGATTATTAAAGGTCGCAATTTACGAATTAAATTTTTGTTTAGCTATGTGTTGTTTCTCAACACATCATTTCTATTTCTATTTTCGATACGAAAATTGCAAAACCAATTTTCACTCGAACTGACAGGGCGAATAGTATTACGCGTAAGCAAGCGTAAGGGATAGCAGCGGTAGCCCACAGCGTAGCGAGGACTACAAGCGGATAGCCCGACCATGCGCTTTGGCATGGATACGCCCAAGTATTATTTTGTTATTGGATATGTATTGGCTGTGTAAAATAATACTGCGCCCTACTCCTGATTCTTATTAGCCAATTGCCCACAGGCGGCATCAATATCTTTACCTCGGCTGCGTCTGATATTAACAATAATACCTTTAGAATCTATATACTGGGCAAATTTAACAATCTTATCTTCGCCACTACTCTTAAAATCGGCTAAATCTATTGCATTGTATTCTATTAAATTAACTTTACAAGGTACTTTTTTAGCAAATCTTACCAATTCATCGGCTTCTTCTATCCCATCGTTGGTATCATTCATTACAGCATACTCTAGGGTAATTCTATTTTTAGTTTTGGCATAAAAATAATTTAAAGCTTCAATTAAATCCTCTAAAGGATTGCTATCATTAATAGGCATAATGGCACTGCGCTTGGTATTATTGGCCGCATGTAATGATAGGGCTAAGTTAAACCGCACATTGTCATCGGCTAATTTTTTAATCATTTTAGCTACGCCAGCAGTAGAAACCGTAATACGCTGTGGCGACATGCCTAAGCCATCGGGCGAGGTTATTCTATCTATACCTGCCAATACGTTATTATAATTCAATAAGGGCTCGCCCATGCCCATAAATACTATATTACTTAAGGGTATTTGGTAAGTTTCTTTGGCTAGTTTATCTATCAACCATACTTGGTCGTATATTTCTGAAGGCTCTAAGTTTCTTTGGCGTTTTAAAAAGCCTGTGGCACAAAAAGCACAACTTAAACTACAACCTACTTGGCTACTTACACAGGCTGTCATGCGCGTTTCTGTGGGTATTAAAACCCCTTCTACTACGGCACCATCATGCAGTTTAAAAGCCAATTTGATGGTGCCATCACTGCTGGTTTGTTGGCTTAAAATATTGACTTGAAAAAAAGTAAAATTTTCTTCTAACCACTGTCTGGTTTCAATAGAAAGATTGGTCATTTCAGAAAAAGTGCGAGCGCCCTTTTTCCAAAGCCACTCATACACCTGTTTAGCTCTAAAAGCCTGCATATTAGCGGTTGTAAAAGCCTCTTTTATTTGTTGCAGGGTAAGTCTTCTTATGTCTCTTTTTTCTTCCAAAATATAGAGCAAAGATAAGTTGGAAAGCCTATACTTGCCTTACATTCATAAATATAAAAAATAATTTTATGTTGGTTTGTTAAAATTCTGTAAGTTTGCAGCCTATTAATATCAAATTCTATGACTGAAAATAAATCTAAAAAAGGCTATTGGGCATTATTTCTAATTTCATTAACGATACTAACACTATTAATGATTTTTTTACCTGAAGCATTTTGGCTAGCTCTGCCAACCACAGTAGGTGGTTTTGCTATGGCTATGGATTGGATTTAATTTCCAATTATGTAGTGTGGCTTATATTTAAAAATCCTTTGAGATGAAAATTTCAAAGGATTTTTTATTTCTTTTGAAAACCACAAAATTGAAAATTTTGAACGGTATTAAATGGTGTTGAATGATTTTCTGTAAAGCTTTTTAATACCTTAAAATCATCTTGAAATGCAGCTATTAGTTCGGCTTCTGAATACTGTTGAATTTCTAATCCACTGCATTTGAGTGGACCATTTTCTGAAAAAGTGCCAATTAAAAAATGTCCATTTTTGTTTAAAGCGGCACTTACTAATTTTTTATAGCTTAATTTTTGATCATTATCAGTTAAAAAATGAAAAACGGCTCTATCGTACCAAAAATCAAATTTAACAAGCGGCTTAAATTCAGTAATATCTGTAACTACCCAGTTTACTTTTTGAGCCTTAGAACCAAGTCTTGCTTTAGTTTTTTCTAATGCTGTAGCCGAAATATCTAATACCCAAATATTAAGGTATCCTTTATCTAAAAGGATATCTACCAAATTACTTTCTCCTCCACCAATATCAATAATATTGGCATCTAAAGGTAATTGAATAGTTTCAAGATATTTGACAACCGTGGTTGGATAAGCTTGATACCAACTGACTTCATTTACTGCTTTTGTAGTATATATATTTTCCCAGTGGTTTTTTTTATCGTCTTTCATTCATTGGCAAATTTAAAGATATAAATCCTAACTAAATGGCGGAAAGTGAGGATTATAAACCATAACCACTATACTCCTGAATATCAAGTATTTTACTTCTCTTTGGAAACCCATTAGAAACCAAGCAGCTAAAAGGAGGGCTTGATTGTCTAGTTTGAGTTTCCTTAGGTTTAACAAAGATAATGAACCTAATTCAAAAAACAAGATGTGTCATCAGTTTGGTGATAGTAAGCAGAACTAATATGTTCATACAGTTAGTAATGTATTCCCTAATCCTGCAAACACTCAGTTGAATGTAGAATTAAATGGTGTTGCCACCGATAATATGAACGTTACTATCCAAGACCTAACTGGTAAAATAGTATATCAAGCAGAACATGTATCTGCGCAGTCAAGTTTTTACAGTTTCGATATCAATACTTTAATCAGAGGCATTTACATTATCCGTATTCAAGACGAAATAGGTAATGTTTCTGTTAGTAGATTCGCGGTAAGTAAATAATGATAAAAAAGAGATACTTTATTTATTAATTAGTTTTGTAAAATGATTTATCGATGGCTAGTATTTAGATTAGAATGAACATAAAGAATTTAATGGTTTATGTGTTTTAAAATAAGAGTCATTTTTAATGCTTTTCATAAAAAAGCTTAATATATCAAATGAAATGTGCCTGCAAATTTTAATTGCTTGTTTTGAGCAGTGGTGACTTTTAAAAGATAAGCATATACTCCCTCGGGTACCAATTTATCCTTTATTTTGCCATTCCATCCTTGCATTTGATTGTTTGATTTAAAAATAAGTTCACCCCATCGGTTTATTATTATCCATTCATATTCTTTGTTATAAACAATCCCAAATGGTTTAAAAAAGTCATTTATTCCGTCTTCATTAGGCGTAAATGCATTTGGAATATATACCACTATTTCTGGCATGGCTTTTATCCATTTTTCAGTTTCATCTTTGCACCCAAATTCGTCTTTTACTTCAAGTTTTACCGATTTCATTCCAGAGTCTGCAAAAAGAATATAAGGGTTTTTAAGAGTGCTTGTTTCATTGGTATTATAGGTCCAAAAATGATCAAGATTGGATATTCCAATACTATTTGATTTAAATTGATATCCAGTGTAGGTGAGCGAATCTAGTTTTTTTTCATAGGTAAATGAAGTTGTAGGTATTTCTCTCGATTGTGCAGATTTGTATTTGATTAAGGTGTCTTTACATCCAAAAGAGTTTGTGCTTGTTAGCATAATGTTATATCTGCCTGCAACTTTATAGGCATGAGTAGTATTTGGTTTGTTGTCATTTAAACCATCTCCAAAATGCCATTTCAATTCAGTGATAAATCCAGTATCAATATTGTTATTGCTAATAAATGTGTTTTTGTTGCCAATGCATACCGTATCTGTATTGAAATTTAAACTACTTTGAGGAAAGACATTTATTGACTCTCTAATAGTATCTTGACATGAATTGGAATCTGTAATAATTAACTGATAATTATATTTGCCAATCTTATTAAATTTTAACTCCATTGATGACGTGTTGAAAATAGAATCCTTGCCTGAATTTGCTTTGTAAAAAATCCAATCCCAATTTTTAATATTGCTCGTATGTTTGGTTATATCTTTAAGGATAAATTTGTTGTTAAGCAAACAAGCTTGTTTATTGTTTATTGTAAAATTTATTTTAGGATGTTCATAAACAGATATATTTTTATTTACAGTGTCTTTACATCCGTTATTGCTGGAGGCAATTATATTAATAACGTAATCTCCAAATGTTTTATACTGATGAGATAAATTTATCCAATTTGATTGAGTCCCATCACCTAAATCCCATTTGTATATTAGTGTGCTACTATCAGAAATCAGACTCTCATTTTTAAAAGAAAATTGGTTTCCTTTTAAGCAACTATTGTTGTCATTCATTGTAAAATCTGAAATTGGCATGGGACACACTTCTAAATTTTTAAACATTGAATCCATACATCCATATTTTGTTACAATACTCAGTTTTGTTGTGAAGAATCCAATTGAATTGTATTGGTAATTAGGATCCTTCGTTTTGATTTTATCTCCATTGCCAAATTCCCAATTGTAAACAATGCTGTCGAAATCACTGCTATTATTGGTAAAGGAGAACAAGTGACTTCTAAAGCATTGTGCAGAGTCATTGATGTTGAATTTAGCAAATGGTTGAGCGTAATTAACAACGGGTTTAAAAGCGGAGTCTTTGCAGTTTTTATTAGAAGATGCAATCAGTCTAA